>NZ_CP005189.1:0-300000 GCF_001563285.1 Sphingobium sp. MI1205
ATGAACCGTACCGGCAGAACCGAGCTTAACGACCAGTTCGAGCTGTTTCTCCCCTATATTGCGGACATGCCGCTGCGCGACCAGCGCGAGATGATGGAGCGCCCCTTCTTCAGCCTTGCCAAGTCCAAGCGGGTAAAGCCGATCGATTACACATCGCCCGATGGCAAGGCATGGGTCCATGTGTCGGCCAATCCCGATTATGGCATGGCCACGATATGGGATGCTGACATCCTCATCTATTGCGCCTCCATTCTGGCCGACATGGCTCGACGCGGTGTCAACGATGTACCGCGCAAGTTGCACCTCATGCCCTATGACCTGCTGCGTGCCATTCATCGACCCACCACGGGGCGCGCCTACGAACTGCTGGGCCAGTCACTCGACCGGCTTGTCTCGACCACGATAAAGACGAACATCCGGGCGGAAAATCGCCGCGAAGCCACTTTCAGCTGGCTGGATGGCTGGACCCAACTTGTCGATGAGCGCACGGAGCGTTCTCGCGGCATGACGATAGAGCTTTCAAACTGGTTCTATGAGGGCGTGCTGATGCAGGGCGGCGTCCTGTCCATCGACCGCGCCTATTTCGACCTGACCGGCGGGCGCGAGCGTTGGCTGTACAAAGTTGCGCGCAAGCATGCGGGCGGGGCAGGGGAGGGGGGGTTTGCCATCTCCATGCCTACGCTGTTTGAAAAGTCCGGAGCGGAAGGCGCGTACCGCCGCTTCAAGTTCGAGATTGCCAAGATCGCCGAGCGCGACCCGTTGCCCGGCTATACGCTGCTGCTCGAACAGCCCGAGGGAAAGCGTGAACCCGCTCTCCGCATGCGTCGGCGGGCGGCGGATGCACAGCCGACCGCCGCGAAGCCGAGCGCGGCAGGGAAGAATAATGGCTCTGCCCTTGCAAATGCGACCACAGCTGAACCAGTTTCAGCCCGCTCCGCCTCAATCGATCAGACCGAGCCGCAATTCGATGCCCGCGATGTGATCCGCAGGACCGTAGTGGGACTATCGACCAAGGCGAGCGCCGGCGAACTTACCGACGCCACGCTCGCAACTCTGCGCGCTGAATGCCCGGGCTGGGACTATCAGTCGTTGCATCAAGACTTTCGCAACTGGCTGAACGGAGATTCCACGCGGACGCCCGTCAATTACCAGAAAGCATTCATCGGCTTTGTCCGTCGGTTTCACGAGAAGAACCGCCACCGTCTTTGACGGTCTCCACCGTCGGGCCATCCGCCATCTATTTGACGAGAACAGCGCCTTTATGCATCGGGCGTTCCCGAAGTGTCGGTTGCGGAGCTGTGCTGAAGGCGAAGTCAGAGACAGCCGCGTTCCGCGTAAAATTAATCCACAGCTTTTGAACGACATTCCCGAGCGCATTGGTTGAACTGATTCAACTGGCCCCACTCATTCCGTGCTTCAGGGCGACCTTCGACATTCCAGGAACGCTCCACGCACCTTCGGGAACAGATTCCCGACATATCAGGAACGGAGGTCACGACACTTCGGGAACGAAGATACGATCCTCCAGGAACGCCGCTTTGTGCGCGACTCGCGCATTCCAGCCGAATATTCGAGCCGTAAAATGCGTTAACTCCTTAACTTCCTAAGAAACCTTATAACCAGTGCGATCGTCATTTTGGAAAAAAGGAAGATGGAGGACAGACAAGCGGCTTTGTCTCCCTAAATCCCACGAGCCGACAGCAGATCGCCCGTCGCATGCTCGACTTGCGCGATCAACTTCGTCGCGCCTTGATGCGAAATGCCCAGAAGCCGCGCGACAGCCACTTTGCTTAGTCCCGGATAGGCAAGGCCAAGCCGCATCAGCAGCGGTGCTTTGCTCCGTTTCGTGACCTGCAACTCCTGCGGCAGTTTCCTCAGCCGTCCCTCGAGGCGATCTAGGTCGGCCAGACCCGCCTTGGCTTGCCGTTCGATCATCGCTGTCAGCTGCATCGTCAGGACGCCGACGTCAGCACCAGGGAAGCGAGGCATATCGACAAAAGACGGCAAACGCCGCAATGTCAGGCCCGCCGCTTCGAAGGCAGCCGGCAGATGCGCCGCCACGATCCAACCCAGATCCGATCGGCGGGGATCAAGGCGTAACTGCCGCCCATCGGCCGTTGTGAGCAATTGTCCGCCGCTGATGGGCGCCGCCAGACCCTCTCGCGCGGCGATAAACCGCTCCGCAACGCCTTCCAGGCTCGTGTTGGGGTAGGGGGCTTCGATCAGCGCCTGGACGGTCCGCCAGGCCGGTCCAAAGCGTATCAGGTCCTCTGGCGCCCATACTTCCGCTTCCTTGCGATCGTCCAGCAGCCGCCGCGATACGTTAAGCGTCGCCTTAGCGATGGGATCGCGGCTGCTTTCCGTCGCAGACAGGGCAAAATGGACCAGCGCCGCGATCGACAAGGGGTCATTCAACCCTTCGCTGTGGCGGGGTGGCGGCGTCCGCCCGCAAATCCAGTCCTGCAAGTCCTTGACCCCGATCGGGACGGAAGCGGCAGTCGCCAACGTGGCCGCGCCCTTGAGCCTCGCCCTAGCAAGCCAGATGTCGGCGGCAGGGCTGTTTGCAAGCCGTCCATCAAGGCGCCCGAGCAGTAGAAGTGCTTCACCGGCAGAGGAGGGAAAGTCCAGCATTCCCCTGCCTTAGCGCGTTATTGAATGTAACTAAACAGATAGGTTGGTTGTACCCTCTTTTTGTACGCGAGCGCTCTCTTGCCCTTGGGCTTAAAGCCCCGGAGGGGGCATACCGATCCAACGGTTGGCGGAATTCCAGTCCCGCTTGAAAGCAGAGGTCCGCCGCGCCATCTGTCCGGCGGTCAAATTTTAGTGGAGGGCATGAAAGACGCCATGACGAACCCGACCGACGTTGCTGCGGAAACCCGTTCCTTTGAGGCTGATGTAGCCAAATTGCTGCACATGATGGTGCATTCGGTCTATTCGGACAAGGATGTGTTCCTGCGCGAACTCATCTCCAACGCTGCCGATGCTTGCGAAAAGCTTCGCTATGAAAGCCTGAACGATCCCACGCTGACGGGCAGTGACAGCGCCAGGGTCACGGTCACCCTGGATCCTGATGCACGCCAGATCATCGTCGAGGATAATGGCATCGGCATGAGCGAGGCGGAACTGGTGGAGGCGCTTGGCACGATCGCGCGCTCGGGCACCAAAGCCTTCATGGATCGCATCGCGACGGCCAAGGAAGCGGAAGGGACACAGCTTATCGGCCAGTTCGGAGTCGGTTTCTATTCAGCCTTCATGGTCGCCGATCGCGTGGACGTATTTTCGCGCCGCGCGGGTTCCGATCAGGCCGCGCGCTGGTCTTCCGATGGCCTCGGCACCTATACCGTTCGGTCCGCTGATGCTGCGCAAGCGCCCCCACATGGCACTTGCGTGATCCTGCATCTTAAGGAGGATGCGTCCTCCTATACCGAACGCTACCGCACCCAGCAGCTCATCAGGGATCAGTCGGGCCATGTGCCGGTGCCGATCTTCCTCAAGGAAAAGCCCGATGCAGAAGCTGAGCAGATCGCGGACGGCGCGGCGCTCTGGACCAAGCCCAAGAGCGAGATCAGCGAAGAAGACTATACCGATTTCTATCGCAGCGTCGCGGGGCAGTTCGACCAGCCCGCGCTGACGCTGCATTATCGGGCGGAGGGGCTGCACGAATATGCGGTGCTGGCCTTCATCCCTGAAATGAAGCCTTTCGACCTGTTCGATCCCGACCGGACGGGCCGGATGAAGCTCTATGTGCGCCGCGTTTTCATCACCGACGAGGCCGAGATCCTGCCGCGTTACCTGCGCTTCGTTCGCGGCCTCGTCGATTCCAGCGATTTGCCGCTCAACGTCTCGCGTGAGATGATCCAGCAGAGCCCCGTTCTGGCTGCCATCCAGAAGGGGGTGAGCAACCGCGTTCTTACCGAACTGGAAAAGTTGTCCGCCAAGGACGGCGATGCTTATATCAAATTCTGGGATAATTTCGGCGCCGTGTTGAAGGAGGGGCTGTACGAAGATTATGCCCGGCGGGAGCAATTGCTCGGCCTCGCGCGCTTCAAATCGACCGTGTCTGGAGAAGGTTGGCGCTCGCTCAAGGACTATGCCGAGGGGATGAAGGAGAACCAGACGGCAATCTATTATGCCACCGGTTCCGATCTGGACCGCCTCGCCTCTTCTCCACAACTCGAAGGTTTCCGTGCCCGTGGCATCGAGGTTCTTCTGCTGACCGATCAGGTGGACAGCTTCTGGGTCACCGCCGGCGTCGATTATGACGGCAAGCCGTTCAAATCAGTGACGCAGGGCCTTATCGACCTTAGCCTGATCCCGCCTGCCGAAGGAGAAACGGCCCCGCCTGCCGCGTCGGAAGAGGTCAGCGATTTCATTGCCTTCGCCAAGGGTTTGCTGAAGGACGAAGTGTCCGACGTCCGCGCTTCGGAGCGTTTGACCGAAAGCCCTGTCTGCCTTGTCGCGGCGGAACATGGCATGGACAGACAGCTGGAAAAGCTGCTGGCGGCTACTGGGCGCGGAGGCGGGGCAGCGGCTCCCGTGCTGGAACTCAACCCCCGGCACGGCCTTATCGCGAAGCTGAGCGAGTTGCGGGATGATCCTGCATTGCGCGAGGATGCCGCCCGGCTGCTGCTGGATGAAGCCCGCATTGCTGATGGAGAATTGCCCGCCGATCCGCGCGCCTTTGCGGAAAGACTTGGCCGGATCATGGCCAAGGCGCTTGGGCGATGAATGACGTGCTGGCCCGGTCCGCCGGGCCAGCACGTCTCGGACGCCATTTCAGGCAAGCGTCACGAAAATTTCAGCCTCGATAACCCAGTCCGCGCCGATCTTGCGCCATTTCGCGCTATAGGCTCCCGACGCGACCGGCGATGCCATTCCGGCCGACACGCCCGCCCATTCCCCCTGTTCAAGGGCGATCGGCTCGACGGGGGAGGGGAGAATGCTGGTCGGCGTGCGGGTGTAGATGGTGTGGTCGGGCGCTGCAAATTCCCGCTTCCAGGCCAGCAGTTGCGCCTTCCGACCGGAAATCACCGCGCTGTCGCTGCCCGTGACAAGGATCGCGTCCCGCGCCAGCAGGGGACCGATGGCGTTCAAGTCGCATTCGGCCAGCGCGCGATTGAATGTTGCCCGGCGCAGGCGGATGGCGAGGTCGGTCGATTGGGTCACGGAATATTCCAGGGTTGAAGGCCGACAGATTCGGTCCGGTCGAAGATAATATGCTGCTGATATGCCGCGCTCCTGCGTCGGCCGCAACAAAGCTGCGGGAGCGGCTGGCCGCCGTCATCTCCCCTCGCTCCGGCGCGGCTAATGCAGGACTCGCGCCACGCTGGGAACGCACCCCCGCCCGGTCCGTTAGCTGCGAGGAACGCAGCATAGGAGGACCGATCATGGATGTCCGGCGTGCCAGTATTGGCCTTGGTCTATTTTCGATTGCCATTGGCGTGGCGGAAATCGCCGCCACGCGTCGCATCGCGCGTGCGCTTGGTAACGATCATCGCGCAGGGCGTGCGACATTGCGGGCCTTTGGCGCGCGGGAAATGCTGGCGGGCGCAGGCATCCTTGCCGCTCCCGCCCATTCGACACTGGTCTGGAACCGGGTAGCGGGCGATGCGATGGATCTCGCTGCCCTTGGCCTTGCCGCCCGTAATGCCCCACGCCGCCGCGCCATATGGGGGGCGATTGCCTTTGTGGCTGGCGCAACGATCATTGATGCGCTGGTCGCCCGGGCGCTCGACCGGAAAACCGGCAGCGCTTTCCCCGTTCGCCGCACCCTCGGATCGCGAAGAGACGGCGCGTGGCATGACGCAGCGGCTATGCAGGATCGTCATCCCACGACGATCGAGCCTGAAGGCATGCCCTATGTCCAAGCGCCGGAAATCACCCGGCACTGAGCGTCTATCAGGCATCGCACGCTTACTCTCAAGCAAGGCAGGCCGATATGCCCGCCTCGACCGCCATGCAACTGTCGGCGATGGCAAGGCGTTATCCCCGGATGAAAAGCGATGCGGCACGTTACTTCAGGGTCATGAAACGCAATGGATTTTGCGATTTTGACCCATATGGTAACGGCCGCGCTGAAGGAGATGCGGCTGAATGAGCGAAATTGTCGATCGCATTTCAACGGGTAACGGGGGGCTGAACTCCATATTGGGCGGGGGACTGCCCGCAAAACGTCTATATCTGGTCGAGGGCGCGCCGGGTTCGGGCAAGACGACCCTGGCTCTCCAGTTCCTGCTGGAAGGCGTCAAGGCCGGTGAGCCGGTCCTCTATGTCACGCTGTCGGAAACCAGTGAAGAATTGTCGGTCGTCGCAGCCTCGCACGGATGGAATCTCGCTGGGGTGAACCTGTTCGAGCTTGCCTCCGCAGACTCGGTGCTGGGCATGGGCCGCGATCAATCCATCCTGCATAGCTGGGAAATGGAACTCGGCGGGATTATCGACCTGATCCGCGAGGAAGTGGGACGCGTGAAGCCCAAGCGGATCGTGTTCGACAGCCTGTCCGAATTGCGACTGCTGGCGCAGGATCCGCTGCGCTATCGGCGGCAACTGCTGTTCCTGAAACAGTTTTTCGCGCGGATCGACACAACCGTCCTGCTGGTCGATGACCTGACAGGCGGTTCCGGCATTCGCGACAATCATCTGCATAGCCTGTGCCACGGCGTCATAACGCTGGAGCGGCTGACTCTGGATTTCGGCGCGGCGCGGCGGCGGATGCAGATTCAGAAGATGCGCGGCGTCGCATTCGTCGCAGGCTATCATGACATGATCATCCGCAAGGGCGGCATCGATATCTTCCCCCGGCTTGTGGCGGAGCGCAGCCTATCGGCCTTTATGGGGGAGCCGGTTCCCAGCAGGATCCCGGAACTGGACGCGATATTGGGCGGAGGGCCGACACGCGGCACCAGCACCCTTATCACTGGTCCGGCCGGATCGGGAAAGACGACGCTCGCGCTGCAATATCTGATCGCAGCCTGTGAACGGGGCGAAAATGTCGTCATCTATCAGTTTGACGAGCGCATCGGCACGCTGATCGGGCGCGCGCAGCAGTTGGGCATCGATCTTCAGGCCCTTATGGACGAAGGCCGCATGGTGATCCGGCAGATCGATCCTGCCGAAATCGCACCGGGCGAATTTGCGTCCATGGTGCGTAATGAGGTGGAAGGACGCGGCGTCCGCATGATCCTGATCGACAGCCTCAACGGCTATGTCGCCGCTATGCAGGAGGAACAGCAGTTGATCCTGCAACTGCATGAATTGCTATCGTACCTGAGCCACCGTGGCGTCCTCACCCTGCTGGTAAATCCGCAACAGGGATTTTTCGGCACGATGAGCACGAATGGTCTCAACGTGTCCTACATTGCCGACGTCGTCATCATGCTGCGTTTCTTTGAAGCGGGGGGACGCATCCGCAAGGCTTTGTCGGTGGTCAAGAATCGCAGCGGCGCCCATGAGGATGCCATTCGCGAATTACGCATCGATGCGCAGGGCATTCGCGTCGGCGCGCCACTTTCCGATTTCAGGGGGGTGTTGACCGGAACGCCGGAATATCTTGGCTCGACGACGCCGCTGATGGAGGACCGGCCGAGCCGTGCATAAGGCGGCAACCGCAGGTCTCCGGGTCCTTGTCAGCGCACCCTATGGCAGCGACGCGGAAAGCGCCGCCTTGCTGCTGCGCGGGGAAGGGCACCGGGTGCTCGTCTGCCCGACACTGATCGAAGTCGCGGAGGCGATCGACGAACAGGCGGGCGTCGTACTGGTCACTGAGGAGGCGCTGCTTGCCGACCTTGGGCCGCTCCACCGCGCGCTGGATGCGCAGCCTGCCTGGTCGGATGTGCCCTTCATCCTGCTGGCCGGTCGGCAGGCGGGCCGCATGGTGTCGAGCGAAGCTGTGCGGCGGCGGTTGCCCGACAATGCCTTGAGCGTGATCCTGCTGGAACGGCCGGTGAGCGGGGAATCGCTCGTCAGCGCGGTCGCTTCGGCGATGCGGGCGCGGCAAAAGCAATTGCAGATCCGCGATCAACTGGCCGCCCTGCATGCAGAACGCAGCCGGCTGAACGCGCTGCTTGAACATCTTCCCATCGGCGTCGCCTTCGTGGCGGGCGACGGGAGCACATTGCTGTCCAATCCGGCCTATCGCCGTTTTCTGCCAGGCGGCGAAATCCCGGCGCGCCTGCCCGATGCGGAGCACCAATGGGAGGGGTATGACGAAGACGGCCGCCGCATAACCCGTGACCGCTTCGTGGCGGTGCGGGCGCTGAAGGGTGAACGGGTAACAGGCGTGGAGTTCCTGCATCATCCTCCCAAGGGCGAACCTGTCTGGACGCGCGTGAGCGGCGTCCCGCTGCTCGATGGCGATGGTGCGGTGACCGGAGCCATTTCCGTGATTGTCGATATCGACGAACAGAAGCGCGGGCAGCAGGCGTTGACGCAAGCCGCGCAGCGGCTGGAGCAGGAGGTGGACGCCAGGACGCAAGAATTGCGCGAGGCGCTGGCACGGCTGAAGGCAGAAGGGGAAGAACGCGCCCGCGCCGAAGAAGCATTGCGCCAGGCGCAGAAGATGGAAGCGGTCGGCCAGTTGACCGGCGGCATTGCGCATGATTTCAACAATATGCTGACGGGCATCATCGGTGCCCTCGACATCATGAAGCGGCGCATCGCCAGCGGCCGCCTGGAGGATCTTGACCGGTTCATGGACGCGGCCAGCAGCTCCGCGCAGCGCGCGGCTGCGCTGACTGCGCGGTTGCTCGCCTTTTCGCGGCGGCAATCGCTGGACAGCAAGCCGACCGATATCTGCAACCTGCTTCATTCGCTGGAGGATCTGCTGCGCCGGACGATGAGCGAAACGATCGCGGTGGAGATTGTTTCGGACAAGCCACTGCCGCCTGCCCTTGTCGATGCCAACCAGCTGGAAAGCGCGATCATCAACCTGGCGATCAACGCCCGCGATGCGATGCCGGATGGCGGTCGGCTGACCCTATCTTGCCGGGAACAGGAGCTGGACGCCGCTTTTTGTCTGCAAAATCCCGGCGTAGCGCCGGGCCGCTACGTCGTGGTAGCCGTCTCCGATACGGGCGTCGGCATGGACGCCGCGACGCTCGATAAGGTGTTCGACCCGTTTTTCACGACCAAGCCGATCGGGCAGGGCACCGGCCTAGGGCTGTCGATGGTCTATGGCTTTGCGAAACAGTCGAACGGGCTTGTGCGCATCCATTCGACGCAGGGCACCGGCACTTCCGTCAAGCTCTTCCTGCCGGTGGCGCAGACGCAACCTGAAGTCGAGCCGGCGGAAAGCGCGCCCATACATCATGGCGACGGGCAATCGGTGATGCTGGTCGAAGATGATGAGTCCGTACGCTTGCTGGTGCGGGATGTGCTGGAAGAACTAGGCTACAAGACGACAGAGGCGGCCGATGGGCAGCAGGCGGTTCGCATATTGGAGTCCGGCCAGCGATTTGACCTGATGATTTCCGATGTCGGGCTGCCGGGAATGAATGGACGGCAACTGGCCGAGATCGCGCGCGAATATCTGCCGGACCTGCCCGTCCTGTTCGTGACTGGCTATGCCGAAAGCGCGACGGTGCGTGGTGGATTTCTGTCGCATAACATGCAGATGATCACCAAGCCGTTCCAGATAGAGAGCCTGGCCGCTCGCATCCGCGAGATGCTGGAAAGCTGAGTGCGGCGATTGGCCCGTCAGCGGTTTTGGTCGAGGAAATCGGCTACCGCGTTGACGTTGTGACCGACCCTATCGACCGCTTCTTCCAGCAGGCTTCGAGACGCCTGCAGGCGCTGGGACCAATATTGCACCTCCAGGTCCGAGGTCAGCGACACATGCTTGATATCGCGGGGGATGGGCGGCGCCCTGTCTTCATATGTGGGTCGAATGTCCAGGCTGGCCATGGCGATACACTTTCCTGCAGGTGACTCCTCTCATGGTAAGAGCGACTTTTGGAAAATGATGTTCCGGGCGGGCGCGGGGAAAGTTCATAACCTGCATTACTGACCACCATATTCATTGCTCTGCGATTGGCGGGAGCAGGAACCGGAAGGGGGTCTGGCGGGTCTGTGGCTGTGAGCAGGGAAGCCTTCCCTACGCTGAAACCATCTGCATCAGGAGAGCTTGCATGGCCCGGAAGATCGGTGAGGACAAAGGCGCGAAAAACGCCGCCCGCGAATTCGAAACCAGGACAGGGGCTGGCGGGGAACTGCACCAAGTCGCCGGTTCGTCTGGCGATGTGCTGACCACGCAGCAGGGCGTGCCCATCGCCGACGACCAGAACAGCCTGCGGGTCGGTGAACGTGGGCCGACGCTGCTGGAAGATTTCCACTTCCGCGAAAAGATCTTCCATTTCGACCATGAACGTATCCCCGAACGCGTCGTTCACGCGCGCGGCTTTGGCGTGCACGGCACCTTTACCCTGAACGAGAGCCTGGAAGAATTCACCACCGCCAAGGTGCTGACCGAAGTGGGCGAGCATACGCCCATGTTCGTTCGCTTCTCGACAGTCGCGGGTAGCAAGGGGTCGTTCGACCTGGCGCGCGACGTTCGGGGGTTTGCGGCCAAATTCTATACCAAGGAAGGCAATTGGGATATTGTCGGCAACAACATCCCCGTCTTCTTCATTCAGGACGCCATCAAGTTTCCCGACCTGATCCATGCGGCAAAGCCCACGCCCGATCGTGGATTTCCCCAGGCCCAGACAGCCCATGACAATTTTTGGGACTTCATCAGCCTGACGCCGGAATCGATGCACATGATCATGTGGGTCATGTCGGATCGTGCGATCCCGCGCTCCTTCCGCTTCATGGAAGGGTTCGGCGTCCACAGTTTTCGCCTGATCAATGCCGAAGGGAAGGGGACCTTCGTCAAATTCCACTTCAAGCCCAAGCAGGGCCTGCAGTCTGTGATGTGGAACGAGGCGGTGAAGATCAATGGCGCCGATCCCGATTTCCACCGCCGCGACCTGTGGGATGCGATAGACCTTGGCAGCCCGCCGGAATGGGACTTGGGCGTCCAGATTTTTGACGAGGATTTTGCTGACACGTTCGAATTCGATGTGCTTGATCCGACCAAGATCATCCCGGAGGAACAGGTGCCGGTGCGGATTATTGGCAGCTTCGTTCTCGACGCGCGGGTCGAAAATTTCTTCGCCGAAACGGAACAGGTCGCTTTCTGCACGCAAAATGTCGTTCCGGGCATCGGCTTTTCCAACGATCCGCTGCTTCAGGGACGCAATTTCTCCTATCTCGACACGCAATTGAAGCGGCTCGGGTCTCCCAACTTCACGCACATCCCGATCAACGCGCCGCGCGGCTGCCCCGTGCATAATTTCCAGCAGGATGGCCATATGGCGATGACCAATCCCAAGGGCCGGGTGAATTACGAGCCCAACAGCTGGGGCGGGCCGCGCGAATCCCCTGAACGCGGCTATCGCCATTTCGCTGCGGGCGAGGCGGGGCCGAAGCTGCAGATGCGCTCGCCCAGCTTCAACGATCATTATAGTCAGGCACGCCAATTTTTCATTAGCCAGACGCCGATCGAACAGAAGCATATCGGCGACGCGCTGGTGTTCGAATTGTCGAAATGCGAACGGATCGACATCAGGCAGAGGATGGTGGCGCATCTGCGCAACATCGACGAAGGGCTGGCGACAATCGTTGCAGGCGGATTGGGTCTGCCGAAACTGCCAGATCCTGCGCCTGCCGCCGCCACGCCCCGCACCGACCTGCCGCCGTCAGACGCGCTCAGCATCGTTCGCAATGGCCCGGACAGCTTTACCGGCCGCAAGCTCGGTATCTTGGTCAGCGATGGCGCGCCGGCCGCATTGGTCAAGGCGCTGGTCACGGAAGTGAAGCAGCTGGGCGCGGTCTATGAGATCATCGCCCCTAAGGTCGCTGGCGCGATGCTGGACGACGGTACGACCGTTGAGGGCAAGCAGAAAATCGACGGAGGGCCGTCCGTCCTTTACGATGCGATAGCGCTCGTCCTCTCGCCCGACGGTGCGGCGCAGTTGATGCAGGACAAGGCAGCGAAGGATTTCGTCAACGATGCCTATGCCCATTGCAAGTTCATCGCCTATGTCGATGACGCCCTGCCGCTGATCGACCGCGCGGGCATAAGCGAAGCGGACATGGATGAAGGGCTGGTCCGGCTGGAAGGGCCGGACGATGTCGCCCCGTTCCTGGCGCTATGCGGGCAACTGCGGCTGTGGGATCGTGAAATGAAGGTTGATCTCGACGCCGCAGGCTTCCTGGCGGGTAAGAACAAGCCGAATAACAAATAGGCCAAATTGCTGAAGCGAGGCTTAACGGGCGCAAATCCTGTCGGCCTGATGCCTCGCTTCGCCGCGATGTTCCGGCCAGCCCAACATGGGTAAATAAAGGCTGAGCTGGGTCAGTTATGATGGTTGTGAGGGGGGCGTCCAGGAGGAGGAGCCCATGTCTGGCCAGTTCGCCGTCAGCGAATCGCATTGCCATTTCCGCCCACATCAATTCCTGGCGCGCGAGGATGAACAGCCTGAAGCGATCTTCCAGATCGATGAAGGCTGGGCTTGTCGGTACAGGCTTTTGCCGGACGGACGCAGGCAGATCACCGGGCTTTTTCTGCCGGGGGATATTTGTGAGCCGCACTGGGCACTGGGCACGCGTCCAACGCAGCCGATCGTGGCGTTGACTAATGTCCGCGCGACTTGCCTACCCTGCTCAGCCCATGGCGGGTTGCCCAGGGAAAGCGAGCGGGCCTGTTGGAAAAATCTGACCGATATTATTGAACGCCAGGCCAACTGGCTGGTGACTTTGGGGCGAAAGACTGCGCTGGAACGGCTTGCCCATCTGTTGCTCGAATTGTTCGAGCGTATGCACGCGTCTGGCCTCAGCTATGGCCAGCAATGCGCCATGCCGCTCACGCAGATGGAGATTGCCGACATGACCGGCCTGACCCCTGTGCATGTGAACCGGACGTTGCAGGCGATGCGGTCCCGCGGCCTGGTGGAACTGCAATCCAAATGGCTGCGCATTCCCGACCTCGCAGCGCTGCGCGACGCGGCGGGACTTTCGTCGAGGCAGACGATCGCCTGACGCGTGTCCTCGTTGATGGCTGAGACGTAGCGGCCGGGACAGGTCGAGCCTAATGTCGGTCAGGCTGTTTGACCTTGCGGCGGACAGGCATGGCGCTATGAAGAGCGCGCTGGGTCGCGCCTAGGGGGCTCGCACGGACACATCCGGCGAGGCGGGGGGAAAAGCCTTGATCTCTGTAGAGAAAATCGGTCGCATGTTGGCCGGACTGACTGTTCTGGGCCTGTCGTCCATGCTGTCCGCGCAGGGCGGCGGCGGTCGGCCGTTGTTGCAGGACAGTTTTCGCATCGGCAGTGGCGGCGGCGCCCTGTGCCAGGCGCAAAGCGCCAATGGCGATTCTGCCGCCCGCACCATGTTCGACCGCGCATGGTCGGTCGTCTGCCGTGACGCCGCGCTTCCCGTAGGCCAGATTTATGCGTTGCGCCGGGATGGTGAGGGAGGCGAAGACGCCTTGCTGGAAAGGCTGGCTGCCTCCCGCGGCGCAGCGGTCAATTGCAGCGCGCCCGGCGGCGTGACCCTGCCCGATGTCGGTCCTGCAACCGTCCGCAACTGCAACGGGGCGGCGGGGGTCTATCGCATCATGACGGTGCCGCGCGGCCAGACAGTTTATGCGGCGCAAGGGTACGCGCCCTATGCCAGCGCGCTCGACCTTGGGCTGCGGACCGTGATGCTGGGACGGACCGTGCCCGGCACGCTGGACATCGTCAGCACGGGCAGCGGCAATGGCGCAGCCTTCGCGCGAATGCAGGCGGCCGCGCTCGATCCGCAGACGGTGTTGGCGGAAGGGTATCGCCGCAACGCTTCGGGCAATTATGCCGAGGCCGCGGAATTTTTCGACAGCTTGGCCGACCGGCTCGCGCGCGATCCCGACGCCAGCGCGCTCAGCCCCGCCGAGCGCGCGAACCGGGCGCATGAATATCTGGTCAACCATGGGCTGCAATTGTCCAACCTTGGCCTGTTCGATCAGGCCGCCGCCGCCTTTGCGCAGGCGCGGGCGATCCCAACCGCCGATGCCGTCCAGCTTCGCCTGCGCCGCAATTTTGAGGCGGTCCACCACCTCAACCAGCAGGATCTGCCAGGTGCGCTTGGCCTGCTCGACCGGGCGGTGAAGGGGGACGCGGCGATCGCCATCGCTGGCGACGGTGGTGTGACGCTGCCCACTGAAGTCGCTGTGGAAATGAACAGCGCAGCGCCTGAAGCGCGGGCGCTGGGCGTGCGACAGGATGTGAAGCTGACCCCCGGTGAACGCGCCGCGATTTTGGATGCGCAGGCGCAGCAGTTGCGCGGCACGGTCCTGCGTTTGTCGGGCAAGCCACGCGAAGCGCGCGCCGTGCTGGTCCAAGCGCTTGCCGATGCACAACGGATACGCGACGGACGCGTGACATCTATCACCCGTCTGCGCGCGCAGTTGCTGGGCGAGATCGCGCTGACCCACGAGGCGCAAGGCGATTTCGGCGCAGCGGAAGGGCAGCTCCACGAGGCCGTCAACCTGATCGCCGCTCAATATCCCGAAACGCTGGCGCTTAACGGTGCGCGTGCGCGGTTGGGCGCATTCCTGGTACGGCGCGGACGGTCCGAAGAGGCGCTGGAAACCTATCGTTCGATCATGGCGTCCACGGCGGCGAGCCGGGGCACGTTGACGGCGATGGCGAACCAGCTTCAGCCCTATTTTACGCTGCTCGCGGCAGAAATGCCCCGCCGGCCGGAACTGGCGGCGGATATGTTCGAGGCGTCCCAACTGCTGGTCCGGCCCGGTGCGGCCGAGACGCTGGAACTGCTGAGCCGTGAATTGTCCGCAGGCGACGGCGAAGCGGCGCGGCTCTTCCGCCAGTCTGTGTCCCTGTCCCGCGATGTGGAGCGCGGCCGCATCGCGCTGGCGCAGCTGCGGGATACCGGAAAGGGCGACAGTACAACGAGGGACGATATCGCCCGGCGGCAAGCTGACATCGACGCTCTCGCCCGCGACCAGGCGGCAACCCTCAACGCGCTTGCCGCCTATCCGCAATATCGTGCCGTCAGTCCGCAGGCGCTGACGCTCGGCGAGATGCGCGCGACCCTCAAAGCTGGAGAGGGCTATTACAAGCTCGCGCAGCTGGGTGACGCGCTTTATGCGCTATGGATCGACGGGCAGGGCGCGACCGGATTCCGCCTGATCCCCAGCGCGAGCGATTTGGCGCGCAAGGTGGCGGCGTTGCGCGAGACGATCTCCATCGAGGTCGGCGGCGTGCAGACCACCTATGCGCTGGACCTGCCGGTGGCGCGCAGCCTCTATCTCGACCTATTCGGCCCCGTCGATGAACGGCTCAAGGGCGTGGACCACCTGATTTTCGAACCTGATGGCGCGATGCTGCAACTGCCGGTCAATCTGCTGGTGACGAGCCAGCCCGGCGTTGATGCCTATCAGGCGCGGATCGCAAAGGGCGAGGACGAGTTCGATTTCCGTGGCGTCGATTGGCTGGGGCGCGACCATGCGGTGAGCACGGCGCTTTCGGCCCGCGCTTTTCGCGACGCGCGGCTGACGGCGCCATCGGGCGCACCGCAAAGCTATATCGGCTTTGGCGACAATGCCCCGCTCGCCGGCCCGAAGCTGGCTGCGCAGAC
The DNA here is from genome assembly GCF_001563285.1 of Sphingobium sp. MI1205. NCBI lineage: Bacteria > Pseudomonadati > Pseudomonadota > Alphaproteobacteria > Sphingomonadales > Sphingobiaceae > Sphingobium > Sphingobium sp. MI1205. Next base: position 15,676 of record NZ_CP005189.1, read on the forward strand.
GCGGGGCGCCCTGCTGAACGACAGCGATGATTGCGGCTGGTCGCCCGCCCAATGGAACCGTCCGATTCCTGCAACGGAACTGCGGCGGGCAGCGCAGTCGATTGGCGGGCAGGGCAGCGAACTGGTGACCGGCGGGGACTTTACCGATCAGGCGGTCATGGCGCGCGGCGATCTGGACCATTTCCGCATCCTGCATTTCGCCACGCACGGCCTGGTAACGCCGCCGCGCGCGGGATGTTCGGCACGGCCGGCGCTGCTCACCAGCTTTGGCCCAGGCGGAGCGTCGGATGGGCTGTTGCAGTTCGGGGAGATTTTCGACCTGCGGCTGAACGCCGACCTGGTGGTGCTGTCGGCCTGCGACACGGCGGGCGCGGCGGGTGTTGAAACCACGCGGGCGGCGGGGTTATCCGGCGGGGGCGGTGCGCTCGATGGGCTGGTGCGCGCCTTTATCGGCGCGGGCAGCCGATCGGTCATCGCCAGCCATTGGCCCGCGCCAGAGGAATATCAGGCGACCGAAAGGCTGATGAGCGGACTGTTCGCGGCCACGCCCGACGAGCCGGTGGGTGAAGCGTTGCGCGCCGCGCAGATCAGGCTGATGGACGAAGCGGATACATCGCATCCCTTTTACTGGTCGGGTTTTGCGATTATCGGCGATGGCGCGCGTCCGTTGATCACCCGGCGCTGACCGTGGTGATTGTGCGGGGCTTGCTGCGCCGGGGCGCGCGCGTGGTGCAGGACGCCGGACGTTGGCGGCTGGTTGGCACGGCGCTGCTGCTCGTGGTGGCCCTGTTTGTTGCAGGGTGGGACTGGTCCCGTCCGCTGGGCGGCGCGGGATCGCAGCGGGAGATACCGACAGCCGACGCAGAGCGTGGCCTTTATGACTGGCGGGCGGCGGCCTTCGCGCCGCGCGTCGAGCAGGACCAGCGTGTGCTGATGGTCGTCTATGATGATCAAACGTTGATTGCGACGCGCAAGCGCTCTCCTCTCGACAGAGGCCTATTGGCCCGCACGTTGCGAAATCTGGATGGCATGGGCGCAAAGTCCATCGGCATCGACATATTGTTCGATCAGCCGCAGGATGAGGATGCGCAATTGCTCGCCGCCCTTCGTTCGATGCGGACGCCGGTATGGCTGGGCTATGCCAATTTCGGCGACAATCGCGAACAGATCATTTTCGAGCAGCAGCAATATCTGGATCGTTTTTTGGCGCAGGCCCGAACTGACCGGGTAAGGCCGGCGAGCATCCGGTTGGAAACCGACGCTGACAATGTCGCGCGCAGCTGGCCGCGTCCGACGCCGGGGCAGCCGTCGCTATTGTCGCTGGCGATGCAGCCTTCGCCGCTGTTCAATGACTATCGGGGCGCGATCCGGTTCCGCAAGCCGCTGCGCCAGGCGGACGGGTCGGAAACGCCGGTGATCCCCAGCCTTCAGATCGACCTGATCGCGGACCCGGCGATGGCGAGCGCGCTGGCCCCGATGGTGGACGGGCGGCATGTGCTGATCGGCGGCGACATCGTCGATATCGACCAGTTCGAAACCCCGCTGTCGGGCAGGCAGGCCAAATCGACGATGATCGGGTTGGAAGTGCATGCGACGATGCTGGCGCAGTTGCTGGACGGGGCGCGGTTGCCCGCCGTGCCGGGCTGGACGATGTGGGGCGCGGCGGCGCTGGTCGTGCTGGCCGCGGGCCTCACCAGCCTTGCCGAACTGCGCTGGTTCTGGCTGGCCCCTGCGCTTGGGGTGCAGGCCGGGGCGATTATCGGTTTGCCGCTGTGGCTGCAGGCCAGCGGATGGGATACGAAGGGTTTGCCCGCCGCCGGGTGGGGGCTGGGCTGGGTCATCGCCTTTGCCGCTGTGAGCGCAGCGGCGCGCGCTGTTACATCGCAGCAACGCCGCTTCGCGCAGTCCGCGCTGGGCAAATATCTGCCGCGCGACATTGCCGCACAAATCTTGGCGGAACCCGAAAAGCTGGCGCTGCACGGGGAAAAGCGGCCGATCTACACGTTGTTCACCGATCTGGAAGGCTTCACAAAGCTGAGCCACGCCATCGCGCCGGAAATGGTGGCGCAACTGCTCAACCGCTATCTCGACATGTTGAGCGACGTCGTATTGGCGCATGGCGGGACGATCGACAAGTTCGTGGGCGATGCCGTCGTAGCCTTCTGGGGTGCGCCGATCGCACGCGGCGATGACGGACGCAACGCGGCGCTGGCGGCCTATGCGATGTGGCAGGCAGGGGAGGCGTTTCGCCGCGATCTGCCGCCCGGCGTTCCCCCGATCGGGCGGACTCGCGTCGGATTGCATCATGGCGAAGCGATCGTCGGCAATTTCGGTGGCGAGGGGCGGATCCAATATACGGCGCTCGGCGACAGCATGAATACAGCCGCCCGGCTCGAATCGGCGAACAAGTCGCTGGAGACGTCCGTGTTGGCCTCGCGCGAGGCGATGGTGCTTTCCGGCCTCGACTGGTGGCGGCCGATGGGACGGGTGCGATTGCGTGGACGGGCGACGCCGGTCGATCTGTTCGAACCGGCGCCCGACTTTGCGGTCGAGGAACGCGTGGTGCTGACGCAGGCGCTTGCTGCCTTCGATATGGATGATGCCGACGCTCGCCGGGATGGGCTTGCGCAGTTGAGGGCAGTGGCGGATCGGCATCCTGAGGATGCGGCGCTCGCCAATCTGGTGTACCGCTATGAATATATCGGGGATGGAGGAATTTATGGTCTGGGCTAAACGGGCGGCGGCCCTTTGCGCTGTGGCAGTGATGGGCGCGGCGGCGCCCGCGCTTGCTGATACTTTGGTGGTGCGCGCTTCGGGCCCTTCGGCGCGAAGCTATCTGCCCGGCGCCAAGCTCGCGGATGGCGGATCGCTGTTGCTGAAGGCCGGGGATGTGGTGACGCTGCTGGATGCGAAGGGCACGCGGACGTTGCGCGGGCCCGGCCGCTTTGGCGTGACGGCGACAGCGAGTGCTGCGCCCGCCAGCAATGTGACGCTGGCGGCGCTGCTCGATACCAAGCGGGTGCGGCGGGCGCGGACCGGGGCCGTGCGCGGCACCGTGAGTGATGCCCCTGCCGTTGCGAAGCGGCCCAATCTGTGGCTGGTCGATATCGTGCAGCCCGGCGCGCTGTGCGTGGCTGATCCGGCTGCTGTTCGCCTGTGGCGCGCCGACGCCTCCAAGCCGCTGAACGTGCGCATCATCGGTAGCGGGACGCAGGCGGCGGCGAGCTTTGCGGCAGGCGAGGCGATGGCGGCATGGCCCGCCACACTGCCGGTGAAGGACGGCGCGGCCTATCGCGTCGAAACGGGCGGGCGGTCCACCGAAATACGATTTGCGCTGCTGGATGTGGCAGATGTCGGGCTGGACGGCACCGCCTCGGCGCTGATCGCGAACGGATGCCAGGCGCAGCTTGACCTGCTGGTCGATACCGCATCGCGCTAAGATAGTTGATAGCCGGGCCGGGTAGGGGCAGGGCGCCCTGGCCCGACGGTCGCAGTGACGGGAAAGACAGGCCAGCAGGCCGCTGCTGTCACGCTTTGGGGGAAATGGGACGTCTATGGGCTTTCAGGGGGCAGCGGCATCGGGTTTAACGAGGCGCGCACGGTGGCGACTGGCGATCGCGTTGACGGCGGTCGTGCCGGTGGCGGCAATGGCGCAGGTTGCGCCGCGCGCGCCGACGCGGGAAGAATTGTCTCCCGCCGACCGGCAGGGCGAGGTGGCCCCGCAGGGTAGCCGTCTGACGGTGGAGGGCGGCGTAGAACGTGCGCCCTGCCCACTGGCTGATCCGCGCTTTGCCGATGTGATGGTGAACTTTGCCGCCGTGCAGTTCGACGGGCTGCGCGGGGTTCCGCCGGAAGCGTTGAACGACAGTTGGAGTGATCTGGCGGGTCGCGAGGTGCCGATCGCCAGCCTCTGCGAGGTGCGCGACCGTGCCGCGACGGCACTGCGGCAGATGGGCTATCTGGCCGCCGTGCAGGTTCCGCCGCAGCGGATCGAGAAAGGCGGCACGGTCCGTTTCGACATATTGATGGCGCGGTTGGTCGCGATCGAGGTGCGGGGCGACGCTGGCAATAGCGAGCGGCTGATCGCGGCGCATATGGAGGCGCTGAAGGGGCAGCCGCTGTTCAACGTGCATGAGGCGGAACGGCACCTGTTGTTGGCGCGCGACCTGCCCGGCTATGATGTGCGGCTGGCGCTGCGTCCGGCGGGGACGGCGCCGGGCGAGGTGGTGGGCCAGGTGACGGTGGTGCGCCGCCGGGTCGAGGTGGACGTCAATGTCCAGAATCTCGGCAGCAGGGCGGTTGGGCGCTTCGGCGGGCTGGCGCGGGTGCGCTTCAACGACCTGACCGGCATGGGCGACAGCACGGTGCTGAGTATCTTCAACACCGCGCAGCCGGATGAGCAGACGGTGCTGCAGGCCGGGCACAGCATGGCGCTGGGCAGCGATGGATTGCGGCTGTCGGGCGACTTCACCTATGCCTGGAGCAGGCCGGATATCGATGGGCTGGACCTGTCATCCAGGACGCTGATCGCGACGGCGGCGCTGTCCTATCCGATCGTGCGGCGGCAGGTTCACACGGTTCTGGCCAGCGGCGGGCTGGACCTGATCGACCAGGATCTGCGCATCGGTTCCGCTCCCTTGTCGCGCGACCGGCTGCGGGTGCTGTTCCTGCGGCTGGAGGGCGAACTTATCGACGCCGACAGCCTGGTGAGCACGGCGGGCTATTCTGGCATCGAGCCGAAATGGCGGATCGGCGGCAGTCTGGAACTGCGCCACGGCCTTTCGGGTCTGGGCGCGAGTGAGCCGTGCGGCAACGCGGCGAGCTGTATCCCGACCAGCCAGCTTGGTGGCGACGCATCCGCCTTTGTCATGCGCGGGGGATTGCAGGCCGAATATCGCCCGGTGCCCAGGTTCGCCATCGCGTTGGCGCCGCGTGCGCAATATAGCCCCGACCAGCTGCTATCCTATGAACAGATGAGCGCGGGCAATTATACGGTCGGGCGCGGCTATGACCCCGGCGCGCTGACCGGGGACAGCGGCGTAGGCGTCGCGGCGGAGCTGCGCTATGGCCGGATCACGCCCAAGGGGCCGGGGGCGATCGCGCTCCAGCCCTTCCTTTTCTTCGACGCGGCATGGATGTGGCACAAGAGCAGCGCCTTTGCCGGGATCGACCCCCAACGGCTCTATTCCGCTGGCGGGGGCGTGCGCGCGACGTGGGACAATCATGCGCGGATCGACGTGACGCTGGCGACGCCGCTGCGCAAGGCGGGGTTTCAGACGGAGCGGGGGGATACGCGACTATTGCTGTCGGTGACCACGCAAATTCTGCCGTGGAGGCGGTGAAAGTCATGAATGAATTGGCGAGAAAAACGCGTTTGCGGGGATTTGTTCGTTGCGTTAGCGTAACGGCCTTGGCGGCGGCGTGCGTAATGCCGCAGGTGCGGGCGCAGACGGCGTTTCAGGGGTCGGTGACGTCATCGACGGGATCGCCCACCATCGCGCAGGGGACGGCGGGCGGGACGACCGATGTCATCACGCTGAACAGCGCCGAAACGATCATCAACTGGCAGCCCAACGACATTTCGGGAACGGGCGAGATCGATTTCCTGCCCAGCGACAAGACGGCGCTGTTCACCAACAGCGTTTCGGGCGTCGGCGATTTCACGGTGCTGAACCGCATCCTGCCGGTGAATGGCAGCGGCGTGCCCGTGTCCCGCGTCGTCGCGCTGAACGGCACGGTGCAGAGCCAGATCAACGGCTCGACCGGTGGCAAGGTGTGGTTCTACGCGCCGGGCGGCATCGTCGCGGGGCCAACCAGCCTGTTCAGCGTCGGATCGCTGGTGCTGACCAGCAACGACATCGATTCGACAGGGGGCCTGTATGATCCCATGTCGGGCGCGATCCGTTTCCGGGGGGCGGCCAATGCGCTGACATCGGTCGAGGTACGCAGCGGCGCGCAGATCGAGGCGCTTTCGACCGGCAGCTATGTCGCGCTGGTCGCGCCACGGGTGGTGCAGGGCGGGACGGTGCGGGTCAACGGATCGGCGGCCTATGTCGGCGCGGAAGCGGCGGACATCACCATCAATGGCGGGCTGTTCGACATCAGCATCAGCGCCGGGACGACCGACGCCAATGGCGTGGTGCATACGGGATCGACCGAACGGCCGGGCGCGACCGTTACCGATGCCCAGCGTGTCTTCATGGTCGCGGTGCCCAAGAATAATGCGCTGACCATGCTGTTGTCCGGCAATGTCGGTTATGACGCGGCGAACAGCGTGGTGCAGGACGGCAGCGCGGTGGTGCTGGCGGCGGGCTATGACGTCGCCGGAGGGGCCGCTGGCGCGCGCAACGCGACTGCCACGGGTCAGGCCGACATCAGCATCGGCGGCGGCATATGGCAGCCCGATGTGCAGGGGCAGGCGACGGGCGAGATCATGGTTCGGCCCGACGTCGCGCCCACGGTCGCCTTTGCCGGGTCCATCGACCTGATGGCCGAGCGCGCCATAACCCTGCGCGCCGATCAGGGCGACGTAGTCAGCGTCGGCGGCAATATGGACCTGACCGCCGGGATCGGCGGCACGGGCGGCAAGATCGATGTGCTGACCTATGGCGGCAGCGCGACCAATGCGGGCAATGGGCAGATCAGCGTCACCGGCGCGATGCATCTGGACGTGAGCGCGAGGGGCCTTAGCGGCACCGTAAACGCACCCCTGCTGGCAGGCGGCGATGCGACGGGCGGCGAGATCAACGTCATCGCAAACGGCGGGTCGATCAGCGCAGGCGGCCTGTCGGCCTTTGCCGGTGCGACGGGTGGCGCGGGCAGCGACAGTTCGGGCAATGCGACGGGCGGCTCCATCACCATGTCGGCGCTGACCGCTGCGGGGCCAAGCGGAACGCTGGGCGGCGCGATCAATGTCGGCAATGTGTCGCTGACAGCGAGCGCCGGGGTAGAATATGCGTTTGCTGAGCCGTTGACCGGCGGCAATGCACTGGGCGGAACCGTTGCCGTGTCGGCAGCCGGGGGCAGCATCACGACCGGCTATATGGATATCTATGCCAATGGCACCGGCGGCGATGCCAGCGGCGTCGCGGGCACGGGCACCGGGGGCAGCATCACCGTGTCGGCGAGCGCGGCAGGCGGGCTGCGCGGCAGTTTGACCGCCGATTGCGCCTTCTCTTGCTACATCCGTGCGGATGGCAGTGGCGGCTATGGCCAGAATGGCGCGAACGGAACCGGCGGGTCGATCCTGATCCACGCGACCGACGCCGATTTCATGGCGGACGGCTTCATGGATCTCAACGCGAGCGGCATTGGCGGCGGTACGCCATCCTTTGACGGCGTCGCGGGTCGGGGCGGCGACGGGCTGGGCGGCAGCATAACGGTGGAAAGCCGCGCCGGTTCGGCGGGAAGCGCGGTCATGCGCTTTGGCACGGTGTCCGCTTATGCCGATGGCGCATCCACGACAGGGTCGGAAGGCTTCATGTCTTCGATGAGCCTTTCTGGATCGGCCTATAATGAGGGCGATGGCGGGAACGGCACCGGCGGGACAGTGAATGTCCTGGTCGCTGGTGGCAGCATGACGGCCGATAGCCTGTTCGCCAGCGCCTATGGTCAGGGCGGTTCTTCCTACGTCAACTGCCCGCAATGTGGCGATGGCGTCACGCCGTTCCAGGCGGGTATTGGACAGGGCGGATCGGTCCAGTTCCTGATGACCGGGGGCAGCGCCACCATCGGGTCGCTGGACCTGGTGGCAGGCGGCATCGGCGGGGCGGGCAGCGCCGCGAATGCGGTGGACGAGGTCACCAGCCTGGCGGGGCAGGGCATTGGCGGCACGGCATTGCTGGAATCGCGCGGCGGCGTGCTGAATGCCGACATGATCCGTATCCAGGCCATTGGCGCGGGCGGCGGCAGCGATCCTTTTTATTCTTTTTCTTCCGGTCTGAACGGCGCCGATGGCGGCGCTGGCGTCGGTGGCACTGCCGGGTTGTTGATGGACGTTGGCGGCACGGGGCAGATCATCGTCGGCCAGGAACTGAGCATCCGGGCGGAGGGCCATGGCGGCGTGGGCGGCATTGCCGGATCGGACGGCATGGGCGGCCTGTATGTCGCGGGCGCGGGCGGCAGCGGGACTGGCGGCACCGCCGGGTTGACGCTGGCCAGCGGCGCGCTGACGGCCCCGTCACTGCTGGTGTCGGCAGAAGGGATTGGCGGCGCGGGCGGCCACAATGAAAGCGACGCGCCCGGCGGCGCGGCGGGCAACGGCACGGGCGGCACGGCCAACGTCGCCTATCTCAACGAAGGCCATGCGATCGGCGCGTTGACGGTGAAGGCCGATGGTCAGGGCGGCCATGCCGGGGTCAACGGCTATATCAGCGGCTATGACCTCAATAACGAACCGATTTACGTCTATGGTTCGGGCGCGGGCGGTGCGGGCGGCGCAGGGCAGGGCGGCGTTGCCGACATGCTGATTGATGTCGATCCCGCCTTCGCCAGCCTGATCGTCAGCGCCGATGGTATCGGCAGCGCTGGCGCGATCGGCGGCACGGGTGGCGCGGGCGGGGCAGGAACCGGTGGCATAGCGGCGCTCAACATCGGCTTTGGCGCGACCAGCGTCAGCGGCGAATTGCGCGTGTCGGCATCCGGCATTGGCGGCGCGGGTGGCGCCGGTCAGATCGGCCCGGGCGGACGCGGCGGCGATGCATTTGGTGGCACCGCGACGCTGGGGCTGACCGGAACATCCACCTCGCTCGATGCGGGTGATATCGGCATATTGGCGCAGGCGCTGGGTGGCGCAGGCGGGGCCGTGGGACTTCAGAGCGGGCTGGGCCTGGCGGGCGCGGATGGTGGCGACGCGACGGGCGGCACGGCGTTGTTTGCGGTGAATGCGGGGGCCGACGCGATCATTGGCGCGGTGATGACGCTCAGCGGCGATGCATTTGGCGGCGCAGGATCGGCCGGGCAGGACGGACCCGCCGGTGGCGCGGGCGGATCGGGCGGACAGGCGGCTGGCGGGGCCGCGACCTTGCGCATCGACGGTGGCCGTTTGCGCGTGAACAGCGGTTTTTCGACGCTGCCCGCCTACAGCATTTCGGCGGTCGGGCATGGCGGCGCTGGCGCGGATGGCGGCGCGGCGACCGATCCGACGCTGGGCGCGGGCATTGGGGGCAATGGTGGTTCGGGGGCAGGCGGAGCGGCCGCCTTCGAGGCGAGCGATGCTGACTTTGTGCTGGGCGACCTGTCCATCCTGGCCAATGGGATCGCCGGGCTGGGCGGCGCTGGCGGGGTTGACGGCCTGACCAGCGGCGGGACCGCATCGCTGACCAATGGCGGCGGCGCGTTATTGGGACCGACCGCGCAAAGGCTGCTGGCGTCGCTTTCGATGAGCGCGAGCGGCACGACCGGCGGGCGGATCGGCTTTGCCGACGGCAGCACGGCGGCGGGCGGCGGTTTGCGCGTCACGGGACCGATGACGCTGAGCGCATTGGGTGCGGTAGCGCCGGGCTTTACCGGGATCGACTTTGCCGCTTCGGGCAATCCGGTCACGGTCGGCGGGGCCGCCGATTTCACGACGCAGGGGCCGCTGTCCTTCGCCTTTAATGGCGGCGGCGCGCTGGCGGTGGCGGGCGCGCTGACCGGCTATTCGGGCACGAGCATCACCATCAGCCATGGCGCGCGTCCGGCGGGACTGGACAGCATTTCGGCGGGCAGCATCTATCTGGCCACGCCGGGCGGGATCAGCGTGACGGGCGCTGCGCTGCGGTCGGCGGGGCTGCTCACGATGCTGGCGCAGGGCGGGGACATCGACCTGACGGGCGGCAGCGCGCTGGCGGCGGGCGGTGACATGCGGCTGTTCGCGCTGGGAAGCGTCAATGGCGCGGGTGGCGGCATCGCTGCTGCCGGGCGCGTTGCGATTGGCCTGGGCGGCGGCGGGGCGGGCGACATCCGGCTGGCCAGCCTGTCGTCGGGCGGGCTGCTCGACATGGCGGACGCGAACGGCAATGCGCTGGGCGGCGCGGGCATCGCGATTGGCGGGGACTTTGCCGTCGCCGGGGCAATGTCAGTCGGTGCGGGTGGCGGCACGCTGTCGGCGTCGAGCATCAGCATCGGCACGCTGAACGCAGGCAGCCAGACGCTGACCGCGCCGGGCGGCGTGCAGATCGGCAGTGCGGTGACGAGCGGCGACCTGATCGTCAACGCCAGCCTGAACCTGGGCGGGGCGGACATTGACGGCCTGTTGCAGCAGCGGGGCGCAGTGGCGACATTCGGCGGCACGGTCGCGGCGGGCGCTATCGACATTGATGCGGGCAGCATCAGCGCCAATGCGTTCGACGCGCGGACGGGCAACCTGCTGCTGCGGTCGGTCGCTGGCTTGAGCGTGAACAGCGCGCAGGCGGCCGGGACGCTGACCCTGATCGGCGCTGGCATCAATGCACAGCAGGTGCGGTCGGGCGGCGTGGCGCTGCTGGATGCGGGCGGGGGTGACTTGCTGGTTGGCGACGTCCTTTCGCAAGGGGCGATCACCGCCTTTGGCCGCAACATCAGCCTGGGGTCGAGCGGCGCGATGACGATTGCCGAGGCGGTGGCGAGCGGGAATGTGCTGCTGAATGCCGCGGGGCTGGCGACGGTTGCGGGGCAGGTCAGCGGGCAGGCGGTGACGATCGGGTCGGGCGATATCGTCATCGGCGCGAACGGGCGGGTCGACGCGGCGGGGCTGCTGCGCTTCGACGCGACTGGCGGGGCGGCGATTGGCGGGGGCGATGCGACCGGCGGATACAGCCTGTCGGCGGCGGAGCTGGGCCGGGTGTCGGCAGCAGAACTCGCCATTGGCGCGAGCGGCGACGTCATCGTCGGCGACCTGACCGTTGGCACGGCGACGCTGGCGGGCGGCGGCGTGATGAGCATCGAAACGCCGGGCCTGCTGCGTGTGCAGGGCGCGGTGGCGATGACCGGGCGGAGCGGCCAGGGCGGGCTGACATTGTCGGCGGGGCAGGCGGTGCAGGTGATCGCCGGGCAGGGATCCATCGACGTCCGCGACGCCAATGGCGCGCTGGGCGGCGTGTTGAGCCTGAACGCGCCGGTCATCTACGCCGCGACGCTGGCGGCGATCGCGGATGTCGAGGCGGCGGGCACGCTGGGCGCGCGCGAACTGCGGCTGGCGCAGGATGACGGGCTGGCGCTGGACGAGGGGATGCTGCGCGCGGGGGCGATCCGGCTGCATGCGAGCGAGGGCGTCTATATCCAGAATAGCGGGCTTTCGACCGATTTCCCGGACCGGCGCGGCTTTACCGCCAACAGCCTGACCATCGAAACGGGGACCGCGCGGCCGCAGATCGCCATCAACGGGCGGTTGGCGACGGGCGGCGGGCTGTTCGCGACGGGGCTGGACACGATCCCGCTGGTGGCGATCGACGGGCGCTATGCCGCCGGGTCGAAGATCAACGGCTGCTTCATTGGTTCTGGCGCGTCCTGCACCGGGATCAGCATTGATAATCGGGATACGTTTGACGGGCTGCTGGACCCGACCGTGTCGGTGACGCGGGTCTTCCCGCTGGCGCTGATCCAGCTGCGCGATGTGGTGACGCAGGGCTTTCCCCCGTTGATCGACGAACCGGTGACGGGCGCGGGCAACGAGGATCTGTGGGATCGGCCATGCGGCGGACCGGGGGAGGCGGCCTGCGGCGGCGGCGGGACCCAATAAGCGGCAAAAGCGTGGCAAAACAGATTGAAAGGGTGCGACGGACGGGGCAAGAGCGTCGTGCGCAAGGGGGCGTAATGAGGGGCGTAAGGGGCGACAGGTTGAGCAGGCGGGCGGCTGGCGTGATGCTGGCGGCGGCGATGCTGTTCGCGCTGCTGCTGGGCGGCGTGGGCGGCAGCCGGCTGCGCGCGGCGGATGCGCCCGGCGGGCGGGCGTTCGTCGGCGTTGCTTCCTGCGCGGGTTCCACCTGCCATGGGCGGATGGAGGGCGATGGCAAGGTCGTGCGCCAGGACGAGTTGATGCGCTGGCAGGAGCCTTCGACCCCCGGCGGCGCGCATAGCCGGGCCTTTGCGGTGCTGTCCGGCACGCGGAGCAGGCAGATTGCGGCGACGCTGGGGCTGGGCGATCCGACGGCAGCGCCCGCATGCCTGGGATGTCACTCAACCCCCGCCGTCGCGCGGGGCGCACGGTTCCTGGCGCAGGATGGCGTGGGGTGCGAGGCGTGCCACGGGCCTGCGGGCGGATGGATTGCGAGCCATTATGCGGTGGGGGCGAGCCATGCGGGCAATGTCGCGGCGGGCATGATCCCGCTCGACCGGCCACAGGCGCGGGCTTCGGTGTGCCTGGATTGCCATTTCGGCAGCGACCGGCCCGGCCAGTTCGTCGATCATCGCATCATGGCGGCGGGTCATCCGCGCATTTCGTTCGAGCTGGACCTGTTTTCGTCGATGCAGGCGCATCATGACGAGGATGCCGACTATGCGCGGCGCAAGGGGCGGACCGACAGCCTGAAAGTTTGGGCGGTGGGTCAGGCGATGGCGGTGGAACGCGCGCTGACGCTTTATGCGGGCGCGAAGGGGACGGAAGGGGCTTTCCCGGAATTCTATTTCTTCGACTGCCAAAGCTGCCATCGGCGCATCTATGATCAGGCGGAGCGGACCAAGACGTGGGAGGCCAATCCGGGGCGGCCGATCCCGGCGGGCATGCCGCCGTTCAATGACGAAAATATGATCCTGCTGTCCGCCGCCGCGCGGGTCGCCGCGCCGGAGCTGGCGGGGCGGTTCGATGCGGACAGCCGCGCTTTCCACGCGGCGATTGCGACTGATCGGCGGGCGGCGGTGGCGGCGGCGGGCAAGCTGGCGGCGAGCGCACGGGCGCTGGGCGACGCCTTTGCCAGCGGCGGCATGAAGGGCGACATGGCGTTCGCCATCGTGCGCGAGATTGCGGGCGGGGCGATTGCCCCACGCTTCACCGATTATGAAGGGTCCGTGCAGGCGGTGATGGCCATCGACACGCTGCTCAACAGCATGGTGAAGTCGGGCCAGGTAACGGTGGGCGCGGCGGCGGGCATCCGCGCTGATGTCAACCGCGCCTATGCGGCGGTCAAGGAACCCAATAGCTATCAGCCCGCCATGTTCAGGAGCGCGCTGGGCAATGCCGCGCGCAGCATCGGAGCATTGCGGTGAGCGGCGCGCGGCACAGGTTGAGCGCGCTGGTTGCGGCGTCGGCGCTGATCCTGTCGTCCTGCGGCGGTGGCGGGAGTGACGGCGGGAGCGGGGGCAGCCCCACGCCTGCGCCGACGCCTACGCCCACGCCTGCGCGGCTCTATGCCGATCCGGCGCAGGAGGCGCTGACCGTCGCCGATGTGGAAAATGTCGTCGGCCATGCGGTCGCCGAAGCGCAGGCGCGCAGCCTGCCCGCCGTCATTGCCGTCACCGACCGGGTGGGCAATGTGCTGGCCGTGTTCCGCATGAACGGCGCGCGGGCGAGCGCCACGACCAGCGCTGCGCCCAATGGCCAGAATATCGACGCGCAGAACCTGACCGTCCCGGCGGAGGCTGGCGCGATTTCAAAGGCGATTACCGGCGCCTATCTGTCGAGCGGGGGCAACGCCTTTTCCACGCGCACGGCGAGCATGATCGTGCAGGAGCATTTCCCGCCCGCGCCGGGCACGGTGGGCCTTGAAAGCGGGCCGCTGTTCGGCGTGCAGTTCAGCCAGTTGCCCTGTTCGGACCTGTCGGCGCGCTTCATGTCGTCGGGCGCCCAGGCGATGATCGGGCCGAAACGGTCGCCGCTGGGGCTGGCGGCTGATCCGGGGGGCTTTCCGCTCTACAAGAATGGCGTGGTCGTAGGCGGCGTCGGCGTGATGGCGGACGGCGTCTATGGGTCCGATCCCGATGTCACCGACACGGATAATGACCCGGAAGAATATATCGCGCTCGCCGGGACGCTGGGCTTTGAAGCGCCCGACACTATCCGCGCCAATCACATCTTCGTGGACGGCACATCGCTGCGCTATTCGGATGCGGCCTATGCGGGATTGATGGCGAGCGGGGCGGTGAGCTTTGCCGCGATCAATGGCAGCGCCGGGGCGCTGGTGGCGGTGCGCGGCTATTATGGCGAACCCGCGCCGATGGTGCTGGCGGGCGTGGCGTATGGGACCGAGGCGTCGGGCGTGCGCCAGTCGCGGGTCGGGGAATTTGCCAATCGCGACGCATTCGTGCTGACGGACGGGTCGGGGGCGAACCGCTTTCCCATTCGGGCGGCGACCGATGCGGGCGATGTGGCGCAGCCGCTGACCGCCGCCGAAGTAACGGCGGTGCTGGAGGAAGCCTTTGCCATCATGAGCCGGGCGCGGGCGCAGATCCGGCAACCGCTGGACAGCAGGGCGCAGGTGACGATCAGCGTCGTGGATACGCGCGGGGCGGCGCTGGGCATCGTGCGGTCGCCCGATGCGCCGATCTTTGGCACGGACGTCAGCTTGCAGAAGGCGCGGACTGCGGCCTTCTTTTCCAGCGGCCATGCCGCGCCGGACCTGCTGGCGAGCAGCAGCGCGGATGTGGCGGCGTTCGTGGGCAAGGCGCGGACTTTCCTGAATGACTCCGATGCACTGACGGGGACGCATGCCTTTACCGACCGGGCGAACGGCCTGCTGTCGCGGCCCTATTTCCCCGATGGTGAGGTGGGCCGTCCGAACGGGCCATTCTCCCGCCCCATCGCGCAGTTCAATCCCTTTTCCACCGGATTGCAGTCGGCGCTGGTGGTGGGCGATCTGGCCGCGCATCTGGCCTTTGTGACCGGGGCGAGCGCCAGCGACACGCCGCAGCGTTGTTCGGCTCTGGCCGGGGTGGGCGCGGGCAACCGCATCCAGAACGGCGTTCAGATTTTCCCCGGTTCGGTCCCCATCTATCGCGGCAATGCGCTGGTGGGCGCGATCGGCGTGTCGGGCGACGGCATCGATCAGGATGACATGATCAGCTTCCTTGGCGCGCATAATGGCGGCCAGCGCGGCGGCGGCATCGGCAATGCGCCTGTTGCGATCCGGGCGGACCAGATCGTCGTGGATCTGGGGAGTAAGGCCGTGCGGCTGCGCTATGTCAGCTGCCCCTTTGCGCCGTTCCTCGACAGTTCGTCCCAGAATGTGTGTCAGGGGCTGTAGCGATGGGGATCGCCGCTTTCCTGCCGCTTTTTGCGCTGGCGCAGCCTGGAGAGCCTGTGCCGCCGCCTCCGCCCGACAATTGGGAGGAGATATTGAACGCGCCGGAAGTTGGCGCGGACGAGCAGTTGATCGATGGCCGCCGCCGTCCCGGTTATGAAGCGCCGCTGCCGGATGCGGTGACACAGGACAATCCGGGCGCGGTGCGTGCGCCGCCGCCAGAGGCCTTTCCGGTCGATCAGGTGCCGATCCCCGACCGCTGGCGGCTGATTGAATCGCTGGGCGTGGTGAAGGAACGCTGGTTCGACCCCTATAACCAGAACACGCTGAAGGGCGACCGGCCGATCAACCGCGACAAGGTGAAGTGGTTGCCGATCAAGGGCGACGACTGGTTCTTCGTCGCCAATGCGGTGAGCGACACGGTGATCGAGCCGCGCACCTTTCCCATCCCCGTGGGCGTGCAGACGACCGAGCGGCCCGGCAGCATCGATGTGTTCGGCAAGGATGCCAGCTATGTGCTGAGCCAGACCTTCATCGGCGGTTTTGCGCTGATCAAGGGATCGACCGCGTTCAAGCCGCCGGACATCGAATATCGGCTGACGCTGGCCTATAATATCAATCATGTGAATGTGCCCGAACGGCGCGTGCTGTTCGTCGAGCCGTCCCGGCCGTCGCGCCGCACCGACCATTTTCTGGGCGTGCAGGAATTGTTCGTCGACTATCATCTGGCGAACACATCGGATCGCTATGACTTCCGGTCGATCCGCGTGGGGGTACAGCCATTTCAGTCGGATTTTCGCGGCTTCCTGTTCAACGACCAGCAGCTGGGCATCCGCCTGTTCGGCAATCGCGACAATAACCGGTTCCAGTTCAACCTCGCGGCTTTCTGGCGGCTGGAGAAGGACACGAACAGCGGCCTTAATTCGGTGGTGCAGACGCCGCGTCGGGACTGGGTGTTTCTGGCGAACCTGTATCGGCAGGATTTCCTGATTCCGGGCCTGACCAGCCAGATTACCGCCGTCTATAATATGAACCGCGAGGCCGGGCGGATCGAGGTTGACGATAACGGCTTTCCGGTGCGGCCCGCACTGCTGGGCGACCTGCGCGGGCGGGATTATGATGTCGTGTATCTGGGCTACAATGCCGATGGGCGGGTCGGGCGGCTCAACCTGACGGCGTCGGCCTATGGCGCGCTGGGGGAGGACAGGAACAGCTTCTTCACATCCGAGCCTGCGCAGATCAGGGCTTTCTTCGCGGCGGCGGAAGCGAGCATCGACAAGGATTGGGTGCGGTTCCGGCTGTCGGGGCTGTATGCAAGCGGCGATGGCGATCCTTATGACGATCGCGAGACCGGGTTCGATGCGATCTTTGAAAATCCGGTCTTTGCCGGTGCGGACACAAGCTACTGGATCAGGCAGACCATCCCTTTTGCGGGCGGTGGGCGCGCGATCGGCATCAATGGCCGCAACGGCATATTGAATTCGCTGCGCTCGTCGAAGGAGCAGGGGCAGTCGAACTTCAACAATCCGGGCACCATGCTGCTGGGCGCGGGCGCGGATTTCGATGTGCTGCCCGAATTGCGGCTTTCGGCCAACGCCAACCATCTGTGGTTTGAAAATACCGCCACCTTGCAGGCGCTGCGCAACGAAGGGAGCATTCCCAAGTCGATCGGATGGGATCTGTCCACCGCCGCGATCTGGCGGCCGCATGCTACGCAGAATATCGTGTTCCGCCTGTCGGGCGCGACGCTGCTGCCGGGCGCGGGCTTTCGCGACCTTTTCACCAATAGCGAGCGCAACCGGAACTATTATTCCGTGCTCGGCAATTTGATTTTGAGTTATTGATGCGCCCGCTTTTCGCCTTTCTGTTGCTGATCCTTGCCGCTTTGACCGTGCCGGTGGTCATCCTGCACGCGTCGGACGCGGAAAAGCCGGTCGAGCGCGTCTATGCGGTGACGCCCCCCGCGCCGATGAGCCAGACGGCGGAACAGGTCGCGGCGAAATCGGACGGTTGCTACAGCTGCCATACCAAGACGGACGAGCCGTCCATGCATGCGACCCCGGCGGTCATGCTGGGCTGCGTCGATTGCCATGGCGGCGATGCGGCGGTGCGCGGCGATCCTTCCCATGGTTTCGACGATCCGGCCTATGTCGCGGCGCGGGACAAGGCGCATGTGCTGCCTCGCTATCCCGAAAGCTGGCATTATCCTTCGTCCGCCAACCCCAAGCGGACCTACACGCTGCTGAACCGGGAAGCGCCGGAGTTCGTGCGCTTCGTCAACCCCAGCGACTATCGCGTGGCGCGCGAGGCGTGCGGATCATGCCATATGCAGACGATCGAGGCGGCGGAACGGTCGCTGATGGCGTCGGGCGCGATGCTGTGGGGCGGGGCGGCCTATAATAATGGCGTCGTGCCGTACAAGAATTACATATTCGGCGAGGCCTATACCCGCGATGGCAAGCCCGCGAAGATCGTGTCGCCCGGATCGCCCCCCGGTACGCTGACTGCGGAGCAGAAGGCGCGCGGGGCGCTGGCGGAACTCTATCCGCTGCCCAACTGGCAGGTGACGCCGCCGGGCGACGTGTTCCGCGTGTTCGAGCGCGGCGGGCGCAATATCGCGACGCAGTTCCCGGAAATCGGCCTGCCCAACCCGACCGGGTCGATCCAGCGGCTGGAGGAGCCGGGGCGCCCTGACCTCAAGCAATCCAGTCGCGGGCCGGGCACGGGCCTGCGCGTGGCGATCCCGGTGCTGAACCTGCACAAGACGCGGCTCAACGACCCCTATATGTGGTTCATGGGGACCAATGATCAGCCGGGCGATTATCGCCATTCGGGCTGTTCGGGGTGCCATGTCGTCTATGCCAACGACCGCGAGCCGCGCCACAGCCTGACCTATGCGCCCTATGGCCGCGACGGGCAGAGCGCGACGGTGGACCCGACCATCGCGTCCAAGGTGCAGCATGAGGATAGCGACCACGGCGCGTTGAAGGGCGCGCATGGGAAGGAGGTCAAGCCGGATCATCCGATCGGCGCGGTCAAGGAAAGCGGGCACCCGATCCGCCATGCGTTCACCCGCGCCATCCCGACCGCGCAGTGCATGAATTGCCACATGCATCAGCCGAACATCTTCCTGAACAGCTATCTTGGCTACACCATGTGGGACTATGAGTCCGACGCAGGCCTGATGTGGCCGGAAAAGCAGAAATATCCGACCGCCGCGCAAACGCACCAGACGCTGGAGCGCAATCCCGAAGGGGCAGCGCCGAAGGGCAACTGGTCGGACCTGGACTTCCTGCGCAACGTCTATGACCTGAACGACAAGGCGAAGGATACGCAGTTCGCCGACTATCACGGCCATGGCTGGAACTTTCGTGGCGTGTTCAAGCGCGACCGGGAAGGCAATCTGCTCGACGCCGATGGCAAGATCGTCGCGAATGACGACCCGGAGAAATGGCGGAAGAAGGGCGAGGACAAGTTCGTGCCCGTGGGCGTCAACCCCGGCAAGAGCGTCCATATGATGGACATTCATGCCGAAAAGGGCCTGCAATGCGCCGATTGTCACTTCGCGCAGGACAGTCATGGTAATGGCTTCATCTATGGCGAGGTGGCGAACGCCATCGAGATCGGGTGCAAGGATTGCCACGGGACGGCGGACGCCTATCCGACGCTGCTGACGTCCGGCCCCGCCGCGCCGCCCAAGGGCAACAATCTGGCGCTGCTGCGCAACCCGGATGGCAAGCGGCGGTTCGAATGGTTTTATGACGCGAGCGGGCGGCGCAAGCTGATCCAGCGGTCCATCGTTGATCCGAAGCTGGAATGGGAAGTGTCGCTGGTCAAGGATGCGGTGGACGCGACCAGCCCGCATTTCAATGCGAAGGCGGCGCGCGCCAAGCTGATGAGCCGGTCGGGCGCGGAGGATGGCAGTTTCTCCTTTGGCCCCGGCGTCGCGAAGGAAGACCGGGCGCATAATGACGAGAATATGGCCTGCTTCACCTGTCACCTGAGCTGGACGACGAGTTGCGGCGGTTGCCACCTGCCGATCGAGGCGAACTGGAAAACGTCGCTGCACCATTATGAGGGCGAGGAGACGCGCAACTTCGCCACCTATAACCCGCAGGTCGCGCGGGACGAGATGTTCCAGCTGGGCAAGCACCAGACGACCAAGGGCAATATCTATGCCCCGGTGCGATCGACGTCGGCGCTGGTGCTGTCGTCCACCAACATCAACCGCGAGCGCATCTATATCCAGCAGCCGCCGGTGTCGGGCATCGGCTTTTCAAGCCAGGCGTTCGCGCCGCATTTCCCGCATACGGTGCGCAAGACAGAGACGAAAACCTGTTCCGATTGCCACCTGTCGGAGAAGGACGACAATAATGCGATCATGTCGCAATTGCTGTTGCTGGGCACGAACTTCGTCAACTTCGTCGGGCTGAACGCCTGGACGGGACTTGAAGGCGGGTTCGAAGCGATCCGCGTCACCGAATGGGATGAACCGCAGGCGGTGATCGGCAGCTATCTGCAGAAATATGCCTATCCCGATTATTGGAAGCTGCATGTCGATCAGAACAAGCGCGAATTGAAGAATTGGGTTCGCGGCAAATATTTCGACAAGAAAGGCTCTGGCGAGAGCCGGGCGATCGAGGAATTCCGCAATGTCGTGAAGGGCACGGCTGGCCGTGTCGGATGCCTGCAACTGCGCGGCGAATATATGTATGTGGCCGAAGGAAAGGGCGGCTTCCGCGTCTATGACGTCGCGTCCATCGGCAACAAGGGCTTTTCCGAACCGATATTGAGCGGGCCGTTTTCAAAGCTCGGACATAATAGCGGCGTGGCGACGAAGAATGCGACCTGCATGGCGCTGCCGACGAACCAGCCCATCAACCCGCTGCGCAGCACGCCCGAATTGCGGGAGATCAACCAGGAGCAGCCATTTCTGCCGATCTACAGCTATGCGGCGGTGACGGACAGCGTCGAAGGGCTGATCATGGTCAATATCGAGACCATGGCCGATGGCGAGTTCCGCAACAATTTCCTGAAACGCGCCGTCACCTGGAATCCCGATGGCGTGCTGAAGGGCGCGCGGCATATCCATCTGGCGGGGCAGATCGCCTATATCACCGCCGACGTCGGGCTGGTGGTGGTGGATCTTGCCGATCCGCTGCATCCGAAGCTGGCGGCGGTACGGCCGATGCGGGACGCGCGGGCGAGCGCGATCCAGTTCCGCTATCTGTGGGTTACGGATGCGGAAGGGCTGAAGCTGTTCGACGTCACCCGGCTGACTGATCCTGTCGCGGTGCCATCCGCCACGGTGCCGCTCGCCGATGCGCGACGCATCTATCTGGCCCGCACCTATGCCTATGTCGCGGCGAAGGCGGAGGGGCTGGTCATCGTCAACATCACCAATCCGCTGCGGCCAAGCGTCTATGCCAAGGAGACGTTCGACGGGCAGATGACCGATGCCGAGGATGTGATCGTCGGCACGACCAACGCGTCGCTCTTCGCCTATGTCGCGGACGGGCGGAACGGCATGAAGGTGGTCCAGCTGACCAGTCCCGCCAGCCAGCCCAATTTCTACGGCTTCTCGCCCGCGCCAAAGCCCGAACTGATCGCCTGGGCGCGCACGCCGACGCCTGCGGTGGCAATGTCCAAGGGCCTCGACCGCGACCGCGCGGTGGATGAGACCGGCGGGCAGATCGCGGTATTCGGACGGATCGGATCGCGGCCGTTTACCCGGAGCGAGATGGAGCGATTGTTCCTGAACGCGAAGGGCGTGCCGTACAAGGTGAGCGACGAGGTTGATATGAAGGCGTGGCGGCCGCCTTTGTTGCGGTGAGGGGGGGATAGCCGTGCCCCGCGTGTGACCTGACCATTTCGGCCATGGTTGCGCTCTACAGAGCATGAGCACATGGTCGCTTGCCTTAGTCGGGCATGATGCTATCTTACCTGCGTCTTACCAATGGAGCAGGCCATGGGCGTTCATGACCGGATTACGACCACCGTATCGACCAAGGGGCAGGTTATCTTGCCCAAGTCGATCCGGGACCAGCTTCATTGGGAAGCCGGTACGAAGCTGATCGTCGAGGAAACCGCCGAGGGCGTTCTGCTAAAGCCCATGCCGATCTTCGCGCCGACCGATGTTGACGCGGTTTTCGGTTCGCTCCGGCCGAGCGGGCCTGCTCTGTCGGTCGATGAGATGAATGCTGTCATCGATCGGGAAGCGACGCGGCGTGCGCGGGATTGACACCAACATTGTCGTCAGATTGCTGACCGCCGACGATCCGAAACAGGCTCAGGCGGCGCGGCGGGTCGTGGAAGGCGGTGACATTTTTATTCCGATCACGGTCATGCTGGAAACCGAATGGGTGCTTCGCGCGGGCTATGGGTTTCAGGCCTCGCACATCGCTGCCGCAATCCGTGGCGTTGCAGGCTTGCCCGGCGTCTCGGTCGAGCAACCGGCCCGGCTGGCGTCTGCGCTGGAGTGGATGGAGGACGGCATGGATTTTGCCGATGCCCTTCATCTGGCGGGTGCGGGGCATTGCAGCGTGTTTCTGACATTCGACCGTAAGTTTGCCAAACGCGCGTCGAAACCCGGCGTGATTCCGGTCGCTCTTCCCTGACCGACTATTCCGGCCGTTCGGCCATCAACATCTGCACCAGCGGCTGCATGCCCGCATCGAACTTCGCCAGCGTTGCGGGTTCGCCCGCCGTTTCGAAATGGGTGACGAGGCCAGCGTCCGTCCAGCGGTGGAGGGCATAGGCGGGGGCGTCGGCGATTATCATGGGGCGGTTGTCAGGGGCTTCCGGGTCCATCGGGCGCAGGTCGAGGGCGAGTTGCGGCGCGGTGGAGGAGCAGATGGCGACGGTCGTGCCCTTCCACGGCGCGGTGATCGTGCGGTGGAGGTGGCCGCAGACGAGCGCGGTGATGTTGGGGCGGTTTGCTATGGTGGCGCTGAAACGCTGGACCCATGGTTCGTCGGGATGGGTGTTCATCCAGTCGATGCCGACTTCGACCGGGGGGTGGTGCATGACGATGAGGGTGGGGGTGTCGGCATCCTCATCGAGCCGGGCGGTCAGCCACGCTGCGCGGGCTTCGCAGAAGGCGCCGCCGTGGCGGCCGGGTTCCAGCGTGTCGAGTACGATGATGCGGCGGCCCGGCAGCGGGACGACATAGTGAACGAAGCCGCCTTCCTGCGGCACATGCGGGAAGTGCGCGGCGAAATTGGCGCGGTCGTCGTGATTGCCCATGGCGGGCCAGACCGGGAAGGGGCATTGCGCGAAGGCTTCCGCCAGGGCGCGATAGCTGTCGCCGTCGCCATGGTCGGTAATGTCGCCGGTCGCGAGCAACAGGTCGGGGCGGTTGGGACCGTCGATCAGGGCGCGCAGCACCTGGTCGAGCCGCTGGCGGTTCAGCTCCCCGGGGTTGCCGGGGTCGAAACCCAGATGAATGTCCGTGACCTGTGCGATCAGCATCCCGTTGCGCTCCCCTTCTTCACCCGTCGCGGCCGATGCGTCGTGGCCGGTCCGCCTGGTCTTTTCTGACTGCGCGATCGGCGGGCGTCCATGGCGCGCCGTCGCCGATATGATAGCTGTGACACATGGTGCAGCCGGAGGGCACGTCGGCCTTTGACTGCTGGCCGCCATGGCAGGTGCGGCAACTGTCGATGCCGGGCAACAACAGCTGGCGCGCGTCGTGCGACTTTGGCGCGGCGTGGCAGCTTTCGCAGGTTTCGGTGGCGTGGGCCTTATGATCGAACCAGCCGTTCATCATGTAGCGCATCGATTGTTTCACCGGCGTCACCTGCCAGCGCGTGCCATCGTTCGTGACCGTGTGGCAATCATAGCAGGCGCCGCCCTTGGAAAAGACGGCGCGGATGGCGTCGTCGGCGCGGGAGGGGCGGGCGGCGGCGGCGCCGAAATAGGCGTGGTACATGCGGCCCTGCGCATAGTCGCCGGGGCGGCGGCGGGCCATGCCGCCAAGCGCGATCGGCTGGGCCGGGCCGGTCGAGCGGTAATAGGCGCGCAGGTCCGCGATCACCTGTTCGGGCTGGCCGTGGCGCAGCGTGCGGACGGTGCCGCCGATCGTTTCGAAGGCGAGGCTGTGGCAGGACTGGCAGTCGCGCTCCATATCGACGGGCAGGAAGCGCACGCCGTCGGCGGTAGGGCGGTGGCAATCCTTGCAGGCGAGCGCGTCGCCATAGCCGTTCTGCGCCTTCAACGTGCGCGCCATGCGGGCGACGCCGCCGGTCTTTGACAGGTGGACGTCGTGCGGGAATTTGAGGCCGCTGTCGTCCTTCGGCCTGGCGTCGAGGGAGGCGCGGGTGAAGCTGGGCTGCTTGCCGGGGTTATACTGGACGAGCGCGGAAAATTGCGGGTGCGCAGTGCCGAAGTCGCTGGCGTCGGCGAGCTTCGTGTCCTTCAGCCGATCCTTGAGCGTGCCGTGGCAATCGGTGCAGAAGGCCTGTGGCGTGGGCTGCATAGGCCCTGCGCCTTCATGTTCGCTATGGCAATCGACGCACGCGCCCTGCGGCGGCTTGCCAAAGGTCGTGGCGACGAGGTTCAGGAACTGGCCGCCCATGCCCGGTTCCGCGCGCGCCATGGCGATGCGGGCAGCGGGGGCGTGGTCGTGGACCGATGTGTGGCAGGTCTGGCAGGCGGTGTCGCGGACGGAGACGAACGCCTTTTCATGGCATGTCTCGCACTTGCCCTCCAGCGCGTGATGCGCCTGGCTGAGCGGACCGGAGGACCATGCCCCATCCCCCTTCACGCTGTAGATGTTGCGCGTGTCGGTGGCGGGGCGGCTGGCGTAGCTGTAGATCGGGATGGCGAGGAAGCCGATGAGGATCGCGAGCGCGAGGCCCCAGGCGGTCAGGCGCTTGCCGGGAAGATAGCCGCGCAGGGAAAAGACCTTTGCCTCCTCCTTTTCCTCGGACGCGTCCGACACGGCATCGACGCGGCGGATGGTGAGGATGGCAGCGCCATCATCGTCGCGCGACACGGTGAGGCGGTGGCCGCCCAAGCGCAGTTCCGCGCCCTTGGCGATGTCGATTTCCGCGTCGCGCGTGGTGCGGCCTTCAAGGTCGAAGCCGAGCGTGCCCGTGGCGCGGACGCGGATGGTGCGGTCGTCGATCCGCTCGATGCGGGCGTGGTCCGGCTCCAGCGCGAGGTCGGGCAGATGGATGTCATTTTCCGACGCGCGGCCCAGCGAGAGCTGCGGCTTGGCCAGCGTGGCGGAGCGGACGATCTCGCGGCCATCTGCGGTCAGGCTGATCTGGCGGACTTGGAAGCTCATGGTCGCGCTCACCAGTAGAAAAAGACGCTGACGATATGCGCGGTCAGCGCGGCCAGCAGGGCGAAGGTGGCGGGCACATGGATGTAGAGCCAGATTTCCAGCAGCGCCTTGAGCTTCAGGTGACGGCGAAGCCGGGCGAGCATGGCCTGCTTGCGCTCAAGCAGGGCATCGACCTTTTCCAGCGGCTGGTTTCCGGTGTCGGGATGGTCGGCGGTCCAGTGCCGCAGGCCGGCCTGCGCGCGGGCGGTGGCGCAGCGCGGGTAGCGGCCCGATAGCCTGGCGAGCAGGCCGCCGCCGAAGGGATCATCCTCCAGCGACTGGCGCACCAGCGCGGCCTGATCGTGGGGCAGGGGCTGGGCGGTGTCATGCAACTGGCGGTCAATGGCGCGGATGGCTTCGAGCATTTGCACCTGCGTCATTTCCGCGCGGTTGTTGCTGAGCGCGGTGGGGAGCGTCGCATAGACGATGATGCCGAACAGGCCCGAAAGAATGACCAGCATCATCAGCGCATAGGCGAGCGTGTGGACGTTCCAGCCCAACTGGAAGCCGGTATGCAGCGTGCCGATGACGATCAGGCTGAGGCCCAGATAGACATGGGCGCTGGTCCAGGCTTTCAGCGACCAGCGGCCGCGCGTCATGGCCCGTTTTCGCAGGCCCAGCAGGGTAAGCCAGAGGATGAGCGCGACGCCGATCGTGCCCATGACATAGCCATACCAGCTGCCGCCATTGTGGCGCGGCGTGACGTCGATCAACAGATAGCTGGCGATGGAGATAAGGCAGATGATCGTCGCGATCTTGAGCCAGCGGAAATTTGCGTGGCGCAGGAAGCCGTCATGCAGCACCTCGCCCTTGGCGCGGCGGGGCTGGGCAGCAGCGCGGCCAGATGCTCGGGTCGCCATCAATTCGCCTCCCGATCGAGGCGGGCGACAGTCAGGAAATCTTCGGGCGACACGCGGATCGCCGCGCCGGTGGGGCAGGCGCGCACGCAGGCGGGGCCGCCGTCAATGCCGGAACACATGTCGCACTTGATCGCCTTTTTCGGCTTTTCAACGCCGGGCTTGGCGTTTTTGTAGCTCCATTTCTTCGATGGCTCGCCGGGGCCGGGGCCTGCGCCAAAGAACATCCAGTTCAGGAGGCTCGGCTTTTTCGGCGGCACGCTGTCCATGCGGATCACGCCATAGGGGCAGTTGCGCTGGCAATTGCCGCAGCCGATGCAGGTTTCGTCGATGAAGACTTCGCCATCCGGGCCGCGATGGATGGCGTTGGGCGGGCAGTCGGCCATGCAGTGCGGATGTTCGCAATGGCGGCAGCTGGTCGGCACATGGAGGTGCGCGTAGGTGCGCCCGGCTTCCCGGTCGAGGCGGGACAGTCCTTCATGACTGTCGGCGCACGCCTTTTCGCAATTGTCGCAGCCCACACACAGATGCTCGTCGATCAGGAGAACGTCGGTCGCTTCGCCGATGCCGTTGTCGACCAGGAACTTGGCCGTTTCGCTATACATATCGACGACGGTGGAGAAGCTGTCCTTGCGGCTTTCGATGAAGGCGTTGACGTCCTGCCGCGCGGCCATGTCGCGGCGGGCGCGTTCGAGCAAGGCGGGTTTGGCGGCCATCAGGCGCGCGAAGGCGCCGCCGTTCAGCTTGATGACTTCGGACTTGACCGTCGCCTTGACCGTGGCGGTGCGCGGGCCGCCTGCGATCAGCGCCATTTCGCCGACATAGGAACCGGCGGGGAGGTAGGAAAGAAAGACGTTTTTGCCGCCGATCTTCTTTTCCACGATCATGGAGCCGACGCGGATGACATAGATGTCGGTGCCAAGGTCGCCTTCGTTCAGGATCGCTTCGCCAGCCTTCACCGTCTTGATTTCGGCGCTGTCGAGCACTTCGGCGAGGTCGGCCGGGGTCAGCCCTGAACCGAACATCTGGAGCAGTTGCCGCTCGGTCGAGATGCGGGTGATGGCGCGCTTGGCCGGCGGGTTGGACGACATGAGCTTCAATGCCGCGGTGCGCGACACTTCCACCATGATCGAGTCCGTGCCCGCGCGCACGGTCGAGCCACGGCGGCGGCCGGAGATGAGGCCGACTTCGCCGAAGATGGACCCGGCGTCGATGGACACGTTGGTTTCCGGGGCGACCTCCACCAGCGCCTGCCCCTGCGCGATGCCGAACAGGGAGGAGCCGGAGTCATGCTTTTCGAAGATGACGTCCCCGGCGCGATAGGCGCGCACTTCGCTGTCCAGCATGAATTCGCGCATCTGGAGCGGGGAGAGGCCCTCCAATATGGAGACGTTGGTGCGCAGGAATTCCAGCCACTCGGCGACGTCGCGCTTTTCCGGCAGGGCGGCGAATTTGGCGGCCAGGATGGGTTCGTCGGCGGGCTTCAGGTCGCGATTGCCGTTGATATATTCAACGACGTCATAGCCCTGGTTCATGCAATGCTTGATGAGCGGATAGCCCGCCAGCGCGCCGATGACGAAGATGCCGGGCGCGGTGCTTTCGAACACGGGCGAGAGCTTCGGGAAGGCGAGGCGGTCGTTGCTGGTAAATTCGATGCCGCAGCCTTCGACGAAGCCGCGCGGCGGGGCGGACCCCATGCGCGCGATGATGCGGTCGCATTTCATCTTTACCTCGCCATCGCGGCTGTCGAGCGTGATGAAGCCCGGCTCGATCTTTGCCGTGGTGCTTTCGGTCATGATGTTGAGGCGACCGGCTTCGGCGGCGGCCATCAGCCCCTTGACGTTGGCGGGCTTGGCGCTGGCGAACTCGGTGGAGCGGTTGAGGATGGTGACGACATTGCCCTGCGCCTCGTCCGCCGCAAGACCCATGGCGTTTTCGATGCCCGCGTCACCGGTGCCGACGACGAAGATATGTTCGTCATTATATTCGGCCGGGTCGTCCAGCTGATACTGGACATGGGGCAAGTCCCCGCCGGGCACGCGCATCAGGTTGGGATTGCCCTGCGTGCCGATCGCCATAATGACGGCGTCGGCGATAATCTCGCGCCCATCGGTCAGGGTGAGGCGGTAGGGCGGGGCGAGACGCTGGATTTCCTTGGTGTCGGTGGTCCCGTCGCGCTTGCGCTCGACGATCTTCTGGATGCTGCCGGGAATGGGATCGCCGGTGCCGGTGATCGCCTTCACCTCTGCATTATAGGCGACGGCGATGCCTTGCGCGGCGGCCTGCTCGTTCCAGCGACCCAGGATCGCTTCGCGCTTGCCAGCGTCGAAATCGAAATCGGAACGGAGCACGAGCTGGCTGGGCGTCGCCATCACATGCTTGCCCTTTTGATATTTGAAGATCGTGTCGGACAGATGGTCCGTCTTTTCGATCAGCAAATGGGGAATGCCAAGCTGCGCCGCGCGCGCGGCCGCGCTCATCCCCGCCGGTCCCGACCCGACGATCGCGATACGCACGCGGTCAGTCACTTAACTATCCCCCTCTTGCGAGATCACCCGCAGCCCCGGCCATGCCCCTGCCGTGTAATGGCCTGCGGATCAAGCCTTTGGGCACTCTATCAATTTCATGAGGCGGCGCTAGAGAGCAGATGGTTATTGATTGGGGGAATGATGTGGCGGCGAAGCTGAGCGTGGGACGGGTTGCGCTGGTGGGGGCGGCTGCGCTGGCGCTGGTGTCGGTGGGCTATAATGTCTGGCGCGACCGGCCGGAAAAGACGGCGGCATCCGCGCCCTTCGCCCCTGCCGCGCAGCAGCCGTCCGACCCGGAAGCGGTGATCCGTGGATTGCAGGACCGGGTGGGGTCCAATCCCGATGACGCCGAGGGCTGGCAGATGCTGGGCTGGGCCTATTTCGAAAACGGACGGCATGCCGATGCGGTGCGGGCCTATCGCCGCGCGGTGAAGCTGGCCCCGGACAATGCGACCTTCTGGTCATCGCTGGGCGAAGCGGTGGTGATGGCGAGCGAGCGTGATCCGATGCCCAGGGAAGCGGCGGAGGCGTTCGACAAGGCTGTGAAGATCGACCCCAAGGAACCGCGCGCCCGCTATTTCCAGGCGGTGCGGAAAGATCTGGCGCAGGATCATGAAGGCGCGATCCGCGACTGGCTGGCGCTGCTGGCCGACACGCCTTCCGGCGCGCCGTGGGAAGCGGACCTGCGGCGCACGATCGAGCAGGTGGGGAAGATCAACGGCATTGATGTGAAGGGCCGGCTGGCCGCGATAAAGCCCGCCGCGCCGCATCCCGATATGGGGTCGCCGCTAGGGGGATCGGTGGCGACGGCGGCCATTCCGGGGCCGAGCCGGGAACAGATGCAGGCGGCGGCGCAGCTTCCCAAGGGGCAGCAGGACGCGATGATCGAGGGCATGGTGTCGGGATTGGAGGCGAAGCTGAAGGCCGATCCGGCCAATGTCGATGGCTGGATCATGCTGATGCGCAGCCGCATGACGCTGGGCGAAACGGCGAAGGCGCAGGCGGCGCTGGAGGCGGCACGCAAGGCCAATCCGGGGCAGAGCGCAAGGTTGCGGGATGAGGCGCGGGTGCTGGGGGTGCCGGGGGTGTGAAGGTTAGCGTTGCGCGCGTCCTTCGACAGGCTCAGGACGAAAGGATGTTGCATGAGGCCCGCGCGGAAAGGTGGAGGCTGTTTAGCAAGGCCGAACCCGAACCCGGTGCGAAAGCGCGCTTACACTATCCCCGTTCGTCCTGAGCCTGTCGAAGGACGCACACTGCCCTCTCGGCAGCTCACCGGTCCTGCCGATTGCGCGCCAGAAGCCTGATCTTTTCCCAATCGCCTTCGATCAACGCGATTTTCTTTGCCCGGCTCCAACCCTCGATCCGGCGTTCGGCGGCGAGCGCCTCGTCCCTGCTGTCAAAGCTGTCCGTCCACACCAGCGTCACGGGTCTGCGGGATGCGGTATAGCCGCCAAGAGCGCCGCTGGAATGTTGGGCGAGGCGATGCTCCAGTTCCTCGGTGTGGCCAGCATAGAAAGAGCCGTCGCTACAGCGGAGCAGATAGGCGTGAAAGGGCATGCGCCTTGCTATCGTCATCGCGCATCCTTCGACAAGCTCAGGACGAACGGGGGTGGCGGCTCGCCTGAGGATGGAGGCGGAGCAGCTGCACGGAACACCCGCAACCCTCGCCCGTTGCATTGCTGATGACCGCAGACCCCGCAATTTTCGACCCGCCGCCGGACTCCGTGGCTTTCTATACCGAAAGCCTTCAGCATCTGGTGGAATCGGGCATTCCGTTCATGCTGTCGGGCACCTATGCGCTGGGTTGCCATACCGGGATCGTGCGGCCGACCAAGGATCTGGACGTCTTCTGCAAGGCGGGCGATGCGCCGCGTATCCTTTCCTACTTCAAGCATCTGGGGCATGAGGTCGAGTTCGAGGATGAACGCTGGATCGGCAAGGT
The DNA here is from genome assembly GCF_001563285.1 of Sphingobium sp. MI1205. NCBI lineage: Bacteria > Pseudomonadati > Pseudomonadota > Alphaproteobacteria > Sphingomonadales > Sphingobiaceae > Sphingobium > Sphingobium sp. MI1205. Next base: position 45,462 of record NZ_CP005189.1, read on the forward strand.
CTGGCGCGGGAACAACTTCTTCGATGTGATTTACAACATCTCATCGGCCAGCGTGCCGGTGACCGAAGAATGGTTTCGCGACGCTGTCTATGCCGAAGTCTATGGCATTGATGTCCGCATCACGCCGCCCACAGAGTTCATCCTGTCCAAGATCTTCATCCAGGATCGCTATCGGTATGACGGCGCGGATGTCGTCCACATGATCCTGAAACAGCATGAGCGGATCAATTGGCAATGGCTGCTCGATTCCATGGAATTGCATTGGGAATTGCTGCTGATCCATTTGCTCAACTTCCGTTTCATCTATCCGACCGAGCGGCATTGCGTGCCCTTGTGGCTGTTTGAGGAGTTGCTGGGGCGGTTGCAGACGCGCGCCGAGCTGCCGGTGCCCAATATCCGGGTGTGCCGGGGGCGGTTGCTGTCCCCGCGCGACTATCTGGTCGACATTACCGAATGGGGCTTCGCCGATGTCGTCGGCAAGGGCCTTGAGGAGAGCCATGATCGCAACAAATGAACCCACCCGGCATGACGGGCTGACGCTCGCCGCGATCGGCGACCTGCATGTCAGCGATACGTCCGAGCATCGCTATCGCGCGATGTTCGAGGAGATTTCGGAAAAGGCCGACATATTGGCGCTGTGCGGCGACCTGACCAATTTTGGCAAGACGCGCGAGGCGGAGATATTGGCCGAGGACTTACGCGCCTGTACCATTCCCACGGTCGCGGTGCTGGGCAACCATGATTATGAATGCGGCCAGCCAGAGGAAGTCGTGCGCATCCTGCATGGCGCGGGTGTCACGGTGCTGGACGATCAGGCGGTTGAAATCAAAGGCGTCGGCTTTGCCGGGGTGAAGGGCTTTGTCGGCGGGTTCGGTCGGGGCGAACTGGGTGCGTTCGGCGAGAAGGGGATCAAGAGCTTCGTCGAAGAGGCGATCAACGAGGCGCGCAAGCTGGAAAATGCGCTGCGGTCGTTGCGGACGGACCGCTGCGTCGCGGTGCTGCATTATGCGCCCGTCGTCGATACGGTTGCAGGGGAGCCGCCGGAAATTTATCCTTTCCTGGGTTCTTCGCGGCTGGCCGAGGCGATTGACCGGTTCGACAATGTGCGCTTTGCCGTTCACGGCCATGCCCATCGTGGCGCTTTTGAAGGGCGTACGCCGCGCGGCGTGCCCGTCTACAACTGCGCGCAGTTCGTCGTGTCGGAAAAATTCGACCGGCCGTACGCCTTGATCGCGCTTTAGGGCGCGTGGGGATTCAACCCATGGCGGGCTGCAAATAGCGGTTTTCTGCGCTTCCGGTGCTCACGTACTGAAGTACGCTGCGCGCCGGTTCTCAAAATCCACTATTTTCGCCTCACCCTGAGCTGAATCCCCACACACCCTAGGCAGATCCCGCCGATCTGGTGACGATTGTCGCTTGGCGGGGCCGGGGAATCGGGCGGAAGCCTCCGTTCTGGTCCTTGTTCGCGGGTAAATGGCAAGGCGATTGTTCTACGCCTGATGCTTCTTGGGCGCCGTATCCTGCGGCGCGGGGCGGCATGTGGGCAGATGATTTTCGACAAGGCTTTGGCGGGGCTGAAGGCGGTCGTGGCGGCGGCGGGGCTGCTGCTGGCCAGCGCGCCCGCGTCGGCGCAAATGGCGGGACCGGGGGAGGGGGCTTCCGCGCCCGTGATCGATCGCGAGCGTTCCGATCGCGTGACGCCCCGCATCGCGCCCGCTTCCCCTGCGACGTCGGCATCGCCGCCCCCGACAGTCGAGCCAGTGAGTGAACCGGCCGCAGGCGTCGCGCTGACGCGGGTGCATTATATGGGCGCATCGCTTCCTGCTGCGCGGCTGGACAAGGCGGTTGCGCCGCTGATCGGAAGGCCGCTGACGCGCGAGACGTTGCAGGCGGTCGCCAAGGCGGTGGGCGACGCCTATGCCCGCAGCGACATCGCCTTTTACGCGGTGTCCATCCCCGCGCAGGTGCCGGCGGGCGGGCAGCTGATCGTCCGGGTCGTGGAAGGGCGGGTGACAAATTATCAACTTGCGGGCCTGTCGCCCAGCATGCCCGTGCGCCTGATCGATGCGCAGATGCGGCGGGTGGTGCGCGACACGCCGCTTCGCAAATCGGTGCTGCAACGGGCGCTGGCGCTGTTGCGCGACATTCCGGGGCAGAGCGTCGATGCGCGCGTGCGCCAAAACGGCGCGGAAGGCGAGCTGGTGCTGGACCTGATCGTCAAGCGCAAGCAGGTGCAGATCGGCCTGCTGATCGACAATAGCGGCGTCAGCAATGTGATTGACGGCGTCCAGGCGCAACTGTCGGTGACGGCCAACGGGCTGCTGCGGGAAGGGGACAGCACGAAAGTCGCGGGCTACCTGCCCTTCTATCCCGATCGTTATCAATTTTATTCGCTGGCCCACAGCACGCCGATTGGCGGTAACGGCACGACAGTGTTAGCCAACATCGCCCATGTGGACAGCCGCCAGCGCAATCAGCCGATCGAGGGTGAAGCGACGCTGGCCGGGGTGACGGTCAGCCACGCCGTGATCCGTAACAATCGCACAAACCTGTCCGTGAACGCGTCGCTCGATGGCATTGATAGCAGCAATTATTTTCTCGACGTGCGCTTTGGCGATTACCGATCGCGCGCGGTGCGGCTGGGCGCGTCATGGTCGCAGTCCGATCAGCGGCAGGGCCATGCGCTGTCGGCGGTGGTGAGCCGGGGTGTCGATATATTCGGCGCGCGCGCTTTCACCGGCTTTTCGGAAAAGGCCTTTACCAAGGTCAACATGCAAGCCGTTGCGGTGCGCGCGCTGTCGAAGCGCGTGTCGCTGAAACTGACGGCGAAGGGGCAATATTCGGCGGACAAGCTGCCCGTGACCGAGCGTTTCTCGCTGGGCGGGCGTGGGGCTGGCATGGCGTTCCGGGTTGGCACGCGCACGGCGGAACAGGCGCTGGCGGGCAGTGCGGAGCTTAGCTGGACACCTGTACGTGCGCCGCCTTTTCAGAACAGCGCCCTGTTCGCCTATGTTGATGGCGCGGTGGCGCATGGCGTTGCGCGGCCATTTTACCGGCTGCCTGCGGAGGATCTGTCGCTCGCGTCGGCGGGCGGCGGTGTGCGTGTGGGGATTGGCGCCAAATGGCGTTTGAGCGCGGAGGTCGCCGTGCCCGTCAAGCGCATCGACAGCCGCGATTCCCGCAAGGCGCGCTTCTTTTTCGGGATTGGGCGCGCCTTCTGACCCATTTTTGCGTGTACGCAAAGGAAAGCCAAAGCGATGAACAATGTGTGGGAGGTCTGGCCATCGGCGCTGACCGCCGTGGAATGTGACGCGATCATCAAGCGCGCGGACTTTTACGCTGACCAATCAGCCACAGTCGGCTTCGAAACGAGCAGCCGCAGCGACGAAGCCTATCGCTCGTCCCTTATCCGCTGGTTCGATCCCTTGCGCGAAAGGGACATTGTCGAACGCGTGATGCAATTCGTCCATGCGTCGAACCGGACCAATTTCGGCGTCGATATCGTCGCGCCCTATGAGGTGCAGTTCACCGAATATCACGGGACGCAGCAGGGCAAATATGACTGGCATCAGGATGTCTGGCTGGAATCGGCGCGGCCGTTTGACCGCAAGCTGTCGGTCGTCGTGCAGCTTTCCGAACCGGAGGATTATGAGGGCGGCGCGTTCGAATTTTTCTGCGTGGCGCAGCCGGGCGCGACCTTTGCGCCCAGGGGCAGCCTGCTGATCTTTCCGTCCTTCCTGCAACATCGCGTCTTGCCGGTGACGAAGGGGCTGCGCAGAAGCCTGGTGACATGGGTGGAGGGACCGCGCTGGCGGTAGCGTGGGACGGCCTGTGGGTCTGCGGCTGGCGGGATAAGATGTAACCGTTCTGGATTGTTATTTGATCCGGCCTTGCTTGAGCGTTTTCCAGAAGTGCCGGGTTGATCGGGAGCGGTTTCCGGGGAAAAGTCAGTCAATTCCGTGATATTGTTCCACGCTGCTGGCTTTTGCGTATCCTGACTGACCTTTCCCGCATGCGACTTTGACCCGGAACCGCCTATGCCTATCGATATAACCGGATCGGCTATTTTAGAACGCGCCGTAAGGATTTTGCGTGCTTAGCCTTGTGTCCATTGCGAACTGTTCGCAGTGAAACAGGGAGGTTCCTCAATGTCCTTAGTCGGGCCGCTACGGTCTGGTCGTCATGTGCTGCTGTGCGCCACGGCGATTCCGCTTTTTCTCTTGGGTGCCTGCGCCGACGGCGTGGGTTTCGACATCGGCGCGGGCGGAGGGCAGACGCCATCCGGTCCTTCCGGTCCATCCGGCCCCGGCGGTCCTACCGGTCCCTCAGGTCCGACCGGTCCCGGCAGTCCGAGTGGTCCAGATGGCCCGACCGGCCCTGGCGGCCCGACTGGTCCCACAGGTCCAGGTGGTCCCACGGGTCCAGGCGGCCCGACCGGCCCAGGTGGTCCTACCGGCCCTGGCGGCCCAACCGGACCCGGTGGTCCCACTGGACCGACAGGCCCCGGAGGCCCGACTGGTCCGGGAGGTCCGACTGGTCCCACGACTGGCTCGCTGATCGGCGTGTCCGTTGGCGATCAGGTGATCTCCGGTCCTACCGGTCCCGGATCGCTGGTGGGCGTCAATGTCCTGCCCGGCTCGACGCCTGCGACCGGCAACCTCGCGACGGTCGATCTTCTGACCGGTGACGGGACGGTGGCGCAGGTCGGATTGCCGACCACGGCGGAAGGCGTGCAGCAGGGTCTGGCGCCGGTCGCCGCGATTGCCGGAACGCTGCTCGGCGATCAGGTGGGCGGTACGGTGGAGCAACTGACCGGCGGCCTTGCGCCCACGGTCGCGACCGTCACGTCGGGTCTGGATCAGGTGACAGGCCCGCTGCTCGACACGGTGAACGGGGCACTGGCTCCGGTCACCGCGCCGCTGCTGGGCGATAATGGTGCGCTGGCGCCGGTGACGGGCATCGTCGAAACGGTTGCTGGCGGCCTGACCGGTGCGCTGGGCGGGGACGGCGGAGCGCCCGGATCGCTTCTTGGCGGGCCGCTGATCGGCGCCAATATCGGCGGCGAAGCGGTGAGCGGCCCTTCGACCAGCGACACGCTGGTCGGCGTCAACCTGCTGTCGTCCAGCACCGCCCCGGCGGAGGGGCAATTGCTGACCGCCGATGTGCTGACACAGGGCACGGTCGTCGATGTCGCCATACCGACGACGGCGGCGGGGGTAGAGGCGGGCCTGGCTCCTGTCGGCAATCTGGTTGGCGGCGTGCTGGGCAGCGAGGCCGGCGCGGCGGTCGATCAGGTCGTGGCCGGGGTCGCGCCGGTCGCGGCGACCGTCACCTCCACGGTCGATAGCGTCGTGTCGCCGGTGCTGGACGCCGTGAACAGCGCGGCTCCGGCACTGCCGACAGGGGGTAGCCAGGGCGGCGGCGGGGTGGGTGGCTCCCTGCTCGCTCCCGTCACCGGGCTGCTGGGTGGAGCATTGGCTCCCGCGACGGGCGGGGCCGGCCCCACCGCGCCCGTCACCGGCCTTTTGGGAGGCCTGCTGGGTCGCTGAGCCGCCCCGAAGGGGAGAGGAGGCGGCCGGGCGCGCCGCCTCCTCGAACCCACCGACCTGCCATGAAAGGGATGACTTTGACGAAAATCCACCAGACCGAATATTTGCTGGTCATCCGCCTCAACAATTTTCCGGCGATCGAGGCTGCTTTTGGCGCGGACGCCGCGCGGCGGGCGATCGACCATCTCTGCCGGTGCGCCGAGCGGCAATTGGGCGGCATCGATCTGCGTCGCGTCGATCGCGAGGAGATCGAACTGGTGGCGGGCTATCCGCTGATGCAGTGCATGCCCGTCGCGTCGCTGGTCGATACGCTTTGCGCCGCGCTGGCTGCCGAGCCGTTCCGTTACAAGGATCAGGACATATTGCTGTCGGTGTCGGCCGGACATGCGTTCGCGGGCGGACCCGTCGGCCGCGCGGAGGAAAATGAGGCGCGGCTGCGTCTGGCTGCATCCTGCCTGCCCGCCGGTCAGCTTACCGGCTGCTCCGCCGAAAGCGCGGCGCTTTATCGCAAGGACATGGAGGAAGCGGCGGTCCTGCTTTCACGGGTGAGGCGCGGCGCGACCTTCTTCACGTGGCGGCCAGTGTCCCGGCCGGACGATGGCTGCGCCATCCTCTATTATGAAGCCGCGCTGCGCCGCGTGGGCGACACAGGCGAGCAGATCGACTGCGCGGACGGATATGCCGCGCTGGAGCGGCTGGGCCTTGCCCATCTGCTTGACCGGCTGATGATAGAGGATGTGGCGCGCGAGCTGGAAAGCGATCCGGCTGCCTGCCTGTCCGTCGCGATTTCAGCGCAAAGCCTGTCGCTCAACCTCCATGGGGAAGGGGCTGGCTGGACCGGCCTGATGGACCGGTTGAAGCGCGACCCGCGCCTGGCGCGGCGGCTGGTGATGGAGATTGGCGACAACAGCGCCATGCCCTGCTTTCGCGACGCGCTGGCTTTTGTGCGCGCGCTGCGGGCGCTGGGGGTGCGCATATCGGTCGCGCGTTTCGGGTCGGGCCATGCGTCCATCGGGCAGTTGATGGCCCTGTCCCCCGAAGTGGTGAAGCTGGACAGTCCGTTCATGCACACCGCCTATGAATCGGAACGCAACCGGCTGCGCATCGGTCATCTGCTAGGCCTGGCCCGCACGATCAGCCCGACCGTGATCGTCGATGGCGTGGAATCGCCATGGCACCTGCATCTGGCTGCCGAGGAGGGAGCCGAGTGGGTCGCGGGGTCGCATCTGGGCCGACCCAGCCTGCGCCGGGGCTGGCTGAATAGCGAATATGGCGACAGCGTCGCCGCGCTCGCGGCCTTCAACAGCGCGCTGCATCAGCGGCCTTCGGCCCGCGCTCATTCATTCCCACGCTAGGCGGCTCAGCCGCTTTTGCGTGCACGCAAAAAAGTAAAAAGGGGTATTTATCGTGTTCAGCCTTCGTCATCATCTTCAGCACGGCGCGCGCGCGGCGCTGGCCGCCGCCACCCTTCTCTGTGCGGTTGCGCAGCCCGCAGCGGCGGCGCCCTATGGTCCCTATGCGAGCACGCCGGGCGAAGCATCGCTGGCCGAGGCGCTGGACAGCGCGCCGCCGAGCGCAGATCGCGCGGCCATGCTGGCGAGCATCGACGCGCTGCCCGATGCGACGGCGCGGGCCGACGCGCTGGGCCAGTTGACGCCGCGCAGCTACGCGTTGCTCCCGCGCCTCGCGATCCAGTCGATGGACGCCGCCGACCGGGAGATTCGGCACTATCTGGTCGAGCGGCGCAGCATCGCCATGGATGCGCCTGCGGACGTACCGGTGCGCGGCGAAGGCACGATCCACATGATGCTGACCGGCGGGCTGAAACAGGCGCGCTACGACGCCGGGTTCGACCGGCCCGAGGCGCGATCGGACAGCCGTTCGCTGCGCTTCGCCATCGACGTCAGTCCGGTCAAGAACCTGATCGTCGGCGCGACATTGGGCATAGACGGGATCGACGCCCGGCTCGACCCCGCACAGCGTCCGCGCATCACCGCGTTCAACAGCCAGATCGGCCCCTATGCCAGCTACCATAATGGCCGCTTCTACATCGACGCGACGGCGGGCTATAATTTCGCGGAATATAAGCTGCGGCGGCAGGTCGGGTGGAACGGCTTTTCCGACCGGCTGACGGCGGCCGCGGACGGCGATGGCTGGGCGGCTTCGGGCGAGGGGGGCGCGATGCTGCGCGCAGGGGCGGTGCGGGTGCAGCCCTTTGCCGGGCTGCAATATCGCCATGCCGATGTGGAAGGTATGCGCGAAGGCGGCGGTGCGGCGGCGCTGGAAGTCGCTGGCTATCGCACCCGGCTGATGCGCGCCGCGCTGGGTGCGCGGGCATCGACCAATGTGGACGTCGGCAACTGGACGCTGCGCCCCACTGTCGAGGCGCAATGGCAGCGCGAATTGCGCAAGCGGCCCGACAGCCGGATCGACGCGCGTTTCGTGGTGGGCGACCTGCCGATATTCTCGCTGCGGCCAGAGCGGCTGGATCGCGATGCGGGGCTGGTCAGCGCGAGCATCACCGCCACGCACAGCAGCCGCATGACGGTGCGGGCCGGTTATAGCGGAGAGTTTTCAGGCGACCGGCGGGTCCATGCCGCGACGCTTGCGCTGATCCGCCGCTTCTGACGGGCGCATTCCACCGAAACGGACCCAGTTACAGGGACGAAAGATGCGATCTGGCGCTAATGGCTTTGGCGGTAATGGAGGAAGGGCGAAGATGGCTGGATTGATCCGGGACATATTGTCGACCCTGTCTCGCGATGGCGCGCCTGCCCGCCCCGCCGTCGCGGAACAGGATGCGCTCAGCCGGTTGGACGAGCGGTTGACCAGCTTTACCCAGGCCGCGCTCGACAGCCGCGCGCCGATGTTGATCCGGCCTGCCGAATGCGCCGTCTGGGACGGCAATCCGCGCGACCAGCCCGGATTGAACCCGGACAGCTGCCGATCGCTGATCGAGTCGATCGCGGCGGAAGGGGGCAATCGCATTCCGGTGCTGGTGCGGCACAATCCCGACGCATCGGACCAGCCCTATCAGTTGCTGGTCGGCAGCAGGCGGCGCTTCGCGATCGACTGGCTCAATCATAATGGGCGGCCCGAACTGCGCCTCAATGCCCTGATCGTCGATCTGTCCGACGAGGAAGCATTTCGCCTTGCCGACATCGAGAATCGGGAGCGCGCCGATATTTGCGAGCTGGACCGCGCGCGCAGCTATCAGCAGGCGGTGGACCGTTTCTATGGCGGCGTTCAATCGCGCATGGCCGAGGCGTTGGGATTGTCGAATAGTCAGCTTAGCCGGCTGCTGGCCCTTGCCCAATTGCCTGAAGAGGTGATCGGAGCCTTTGCCACGAAGGAGGATTTGAAGGTTCGCTATTCCGAACTGCTGACGCCGCTGTTGCGCCGGACCGAACAGCGCGCGGACATGATCGCCGAAGCGCGGCGCATCGGCCAGGAACAGCAGGAGTGCGCCGCCGGGAAAGGATCAATGCTGCCGCCGGCCACTGTCTTGTCCCGCCTGCGGGAAGCCGCCGCCCGGCGCCCGCGCGACATGGCTGACATCGCGATTCTGGCAGGCGGGGAGCGTATTGGCCGGGCAAGGCCGGCGAAAGGCAGCATCATGCTGGACGTCACCATCGCCAGCGATGCTGATCTGGACGCCTTGTTCGCTACGTTGAGGGAAACCATATTGATGGCGCGCGCAGGGGCGTAGGCCAATGTTGCGCATGCGCAAAGCCGGCCGCCCATGCGTGGCCGACTGGCTCCAATGCGCAGCGTTGGCGCGCCCAGACATGCACAAGCGGACCGACGGGCTGCACGTCACGTTCGACAAGCGCGATTCCACACAGGCGGCATAAGTGCCGGGCCAGTAGCGCCCGGCATGGGCCTGGCGCTACTTGGCAGCATCGGATGACGCTCGACCTGATCGACGCGCGCATTCCATGCCATGATGACCGGGCGGCCCGGTGCTTCGCATGGGATTGCATATGCTGTGGCTTTTATCGCAGCGCGTCTTGACCATCTTGCTTTATCGATTGTTTCTGATGTCGCCGGTTCCGCACGGGACTGCCGCACGAGGACAAGAGATATGATGGACCGAATTTTCACCGCTCTCGCCACGCGGATCGCTGCCGCCGCGGGACAGCCGTTCAGCTTTGCGGTGGCGCTGGGGATTATAGTCATCTGGGGCGTCAGCGGCCCGTTGTTTCAATATTCCGACACATGGCAGCTCGTCATCAACACCGGCACGACGATCATTACTTTCCTGATGGTGTTCCTGATCCAGAACAGCCAGAATCGCGACGCGGCGGCGATGCAGGCGAAGCTGGACGAACTGATCCGCGCGCTCGATCCGGCACGCGAACAATTTATCGGCATCGAACATCGCAGCGCCAATGAGGTGGAACTGATCCGCGCGGCACTTGAGGAGGAAGTGGCCCATGCCGAAGGCAAGGCGCGAACCGCCCACAAGAGCATCGAGCACGTTCTTTGGCGCACTTAGGATATTTCCCGAGCGCCTGACTAACCTGCTGCCTCGGACTAGGTTTCAGGCGCGATCAGCCCCGCGCGCCCTGCCGTGCTGCTTCAGGCTCAGGCGCTCCGCCACCACAGAATGCCGATCAGCGATATCGACGCCTGGGGCGGCGCGATCAACACGACGGATCTGGAACGGAGCGACACGCTGATGCTGCGTAACATCATCATTTGTCAGAAGCGGAAATCGGACTGTGGAACGCGATTATGTGAATCAGATCGTCGAAGAACTGCAAGTGCAGGGCAATACCCTGGGACGGAAAGGCTCAGCTCCCCGCCCTTTCTGGAAAAGTTGCGCCTTGCCCGTTCAGGCGAGAACTCAATCACGGGCTGTGCGTTTCAGTCGTGCGGCGGCCGACTTGCGGCCCCACGTGGAGCCAATCATGTCTGTTCTCGTCGAATTCCCCGGCGGTGTGCACCGCGAAGTTCCCGCCCAGCTTCGACAGATATTCGCGCAGCAATGGGATGGCTCCGCCGAATTTGAGCAGGTTCCGCTGAACTGCGATCCCCATTGGAAATTTGAACGGCGCGGAACCCGCTGGGTCGCGGTCCCACGCAATGGTCAGTTGGTGGCCTTGCGTCCGAGGGATGTGGCCTGGTGGCAATTCGTGGACCTGATGGTCGAACATGAGCAGGGCATTGTCAGCGCCGCGCAAGCGGACGTCGAGCTTCCCTTCGATATGCAGCCCGCTGCATAACCATGCGGTTATCCACATCCAAATTACTGCGGTCCGCGCGGAACTGTTCAGGCGGTCGGAAGTTCCGGTCGGGCGGGAGATACTGTTGCTGACTTGTTAAAATCATGTCCCGGTCCAAAGGGTGGGTAAAGGGTGACGATTTCAGACCGGACTGTGGACGGCAATTTCCATAATTTTCTAAGCGGTGGCGGAGAGATGGGCGATCGGATCGCCCAATTCGACTGGTCTCGCACCGGCCTCGGCCCGATCGACAGGTGGTGCGGGGCGATGAGAAGCATGCTCGGCTTCGCGCTGCGATCCCCCGTGCCGATTGTGACGCTTTGGGGAGAAAAAGGCGTCATGATCTATAATGACGCCTACCGGCTGTTTGCCGGCGCGCGCCATCCCGCCCTGCTTGGCACCAATGTGTTGGAGGGCTGGCACGAAGTCGCCGATTTCAATGCCAATGTCATGCAGAAGGTCTACCGCGAAGGCGGTACGCTGTCCTATCAGGACCAGGAACTGACGCTGATCCGCGACGGCACGCCCAAGCAGTTGTGGACCGACCTGCAATATTCCCCGGTGCTCGATGAGGACGGCGCGCCAATCGGGGTCGTCGCGCTCGTCATCGAAACGACAGAAAAGGTGCTGGCAAGCCGCCGCCTTCAGGATGACCGCAATCGGCTCTGGTCCATCTCGCGCGATCTGCTGCTCGTCTGCGCGCTGGATGGCACCGTGACTGCGGTCAACCCCTCGGTCACGCGCATGCTGGGATGGGTCGAGGAGGAGATGGTTGGGCGACCGTTATATGATTTTATCCACCCCGCCGATCTGGACCGCACCAACATGGAAATGGCCAGCCTTGGCAATGGTTTTAGCACAATGTCTTTTGAAAACCGCTATCGCACGCGGGAAGGCGGGTATCGCCTGCTTGCCTGGACCGCTGTGCCCGACGCTGGCCGCATTCATGCCGTAGGACGCGACATCACTGACGAGCGCCACCTTGCGCGCGATCGTGACCGGATCTGGAACCTGTCGCCAGTGTTGAAGGTCGTTACCGACACACATGGTTATATCACGGACGTCAATCCGTCCTGGACCCAGACGCTTGGTTGGTCGCGCGAGGAGACGGTGGGCCGCCGCAGCACGGATTTCATGGTCGATGATGAAGCCGACTGGCATGGTCGCGTTGAAACGCTGCGGGCGGGGACGTCGATGCTGGATTATCGCAAGACCCTGCGCACCAAAAGTGGCGATCAGCGGACGATCCAGTGGACGACCGTGCCGGAAAACGACACCTTCTATGGCTTCGGCCGCGATATCACGGCGGAGATTGAGGCCGCTGCCGCCCTGGCCGATGCCGAGGCGGCGTTGCGCCAGTCGCAGAAGATGGAGGCCGTGGGCCAGCTGACCGGCGGGATCGCGCATGATTTCAACAACCTGCTCCAGGGTATCACCGGCAGTCTGGAGATCGTCCAGCGGCGGGTGGCGCAGGGGCGGCTGGACGAACTGGATCGCTTCATCACCGGCGCATCGACCGCTGCCAATCGCGCTGCGGCCCTGACGCACCGGCTGTTGGCATTTTCCCGCCGTCAGCCGCTGGATCCCAAGCCGATACGGGCCAACGCCCTCGTCGCGTCGATGGAGGACTTGCTTCGCCGCACCATTGGCGAACGGATCGAGCTGGAACTGGTACTCGCGGGCGGACTGTGGGTCACGAAGTGCGACCCCAACCAGCTGGAAAGCGCAATCCTGAACCTCGCGATCAACGCTCGCGATGCGATGCCCGACGGCGGCAAGTTGACGATAGAGACGTGCAACGCCCATCTCGACCGCGCCTATGTCGCGCGACAACGGGGCGTACGGCCGGGCCAATATGTTTGCCTGTGCGTCAGCGATACAGGCATCGGCATGAGCGCCGACACGATCAGCAAGGCGTTCGAACCCTTTTTCACGACGAAACCGATCGGCCAGGGCACGGGCCTGGGCCTGTCGATGATCTACGGCTTTGCGCAGCAGTCGGAAGGCTATGCCAAGATCTACAGCGAGGTTGGTCAGGGAACGACCTTCAAACTCTATCTGCCCCGTTACCGTGGCAGCGCAGAGGAGGAGGAAGGCGTCCCGCAACTGAGCGCCCTTCATCAGGCCGAGGACGGCGAAGTGGTTCTGGTGGTCGAGGATGAGGCCGTGGTGCGCGGTCTGATCATGGAAGAATTGCATGAACTTGGCTATGCCGCGCTGGAGGCGGTCGATGGCAACAGCGGCCTCGATATGCTGCGGTCGAAGCGCCGGATCGACCTCCTTGTCACCGACATTGGATTGCCGGGCCTGAACGGTCGCCAGCTGGCCGACGCGGCGAGGGAGCTGCGGCCTTCGCTCAAGATATTGTTCATGACCGGCTACGCGGAAAATGCCGCCCTTGCGTCGGGTTTCCTGGAACCGGGGATGGAAATGATCACAAAACCCTTCGCGATGGAGGCGCTGGCAACGCGCATCCGCGCAATGCTGACCGATCCGTCCTGATCACCTGGCGAGAGTCGCCGGAGATACGGTCAGGCGAGTTCGATTGCCATCGCGGTCGCTTCGCCACCGCCGATGCACAGGCTGGCGATGCCCCGTTTCAGGCCGCGATTTTCCAGCGCTGCGATCAGGGTGGTGAGGATGCGTGCGCCGCTGGCCCCGATCGGGTGACCCAATGCGGTCGCGCCGCCGTTGACGTTGAGCTTTTCGGTGGGGATGTTCAATTCCCTTGCGGCGATCATGGCGACGACGGCGAAGGCTTCGTTGACTTCAAACAGGTCGACGTCACCAACTGACCAACCTGCCCGCTCAAGCAGCCTGGCGATGGCGGGTACCGGAGCGGTGGTGAAACGGGCCGGTTCATGTGCGTGCGCGGCAGAGGCGATAACGGTCGCGAGGATCGGCAGGCCCAGTCGTTCCGCAACGCTGCGGCGGGTCATCACGAGCGCAGCCGCGCCGTCGGAGATGGACGACGAATTGGCGGCGGTGATCGTGCCGTCCTTGACGAAGGCGGGCTTGAGGGACGCGATCTTTTCGGGTCGCGCCTTGCCCGGCTGTTCGTCCGTGTCGACCAGCGTGTCGCCGGAACGGCCCGGCACCGATACGGCGACGATCTCGCGCTGGAAAGCGCCGCTGGCGATGGCCGCCTGAGCGCGTTCCAGGGATCGGACCGCATAGTCATCCTGCTGGGCGCGGGTAAACTGATAATCGCGGACGGCCTGTTCGGCAAAGACGCCCATGGCCTTGCCGGGTTCGTAGGCATCCTCCAGCCCGTCCATCATCATTGTGTCGATGATCCGGTCATGACCGATGCGCGCGCCGGAACGGTGCTTAGGCAGTGCATAGGGGGCGTTGGTCATGCTTTCCATGCCGCCTGCGACGATGATGTTGGCAGTTCCGGCGAGAAGCGCTTCCTGCGCCATGATCGCGGCCTGCATGCCCGAACCGCACATCTTGTTGATAGTCGTGGCTTCGACGGACTCCGGCAGGCCCGCGCCGAGTGCAGCCTGCCTTGCAGGGGCTTGCCCCAGTCCGGCGGCAAGGACGCAACCCATATAGATGCGGCCGATGCTATCGGTCGGAACATGTGCGCGGTCCGCTGCGGCCCTGACGGCGGCCGCGCCGAGTTCAGTCGCCTTGAGTGGGGATAGTGCGCCCTGGAACCCGCCCATGGGCGTTCTGGCATAGCCCACTATGACGACCGGATCGCGCATTTCTCATTCCCATCCCAAATTGCCCTGTGCGATATGAGAATTGTGGCGTCGTTTTGGCAGGGGGAGGGGGCAAAATAACGAATGAAGGTGCAAATTTTGCAGCGCTCGAGTGTCTGATGGAGCGAAGCTGAGCCTGGAAAACTTGTCAGGCGGCGCTATTCGCTGCGTGGATGCCGAAGGCCATTCGAGCGGCGTCGATAGTATATTGATATTCCTGGCTGTCAGGAACAAGATCGTGCCAGTCCTTGTTGGCAATAGTTGCGAAACTGTCTTGCCAGATCTTGCAGGCGATCAGTTGTATTTCAGTTTCCTTGGGAGCGCGCTGTGCTTCCAGGCAATCGCGTAGAATCGCGTGAAAAACAGCACCCCGGACTGGTGCGTGCTTCATTGGCATCCTCTCCAGCAGCCGATTCTTTGTTCAGCTTACCGTAACGGAAATTTACATAAGGCCGCGCCTCCGTCAACCATCATGCGAAATTTCCTGGCGATAACCTAAGTAAAGATTACAATCATTTGAAATCGTCTATACTTCTGCTCCGAGTGTATCGACGAGCATTTATAAGATATTGATAGTAAATATTTTTCGCGGCGAACTCGTACCCGGTAGGCGCGCTATATCAATTCCTGCGTGCGGAGACTTTCATCAGTGGCGCGCAATCCGTGCCCTGCACTCCTTCCATCCTACCCAAAAGAGTGAAGCTCAGTTCAACGAGGTTGCAGGACTTCTTTGAAGCCGCAGGGCCATCGCCTGGAAGCGGACGGCTCGTTCATTGTGCTGGGCGATGGTCGCCTGGTCTGCGCCGCGCAGACGGGCTTCTCTGGCCCGCCGCGCTTCCTTGGCCGCGCAGGCCGAAAAATGCGATGCGTCATGGGGGCGCATGACCCTGTCCTCTCTACTTCTTATGCCGACCCTTATATCATCGGGTCTGTCGCGGCAGCTATAATGCAGGTTATAAGCAAAAATGCTGCAATTTTCTGACCCTGTTTCACCAAAATTTTTTTATGCGTAATGGGCTGCGAAAACAGGGAAATTCCAGTCAACGGGCCGGGTCCGGGATCGTCCGTCCGCCCTTATTCCACGATGCATGGCGGAAGATATCGCGCAGAAAGCCGATGAAGGCATCGACGGCGGCGGGGCGACCGGCGGCGCGTGGGTGAACCGCATAAACGGCAAGATCATCGGGGCCTTCCCAGCCATCCAGGATGCGGACAAGTTTTCCTTCGGCCAGCAGGACGCCCACATCCCAGAGGGAGCGGAGGGCGATGCCGGTGCCGGTCAGCGCCAGTTCGCGGACGATCTCGCTGGAGTTGGTGCGCACATGGCTGCGGCCGTCGATCAGCTTGCGCGACCGGCCGTTGACCAGCCGCCAGGGAAGCTGTCCTTCCGCGGCGAGCAGCCGGTGGTCGGGCAGGTCGGCGATTTTTCGAGGCGCTTCATGCGCGGCGAGATAGGCCGGACTGGCGCACAGGATGCGGCGGTTGGCGGCCAGATGATGTCCTTCCAGATGATGTGGAATGGCATCGGTTATGCGAATGGCGACGTCGATGCGCTGGGCCAGCAGGTCTTCATAAGCGTCGGAAAGATTGAGTTGGAGTTCGACCCTTGGATGGGCGTCGAGGAAGCGGCCGACATGCGGCGCGACATGCAGCCGGCCAAATGATGTCGGGGCGGAGATGCGCAGCGATCCCGTTGCGGCGCGGTGGCGGTTCATGACCCGGTCCTCGGCCTGCTGGATCGCTTCCAGAATGGCGACGATGTCCCGATGAAGGATAGCCCCTTCCTCGGTCAGCGCCAGCCTGCGGGTGGTGCGGTGGACCAGGCGGACGCCAAGGCGTGTTTCAAGGCGCGAAATGCGCTTCGACATCATCGCTGGCGAAATGTTGAGTATCCGGCCCGCTGCCGACAGACTGCCCGCGTCGATCGCCCTAGCGAACAGAACATAATCCGGGTCCATCGTCATCTTTTCCCCACAGGAAAATATCTTTCAACCTTTTGTTGCCTAGTGCGAGGATGGCCAAGGGTCTATAGGCGAAGCGCAGTCTTTTTGCGGAGTGTTTCCATGCCCGACATGATCGAAAAATCCGGCCTGAAGGTCGCCGCGCCGCTGGCGGGCTTCATTGATGAGCAGGTTTTGCCGGGGACCGGCATTGACGCCGCGTCCTTCTGGAGCGGGGTGGCAGGGATTTTCGCGCAGTTCGCGCCGCGCAATGCCGCTCTGCTGGCAAAGCGGGACGCGATCCAGGCACAGATTGATGCATGGCATGCCGCGCGGACCGGGCAGAAGCTGGATAACGGAGCCTATCAGGCGTTCCTGACGGAGATCGGTTATCTCACGCCGGAGCCTGCGCCTTTCGCCATCGGATCGACGCGGGTCGATGATGAACTGGCGACGCTGGCCGGTCCGCAGCTGGTCGTGCCGATCCTCAACGCGCGGTTCCTGCTGAACGCCGCCAATGCGCGCTGGGGCAGCCTGTATGACGCGCTGTACGGCTCCGATGCGATCACCGACACGCCTGCTGGCAAGGGCTATGACGCGGCGCGCGGCGCGCAGGTCATCGCTTGGGCCAAGGCGTTTCTGGATCGGGCGGTTCCGCTGGCCGAAGGAAGCTGGACCGACTGGACGGGCGGCGCGCCTGTGCTGCGTGATCCAACGCAACTGGCGGGCCGCGCTGGCGACAATATCCTGCTGCGCAACAACGGCCTGCATATCGAGCTGGTGATCGACGCCGTACATCCCATCGGGCGGGATGATCCGGCGCATCTGGCCGACATTGTTCTGGAATCGGCGCTGTCGACGATCTGCGACCTGGAGGATTCGGTCGCGGCGGTGGACGCTGTCGACAAGGTTGCGGCCTATGCCAATTGGCTGGGGCTGATGAAGGGCGAACTGGAAGAGACGTTCGACAAGAATGGCGCGATGATGACGCGGCGGTTAAATGGCGATCGCAGCTATGTCGCGCCGGACGGAAGCAGCTTCACGCTGCCGGGACGGTCGCTGCTGTTCGTGCGCAATGTCGGCCATCTGATGACGACGCCCGCCGTGCGGCTGGCCGATGGGACGGAGGCGCCGGAGGGGATATTGGATGGCATCGTCACCACCCTGATCGCCTTGCATGACCTTCGCCGGAAGGGGCGTTTCGTCAACAGCCGCGCGGGCAGCATCTATATCGTCAAGCCCAAGATGCACGGGCCGGAAGAGGTCGCCTTCACCAACGACCTGTTCGATGCGATCGAGGATTTGCTGGGCCTGGACCGGCATCAGCTGAAGGTCGGGGTGATGGATGAAGAGCGGCGGACGTCCGCCAACCTTGCCGCCTGCATCCATGCGGTGCGCGACCGGATCGTGTTCATCAACACCGGCTTCCTCGATCGCACGGGCGATGAAATCCACACGTCGATGCGCGCGGGCCCGATGATCCGCAAGGGCGACATGAAGGGCGCGGCGTGGATCAAGGCCTATGAAGATCGCAATGTGCAGATCGGCCTTGCCTGCGGGCTGTCCGGCAAGGCGCAGATCGGCAAGGGCATGTGGGCCGCGCCAGACCGGATGGCGGACATGCTGGACCAGAAGATCGGACATCCCATGACGGGCGCGAATACGGCCTGGGTGCCATCGCCTACTGCCGCGACGCTGCACGCCACGCATTATCAATCGGTCGATGTGTTCGCGCGGCAGGAAGAGCGGAAGGCTGAGCCGGTGGCGGGGCTGGATGCCTTGCTCACGATCCCGCTGGCGGCGGGGCAGAACTGGTCTCCGCAGGATATACGCGACGAGCTGGATAATAATGCGCAGGGCATATTGGGCTATGTCGTGCGCTGGGTGGACCAGGGCGTCGGCTGTTCCAAGGTGCCGGACATTCATGACATCGGCTTGATGGAGGACCGCGCGACGTTGCGCATTTCCTCGCAACATATCGCCAACTGGTTGCTGCATGGCGTGTGTTCAGCCGATGAGGTCGAGGCGGCGCTGCGGCGGATGGCGGCAAAGGTCGATGCGCAGAATGCGGGCGATCCGCTCTACCAGCCGATGAGCGGGCGGGAAGAGAGCAGCCTGGCGTTCCAGGCGGCGCGGGCGCTGGTTTTCGAAGGCGTGGCGCAGCCCAATGGCTATACCGAGCCGTTGCTGCATGCCTATCGCGCGCGGGTGAAGGCGGCCTAGATCAGCAGGGCATAGGCCGCGCATGTCACGGCGGAGCAGAGCAGCACCGGCAGGACGCCGGCCTTGAACTGCTGCATGCCGCTGCTGCTCATCGGTCGTGCCTTCGACGGGAGCCTTTGATTTTTCGCGCAAGGCGCAGAGTTCGCAAAGGTTTTGAAGGCACTTCTGGATGAGAGGCTTTGGTCAGCCGACGCCCCGTAGCAGTTCTATCAGCGCCATTGCCGCGCGGGTTACGTCTTCCCAAGTCTCGTCGAAGCCCGCATCCTCGCCGAAATAGGGGTCGGCGACGCTGGTGCCTTCGCGGCCGGGGACGATGTCCATGAGGAGGCGGAGGTGGGCGGTGCCGTCTGAGGGGCGGATGCGGCGAAGGTTTTTCAGGTTTTCCGCGTCCAGGGCGAAAATATGTTCAAAGCGGTGAAAATCCTGGGGCGTTACCTGCCGGCCGCGATAGGTGGATATGTCGATGCCGTTACGCAGCGCGACCGCCTGCGCGCGGCTGTCCGGCGGGCAATCGACATGCCAGTCGCCGGTGCCAGCGGAATCCACCTGGATGGAAAGTCCTGCGCGTTCGGCTTCGGCGCGCAGCGCGGCTTCCGCCAGTGGCGAGCGGCAGATATTGCCGAGGCAGACGAAGAGGACGGAGACGCTCATCCTTCGGCCGCTGCGGTGGAGAGGCCGAGTTGGGGCACGCCGATCGAGCGCCGGCCGCCAAAGTCGGTGCGCGCGACGATGACGCCGATCTTTTCCATATAGTCGATGAGGCGGCGGACCCGGCCCGGCGAACTGGTGCCATAGGCGCGCGCGAGGGCGGCATCGTCGGGGCAGGGCAGGCCCTGCATCGCGGCGCGGGCGATGAGGAGGAAGGGGGCCAGCATGTCTTCGGGCAGGGGCTGGGCCGCCTTCATCGCATCGTCCCAGCGCGGGTCGGCGGCGTCGAACATGCCCGCCTGCGCCATGGCGAACCGCTTGCGGAAGGCGGAAAGGTCGAGCGGAGGCGTGCGCAGCCCCTTCATCCGGCAACGGACGCCGAAATCCTGATAGAGAGTCGAGACGCTGGGCTGCGCGTCGCCAAGGTCGGCGACGATCTCTTCAAGGACAGCGATGACCACCGGCTCGTTCTGGCCGAAGTCGAGTTCGGGCGCGGCTGGCTTTGCCGAGGGCGTGTTGGCGAGCGCGCGCATCAGCTCTTCCGCAGGTAGGGGCGGTGGTGCGGCGCGGGGCGGCGGAGGCGGGAGCGCGTCATCCTCGCCCGCGCTGGCGAAGAGCAGTTCCTGCATATTTTCGGTCGCGGCGGCCGGGGGCGGCATCAGCTTGTGCGTGCCGCCGCGCGTGCTGGTTTTCACCGCGCCGATTTTCACGGCGACCGGGCGGCGGCAGATGGCGGGGCCAAGCGCGAGGAAGCGGCCGCGTTCCAGATCGCGTATCTGTTCGGCCTGACGGCGCTCCATGCCCAGCAGGTCGGCGGCGCGGGCCATGTCGATGTCGAGGAAGGTGCGGCCCATCAGGAAGTTGGACGCTTCCGCAGCAACATTCTTGGCAAGCTTGGCAAGCCGCTGGGTGGCGATGACGCCTGCCAGGCCGCGCTTGCGGCCCCGGCACATGAGGTTGGTCATGGCGGCGAGCGACAGGCGGCGGGCTTCGTCGGAGACGTCTCCGGCGGCGACAGGCGCGAACATCTGCGCTTCATCGACCACGACAAGGGCGGGATACCAATGGTCGCGCGGCGCGTCGAACAGGGTGGACAGGAAAGTGGCGGCGCATTTCATCTGCGCTTCCAGTTCCAGGCTTTCGAGGCTGAGGACCACCGAGGCGCGATGTTCGCGGATGCGCATCGCCATCTTGACGATTTCCCGCTCATTATAATCGCCCGCGTCGATGACGACATGGCCATATTCATCGGCCAGCGTGACGAAGTCGCCTTCGGGGTCGATGACCACCTGCTGCACCAGCGTCGCGCTTTCTTCCAGCAAACGGCGCAGGAGGTGCGACTTGCCCGAGCCCGAATTGCCCTGAACGAGCAGGCGGGTGGCGAGCAGTTCCTCTACGTCGATCGGAACGGGATTGCCGTTGCCGTCGGTTCCTATGCTGATGGTGGCGGTCACAGCAGCGTCTTTGGCCCATAGGATGGCATTCGCGCAAGGGCGGCGTGCGGGCTTCGACCAGCTCAGCCCGAACGGGGGAGGCGTATGTCGGGTGGGTTCCCCTTGACCCCATCATTGGTGCAGTGCAGCATCCACATTATGGCGACTCCTGTATCCTCTACTCCGCCCGTCACGCAAAATCCTGACATCCGTTATCTCGGACGCCTGTTGGGCGATGTGATCCGGGCCTATGGCGGGGACAGGCTGTACCGGCAGACGGAATATATCCGGTCGGCATCGGTCGATCGGGCGCGCGGCATCCACGGGGTGGATGTGGTCGATACCGGGCTGGAGGCGTTGAGCCTGGACGATACGCTATCCTTCGTACGCGGCTTCATGCTGTTTTCGATGCTGGCCAATCTGGCCGAGGATCGGCAGGGCGTGGCGGCAGATCCTGACGCCGATGTCGAATCCGCCATAGAGCGGCTGGCGTCGCACGGGATCGATCGGGATGCGGTGCTCGCGCTGCTCAACAATGCGCTGATCGTGCCAGTGCTGACCGCCCACCCGACCGAGGTGCGGCGCAAGAGCATGATCGACCACAAGAATCGCATCGCCGACCTGATGCTGTTGAAGGATGCGGGGCGCAGCGAGACCGATGAGGGCGAGGATCTGGACGAGGCGATTGCCCGGCAGATCGCGCTGCTGTGGCAAACCCGGCCTTTGCGGCGGCAAAAGCTGTTCGTGCAGGACGAGATCGACAATGTCCTGACCTATTTCCGGGACGTTTTCCTGCCGGTCCTGCCTGCGCTCTACGCCCGGTGGGAGCGCGTGTTGGGCGTGCGGCCGCCCAGTTTCCTGCGCGTGGGCAACTGGATCGGTGGGGACCGGGACGGCAATCCCTTTGTCCAGGCCCCGCAATTGCGGTCTGCATTGGCGCGCGGATGCGAGGCGGCGGTCGGCTATTATCTCGACGCGCTGCACGCATTGGGTGCGGAATTGTCGCTTTCGACCGAACTGGCGCATGTGCCGGACGGCGTTCTGGCGTTGGCTGAGGCGAGCGGCGACACATCGCCCAGCCGACAGGATGAACCCTATCGCCGCGCGATTTCCGGCATCTATGCCCGGCTGGCGGCGACATATCGCACGATGGTCGGGCATGAACCGCCACGGCCTTCCCGGTTGACGGGCGAACCCTATGCGCAGCCGGGCGACCTGCGGCGGGATCTGGTCACCGTGGCGCAGGGGCTGGCGGGCGAGGGGGACGGCGCGCTGGCGACCGGCGGGGCGCTGGGGCGCTTGATCCGGGCGGTGGAGACGTTCGGCTTTCATCTCGCGACGCTGGACATGCGGCAGAATAGCGATGTGCATGAGCGGGTCGTTACCGAACTGCTGAAGGTCGCAGGAGTGCAGGACGATTATGCGGCGTTGGACGAATATGCGCGCATCGCCCTGCTGCGGCGGGAACTGGCGAGCAATCGTCCGCTGGGTACGCGCTTTTCGGAATATTCGGAGGAGACGGCGTCGGAGCTGGCGATCGTGCAGGCGGCGGCGGACGCGCACCGCATCTACGGCCCGGCGTGCATCAGCCACTATATCATTTCAAAGGCGGAAAGCGTTTCGGACCTGCTGGAGGTCAACCTGCTGCTGAAGGAAGCGGGCCTGTGGCGCACGGGCAAGGACAATGCGCCCGCGCAGGCGGCGATCATGGCCGTGCCGCTGTTCGAGACCATCGCCGACCTTGAGGCCGCGCCCAGCATCATGGCCGCCTATTTCGGACTGCCGGAAATAGCCGGTGTCGTCCGGGAACGCGGTCATCAGGAAGTGATGATCGGCTATTCCGATAGCAACAAGGATGGCGGCTACATGACATCGACCTGGTCGCTATACCAGGCGAGCAAGGCGCTGGCGCCGGTGTTCGAAAGGGCGGGGACGGCGATGCAGCTGTTCCATGGCCGTGGCGGTGCGGTCGGGCGCGGCGGCGGGTCATCCTTTGCCGCGATCCAGGCGCAGCCCAAGGGCACGGTGCAGGGACGCATCCGCATCACCGAACAGGGCGAGGTGATCGCCGCCAAGTTCGGCACGCGCGATGTGGCGATGACCAATCTGGAGGCGATGACGAGCGCCACGCTGCTCGCCAGCCTGGAGCCACAGGGTATTTCGGACCGGGATGCGGCGCGCTTCACCGCGGCGATGGACGAGTTGTCGAAAAGCGCCTTTTCCGCCTATCGCGACCTTGTCTACGGCACGGAAGGGTTCAAGGAATTTTTCCGCCAGCTGACGCCGATACAGGAGATTTCAGGCCTGAAGATCGGGTCGCGGCCCGCAAGCCGGACCAAGAGCACGCGGATCGAGGATTTGCGCGCGATTCCCTGGGTGTTCAGCTGGTCGCAGGCGCGCGTGATGTTGCCGGGCTGGTACGGCATGGGACAGGCGTTCGAGGCGTTCGGTGACAAGGCGCTGCTGGCCGACATGGCGCAATGCTGGTCCTTCCTTCAGTCGGCGCTGGCCAATCTGGAGATGGTGTTGGCGAAGTCGGACCTGGGGATTGCCGCCCATTATCTGCCGCTGGTCGAGGATCAGGCGGTCGGTGGGGCGATATTCGACCGGATCCGGCAAGGTTGGGAACTGACCCATGACGGGCTGCTGGCGGCGACCGGGCAATCGCGGCTGCTGGAAAAGAATCCCAAGCTGGACGAATCGATCCGGCTGCGCCTGCCTTATATCGAGCCGCTGAACCTGCTGCAGGTAGAATTGATGAAGCGGCATCGCGGCGGCGAGGATGACCCGCGCGTCAAGGAAGGGATCGAGCTGTCCATCAACGCGATCGCGACGGCATTGCGTAATAGCGGATAGGGGAATCCGGGACGGCGGCAGTCCACGCCGCCCCGAACCCCTGGCCTTCTGGAAGGAAGGCGCAAGGCGTCAGACAGGCCGACACGCGACCTTTCCAATAATGATCCTTAGGCAAATCGCTTTGTTCAGATGAAGGCTGGATGAACGATGTTGTCGTGTGGGCGCAAAGAAGTCGAAGTGCGACTGCAAAGCGCTGGACAGCAGAAGCTGTCTGGTTTTCATTCACAACCAATTCAACCGGCGAACGTTATCCTGCCATTATTGGAGAGAAGGAGAGAGGCAATGACGTGGTCCGGACAGAAGCTTCTGGCTGCGATTGGCCTTGCTGGTACGGTCGCTTTGGGCGGCTGCGGCTATGACAATGGCTATTATGGCGGCGTCAGTGTCGGGTCCGGCTATTATGCTGGCGGCTATTACGATGATTATTGGGGTCCGGGCTATTACCAGCCGGGCTATTATGGCGGTTGGTATAACGGCTTCTATTATCCCGGCAGTGGTTATTACGTCTATGATCGCGGTGGCCGCCGTCATCGCTGGAACGATGGTCAGCGGCGCTATTGGGAAGGCCGGCGTGGCCAGCAGGCCCAGCGCGGCGAGCATTGGCGCGGCAGTCTGGCGCGGCCCGAACAGGGCGAGCGGCGGAACTGGCGCGGTGGCCGTGGGCGCGACCGTGGCGATGCTGTCGCTCCGCCCGTAGCGCGCAGCGAGCCGCGGGGCGGCAGCCCGCGCGGAAGCTGGAGCGGTGGCCGGTCTGGCCGGTCGGGCGACTCCGGCGGCTCACGATCCGACGGCGACAACAATTGGCGCGGGACTTTGCGGCGCTGATGCGGGCCAAGGGGGCAGCCGCCGCGCTTGTCGCATGTCTTTCGCTCGCCGCCTGTGACGGGCGGGAGGAAAGCGCGATCGACAATCTCGCCAACGGCGCCAACGCGGCGCAGGTGCAAAACAACCTGCAGGCGGAGGCGCGTACGCTGTTGGAACCGCTAAAGCCGCCTGAGCCCGGAACGCCGGGCGGGTTGCCCGACGACGGGACGCCGTTGGAAGAGGGTGCGATCGATCCCGATGGGCCGCAAGGCGCTGCGCAACTCGTGCAGGGCTATTATGGCCTGTTGGAGGAGCGCCGGTTCGATGAGGCGCAGGACCTGTGGAACGATCAGAGCGCCGTGGGTGCCGAGGATGCCGAAGCTTTCGCGCGGCGATTCCGCAGTTTCAGCGAGATCCACGCCAATATCGGTGCGCCGGGGCAGATTGAGGGCGCGGCGGGATCGCTGTATGTGACGGTGCCCGTGCAGGTTTACGGGCGGCTCGCGGCGAACGGCAAGCCTTGGTACAGGCTGCGGCAGGTGACGCTGCGGCGGGCCAATGATGTGCCGGGATCGAGCGATGCGGACCGGCGCTGGCATATCGAGGCGATTGGGCCTTACGTTCCGCCTGAAAATCAAGACGCGGCGAGCAACGTTGCGGAGTGACGCTTGACTGACCGTTCCTGTCGAGCGAAGCCGGGACACTGCATGCGCGATGTTCTTCGGCTTCGCTCGACGCGGATTGAGCGGTCAGCTTTTAGGAAATGCTGGCCTTAACGATCTTGCCCGGCGTACGCGGCGGCTCACCCTTGGGCAGGGCATCGACATGTTCCATGCCGGAGGTGACTTCGCCCCATACGGTATACTGACCGTCAAGGAAGGTTGCGTCGTCGAAGCAGATGAAGAACTGGCTGTTCGCGCTGTTCGGGTTCGACGAGCGGGCCATCGAACAGACGCCACGGACATGCGGTTCGCGGCTGAATTCAGCCTTCAGGTCAGGCAGCTTCGACCCGCCCATGCCCGTGCCGGTCGGATCGCCGCCCTGCGCCATGAAACCGGGGATGACGCGGTGGAAGACGACGCCATCGTAAAAGCCGTCTTTCGCCAGTTCAGCGATGCGTTCGACATGGCCGGGCGCCAGATCGGGACGCAGCTTGATGACGACATCGCCGCCGCTGTCGAGGGTGAGGGTGAGCGTTTCGTCGGCCATGAAATTCTCCTCTTTCGGGGGAGTGTGGAAATGTGGGTTCATATAGAGCGTTAGGGCGTGGATGGAAGCGCCTCAATCAACCTTTGAGGCATTGCATTTATCCCGTTCATCGGCAAAAGCAGCGAAATGCTACAGGAACCGGACAGTAGGGGACGCGATGAGCGAACGAGCCGA
The DNA here is from genome assembly GCF_001563285.1 of Sphingobium sp. MI1205. NCBI lineage: Bacteria > Pseudomonadati > Pseudomonadota > Alphaproteobacteria > Sphingomonadales > Sphingobiaceae > Sphingobium > Sphingobium sp. MI1205. The sequence continues at coordinate 71,236 of NZ_CP005189.1, forward strand.
CATGGCCGAACCCCGGCCGGACGAACTGCCTATTGATGGCAAGGCCGCCGATCAGGCGGAATCACGCCATGACGAGGACGACCGGCTAAGGCCGGATTTCGTGTCCGCCGTGCTGGACGCGGTGGAGGATGGCGACCGCGACCTGGCGCGGGATCTGGTGTCGCCGCTGCATCCGGCGGACATTGCCGACCTTCTGGAACTGACGCCATCGGACCGCCGTGGTCAGGTCGCGGCGGCGTTGGGCGACCTCGTCGGCGCGGAAGTGCTGTCCGAGCTGAACGACTATGTCCGCGACGACCTGCTCGACGCGCTGGAGCCGCAACAGGTGGCGGAGTTCGCCGCCGAACTGGATACCGACGACGCCGTCGCGATGATCGAGGACATGGAGGCGGCCGACCAGCAGGCCGTCCTCGATGCGCTGGACCCGGAAGACCGCGCCGCGATTGAAAGCGCGCTGTCCTATCCCGAGGAATCCGCCGGCCGTTTGATGCAGCGCGATCTGGTTGCGGTGCCCGAACATATGACCGTCGGGCAGGTGATCGACTATCTGCGCGACAATCGCGACCTGACCACCGATTTCTGGGAAATCTTCGTGGTGGACGAAGCGCACAAGCCGATCGGCACGTGCCAGTTGAGCTGGATACTGACCTGCCCCCGCTCCGTCGCGATGGCGGACGTCATGAAGCGCGAGCAGACGCTGATCCCGGTCGACATGGACCAGGAAGAAGTGGCGCTGCGTTTCCAGAAATATGCGCTTATCTCCGCCGCCGTGGTAGATGGCAGCGGTCGGCTGGTCGGCATGATCACGGTGGACGACATCGTTCACATCATCGCCGAAGAAGCGGGCGAGGACATATTGCGCCTGTCCGGTGCGGGCGAGGGCGACATCAACCAGCCCATATTGGAAGCGGTGCGCACGCGCCTGTCCTGGCTGGTCGTCAATCTGGGCACGGCGGTCCTGGCCGCCTCGGTCGTCGGCTTCTTTCAGGAGACGATCTCCAAATATGTCGTGCTGGCGGTGCTGATGCCTATCGTGTCTGGCATGGGCGGCAATGCGGGAACGCAGACCATGGCGGTCGCGGTGCGGGCGCTGGCAACCAACCAGTTGACCAGTTCCAACACTCTCCGCCAGATAGTGCGCGAATTCCGCATCGCCAGCGCGAATGGAACGGCGCTGGGGATTTTGGTCGGGATCGCGGTCGGGCTGATCTATGGCAACCCTGATCTGGGGTTGGTGATCGCGATGGCGATGCTGATCAACAATCTGGTCGCGGGGCTGGCGGGCATATTGGTTCCCGTGACGCTGGATCGGTTCAACATCGACCCGGCCGTGTCATCCGCCGTGTTCGTGACGACATTGACCGATGTCATGGGGTTCTTTTCCTTCCTGGGGCTTGCGACCGTCTGGGGCCTGTAGGCCGCCGGGATGCCTTGACCGCGATCATCCAGCGCCCATCTTGCGATCATGCCGCTACACATCACCAAGATCGCCTTTGGCAGCGAAAGTCCCGCGACGCTGAAGGCGTGGCTGGAAAGCCAGCACCCGGAGGCGCGGCTGACCACGCGCTACCTGCCCAAGCGGGTGGCGGAGATGGCGGGCGGGTCGCTTTATTGGGTGCACCAGCACCGGCTGGTGGGGCGCAGCCCGCTGATCGGTTTTCAGGAAACGGGTCAGGGGCGGTTCTGGATCAGGCTGGAACCACGGCTGATCCCGGTGCGTGGAACGCCCAAGCGCGCGCATCAGGGGTGGCGCTATCTGGAGGATAAGGACGCGCCGCCGGACCTTGGATCGGGCGAGGCCGATGATCTGGATGCGATGCCGCCTGCAATGCTGGGCGAATTGACGCGATTGGGACTGGTTTAGGGGCGGGGCCTTTGGGACTGGTCTGGGTGTGCGCCCTTCGACAGGCTCAGGGCGAACGGGGGTGGGGACTGGTCCCTTGGTGAGCGCTGGGAGTGAGCAGGCCTCAGGCGGCTTTGCCCCTCAACGCCTTTTGCCGTCGCCGCTGGACGGAGGAGCCGATGCCCAGCGCCTCGCGATATTTGGCGACGGTGCGGCGGGCGATGTCCATCCCCTTGGCGCGGAGCAGATCGACCAGTGTGTCGTCCGACAGGATCGCGTCGGGCGCTTCGCTGGCGATCAGCGCCTTTATGTGACTCTTGACCGCCTCGGCCGAGACCGATCCTTCGCCGCCCGATGCGGCCACGCCGCTGGTGAAGAAATATTTGAGTTCGTAAACGCCGCGCGGGCAGGCGAGATATTTGTTGGACGTCACGCGGCTGACGGTGGATTCGTGCATGCCGATCGCTTCGGCGACCATGCGCAGCGTCAGCGGTTTCAGGTGCGCGACGCCCTTGCGGAAAAACTCTTCCTGGCAACGGACGATCTCGGTCGCGACCTTGATGATGGTCTTTTGCCGCTGGTCGAGCGCCTTTACCAGCCAGTTGGCGCTGGCGAGGCAGTCGGCCAGCCATGCCTTTGACGCGCGGTCCTGCGGGCCAGAGGCAAGCTCGACATAATAGCTGCGATTGATGAGCAGGCGAGGCAGCGTGGCGCTGTTTATCTCTATCGACCAGCCATCCGCCGTGGGATTGACGAACAGGTCGGGCGTGACCGGCGGCGTACGGTCGGTGGAATAGCGCAGGCCGGGTTTCGGATCATAACCGCGCAGTTCGCGGATCATGTCGGCCATATCCTCCTCATCCACGCCGCAGATGCGGCGCAGTTGGGGCAGCGCGCCCCGCGCGAGGAGGTCGAGATTGGCGAGCAGCTTTGCCATGCAAGGATCGTAGCGGTCGGCCTCCTTCGCCTGAAGCATCAGGCATTCGGACAGCGAGCGGGCGCCCACGCCAGTGGGATCAAAGCCATGGATGACGCCCAGCACCCGCTCCGCCTGCGCCAGCGGGACGCCAAGGCCGTGGGCGGTTTCAAGGAGGTTCGCCTCCAGATAGCCTGCTTCGCTGATCTGGCCGACAAGCTGGGTGGCGATGAGCAGGTCGATGCCGTCTAGCGCGCCGCGCGCCTGATCCATCAGATGTTCCTGCAAACCCTGTTCGGGATTGGCGACACTGTCGAAGTCGAACGCCTCGCCGCTGCCGGACAGCATATCGGGGCCGCCCGAACCGACAGACGGGCCGACGCGGTCGCCCGGGCCATCGTCGATGAAGGTTTCCGCGCCATAATCGACGTCCAGCGGCGCATCGGATTCGCCCAGTCCCTGACCGATCAGGTCGTCAGCGCCGCCGGTTTCGGAAGCCAGCGCAGGACGTTCGACCTGCGCATCGACGCCATCGGGCGGCGGGGCCAGGTTCAGCGGCGCCCCCGGTTCCAGCAGCGGGTTTTTTTCCAGTTCGCTGGCGACGAACGCCTCAATCTCCAGATTGGACAGCGCCAGCAGCTTGATCGCCTGCTGAAGCTGCGGCGTCATCACCAACGACTGGCTTTGCCGAATGTCGAGGCGAGGTGCGAGCGACATCAGCCGGTGGCCGTGCCGTCAATAGGGGGGGAGGCGCGCAGTCCGCTCATCAGAGCGAGAAATTCTCGCCCAGATAGAGGCGGCGAACCTCGGCATTGGCGACCAGTTCCGTCGGGCTGCCCGCGAAGAGAACCTGACCGCCATAGATGATGCAGGCGCGATCGACGATTTCCAGCGTTTCGCGGACATTATGATCGGTGATGAGCACGCCGATTCCGCGCGTCTTCAATTGCTTCACCAGGTCGCGAATGTCGGCGATGGACAGCGGATCGATGCCCGCAAAGGGTTCGTCGAGCAGGACGATGGACGGGTTGGCCGCCAGCGCGCGGGCGATTTCGCAGCGGCGGCGTTCACCGCCCGACAATGCCATGGCGGACGAGTTGGCGAGGCGGGTAAGGCCGAATTCCTCCAGCAACTGGGCAAGGCGGGCTTCCCGCGCGCTCTTGTCAGGCTCGGCCAGTTCCAGCACGGCGCTGATATTCTGCGCGACGGTCAGGCCCCGGAAAATCGAAGTTTCCTGCGGCAGATAGCCAAGGCCAAGGATAGCGCGGCGATACATGGGCAGGCCGGTAATATCCTGCCCATCCAGCATGATCCGGCCATGATCGGGGCGGACCAGGCCCATGACGGAATAGAAGCATGTCGTCTTGCCTGCACCATTGGGACCGAGCAGGCCGACAACCTCGCCCTTGCCGACGGTCAGTGACACGTCGGCCAGGACCGTGCGCTTGTCATAGCTTTTCGCGATCGAGATGACGGACAGTCCATCCCCCAATTCCTGCGGTGAAAGGGGCGTTGACGCGCCCTGCCGGTCCTGGGTCATGAGGTCGTCCATCGCTTGTCCTTGCTGCCACATGGTTAAGTGGCGATAAAACACCAGATCGGCCATGGCAATTGGCAAGCTTTGTGCATGCGAATGCGGCCGGGGCAAAGTGGAAAAAGGACGCCGCGCTCTTCCAGCCGCCAAAAGCTTGATTTGATACCGCCGAACGGCCAGTGCTTTCACCTGCCGCGCATCGGCGTGGTTTGAGACGGACTGAATGCACAAAAAACGCTGTCGTGAGATCCGACAGCATGACTAGAGGCGAGGAATGAGGACGGAAAACCGCGATTCGGCAGCTTTGTGGATGCAAATGCTCGGCGGCATGCCGATCGACGCGTTGCTGGATCAGGCCGAAGCGATGACGCTGGCATCATTTGGCGCGACAGTCACCTATTCGCGCAAGGTCTTCATTCCGCTGACCCACCTTTGCCGCGACGTTTGTCATTATTGCACTTTTGCCAAGGCCCCGCGCAATGCCGGCGCGCCGTATCTGACGATCGATCAGGTGCTGGAGATTGCGCGCGCGGGGGAAAAAGCGGGGTGCCGTGAGGCGCTGTTCACGCTGGGTGACCGGCCGGAGGATCGCTATGCCGTGGCGCGCGAAGCGCTTGCCCATATGGGCAAGCCATCGACCCTGAGCTATCTGCGGGAGGCGGCTGCCGCCGTGCTGGCGGAAACCAGCCTGCTGCCGCATTTAAACCCCGGCATCATGATGGACGACGATCTGGCGATGTTGCGGCCGGTGGCGGCGTCGATGGGGCTGATGCTGGAAAGCACGTCAGAGCGGCTGTGCGCCAAGGGTGGGCCGCACCATGGATCGCCGGACAAGGTACCGGCGGTGCGGTTGGCGGCGATCGAGGCGGCTGGCCGCGCGCGGGTGCCGTTCACCACGGGCCTGCTGATCGGCATAGGCGAAAGCCGGATGGAGCGGATCGAGGCGCTGTTGGCGATCCGTGACGCACATGCCCGCCACGGGCATGTGCAGGAAGTCATTATCCAGAATTTTCGCGCCAAGCCCGCGACCCGGATGGCCGATCATGCCGAACCGCCGTTGGAGGAGCATCTGTGGACGGTCGCGGCGGCGCGCCTGATCCTTGGCCCCGCCATGACCATCCAGGCGCCGCCCAATTTGCAGCCGGACGGCCTGGCCGCGTTGATGCGGGCCGGGGTAAATGACTGGGGCGGGGTGTCGCCGGTGACGCCCGACCATGTGAACCCGGAAGCGCCTTGGCCGCACCTGATGGCGCTGGCCGCTGCGACGGCGGCGGCCGGGCGGGTGTTGACCGAACGGCTGGCGGTCGGGCCTGCCTATGCGAAGGAACCGGAACGCTGGCTGGAACCTGCGATTGCCCTGCAGGTGCGGCGGGCCGTGGATGCGCGCGGATTGCCGATCGTCGAACGCTGGCGTGCGGGAGCGAGCGAAGCGCCGCCGCTGCTGCCACGGGCGGGGCGCACGCTGTCGGCCGGGCGGATCGACGCGATCCTTGACAAGGCTGCGGATCGGCGGGGGCTGGGGGAAGGCGAGATCGTCACCTTGTTCCAGGCGGCCGGACCTGACGCCGGTCGGGTGATGGAGGCGGCCGACGCCTTGCGGCAAGAGGTGGTGGGCGACGTCGTCACTTATGTCGTTAACCGCAACATCAACTATACCAATATCTGTACCTATAAGTGCGGCTTTTGCGCATTTTCCAAAGGGACGGCCAAGGCGCTGCGCGGCCCTGCCTATCGCCTTGACCTGGAGGAAGTGGCGCGCCGGGGGGCGGAAGCGCAGGCGCGCGGAGCGACCGAGCTGTGCCTGCAAGGCGGCATTCACCCGGACTATGATGGCGAAACTTACCTGTCGATCATAAGGGCAGTGCGCGATGCTGCGCCGGGGATCCATGTCCACGCATTTTCACCGCTGGAAATTGCGCATGGCGCATCGACCATGGGGATGGGGCTGGAACCTTATCTGGCGATGTTGAAGGAGGAAGGGCTATCGACCCTGCCCGGCACCGCTGCCGAGGTGCTGCATGAAGAGGTGCGGGCGATCCTGTGCCCGGACAAGGTGTCGGCCAATGAGTGGGTCGCGGTCATGCGGGCGGCGCACCGCGTCGGCTTGAAGAGCACCGCGACGATCATGTTCGGTCATGTCGATGATTATCATCATTGGGCGCGGCACCTGCGGATCGTGCGCGATGTGCAGGAGGAGACGGGCGGCTTTACCGAGTTCGTGCCCCTGCCCTTCGTCCATATGGAAGCGCCGATGTGGCGCAAGGGCAAGGCGCGATCCGGCCCCAGCTTTCGCGAGGCGATATTGATGCAGGCGGTGGCGCGGATCGCCCTGCATGGCGCGATCCCGAATATTCAGGCGAGCTGGGTGAAGCTGGGCGAGCAGGGCGTGATCGCGGCGCTGCGTGCGGGGGTCAATGATCTTGGCGGCGTGCTGATGGACGAATCCATCACCCGCGCAGCTGGCGGCGCGCACGGCCAATGTTTCGATGTCGCGCAGATGCACCGCACGGCGCAGGCGGCGGGCCGGCATGCGCGGCAACGGACAACGCTTTACGGGACCGTCGAGCGGGAATTTGCGGCCTGATGGTTTCAGGCGCGTGGTGGATGCCCTTGCCGCCAATCCGGGCGCGGGCGTCCTGGTGCTCGATGGCAAGATGATCGACCGGCCGCATCGGAAAAAATGCCCGGCCCTGCTGACGCGCCGATGACTGTGGCTTGACCGGAAACCTCCCATATGGGAGTGATGGGGCATGCCATCTTTTTGGGCCGATCAGAACGAACTGTTCCTCCCGCTGGTGGAAGGCATCCATGAAAGCCCCCCCTTCAGCGCGTTCATCCGCAATTTGGTGGGGCGCACCTATGCACGGCGCGCTTTCCTGATCATTTCGCTGGCCAATGCCATGGCCGACCAGGAACCGACCGTCATCCATATCGCGGCGCCGCGCGCGTCACAGGAGCCGCCTCTGGATTTCCGGCGGTTGGATGCTCTGCGGCTGCACCCCTATGGGTCGCTGCGCGCCGGACGCGTCTATGCGCTGGACGAGATGCTGAATTACGACAATGCCGATGAGCTGGCGCGCCAGCGCGAGGCGTTGAGCGAAATGAACATTCGCTACGGCCGCTGGCTGCGCGTTGCCGCAGGCGGCGTGGCGGACGCACATTTCCTGCTGGTGCGGGAGCGGGAGGATTTTTCGGCTTCGGCGGTCTCCGTGCTATCGAGCATCGCGCCTCATTTCGGGGCGGCGCTGCGCGCGCTGGTCGCTTTGATCGAGGCGCGATTGCAGGTGGCGATGGCTCAGGGCGCGCTTGCCCGGCTAGGCGTGGCGCAACTGGCGTTCGACCGGGGCGGGCGCGTGATGGCAGCCGACCCGGTCGCAGAGGCGATGCTGGCCTTCACCGTCAGGCCCGGCCCCAGTCCCGAACGGCGCTTGCAGTTGCTTCCGGATGTGGCGCACGCACTGAATATCGCCTGTGCGGACATGGCCGCCGCGCCGCCGGGCGCGACCCGGGTCATTCGGATCGATGAAGCAAGGGGGATCGACCTGCTGTTGCGCAAATCGGATCTGGCGCTGAGCCAACCTTGCGCCTTGCCTGCGGTGATCGGCATATTGCGCATGCCGCGGCGTGAATCGGCCACTGCTGCGACCGGGACACTGGCGGCATTGCATGGCCTGTCGCACAGCGAGGCGGCGCTGGCCCATGCGCTGAGCATGGGAGAGAGCATTGTCAGCGCGGGCGAACGGCTGCGCCTGACAAGTGAAACCGCGCGCAATTATTCGAAGCGTATTTATGAAAAGACGGGGACAAAGGGTCAGGCGGATCTTGTACGGATGATCCTGACCGGACTGTCGCCCTTTGCCTGATGAGCGAGCCCGTCCAAGGTGCCGCTTGACTGAAATGAGCCGACATCGGCTCGATCCGCTGGACCAAGATCGTCGAGAAGCTGTCGCGCGATGCGCCAATCTCCAACCGGGCGATCGCAGCGGAACTGGGCGTGGCGAAGATCCTCTAGTCTATCCGGCGAATGGCCTATTTCCCTTCCAGCAACTCGATCATCAGGGAAAAGTCGCGGGCGGCTTCCCCCCGGTTGGCGAGCAATTGGTAAAGCGCTTCGGCGGCGTTGCCCATGGGAACGCTGGCGTTGACAGACGCGGCGGCTTGCGTCGCGAGCTTCAAATCCTTGAGCATCAGGCCGACGGCAAAGCCGCCCTGATAGCCGTTGTCGGACGGGCTTTGCGGGCCGACGCCGGAGACAGGGCAATAGCTGGTCATCGACCAACTCTGGCCCGACGATACGCTGGAAATGTCGTAGAAGGTCTGCGGGTCAAGGCCCAGCTTCTTCGCCATGGCGAAGCTCTCGCACGTGGCCACCATGGTGGCGCCCAGCAGCATGTTGTTGCAGATCTTGGCCGCCTGGCCATTGCCCGCACCACCGGCATGGATCACGGCCTTGCCCATGGCGGAGAGGATGGGCTTTGCGCGGCTGAAAGCGGCGTCGCTGCCGCCGACCATGAAGGTGAGCGTGCCGCCAGCAGCAGCCGCGATACCGCCCGAAACCGGGGCATCGACCATCTCAAAGCCCCTGGCCTGCGCTGCTTCCTCGACCCGGCGGGCGGTGGCAACGTCAATGGTGGAGCAATCGAGAAACAGCGCGCCGGGCTGCGCAGCATCGAAGATTTCGCCGGTATAGACGCTTTCCACATGGCTCCCGGCGGGAAGCATGGAGATTATGGCGTCGGCCTGCGAGGCGGCTTCCGCGGCGCTGGCGCAACGGATCGCACCGAGGGCCTGCGCCTTTGCAAGCGCGTCTTCGGACAGGTCGAAGGCGCGCACGGTAAAGCCATGCTTCAGCAAGTTGGCGGCCATGCCGCCGCCCATATTGCCGAGGCCGATGAAGGCGACGGTCTGGCTCATGTCAGGCACTCCTCATTATGTGTCAGCCGCGCAGTTCGGGTAGCGGCGTCCATTCTTTTTCGGGCGGCAGCGGTGCGAACAGGCTGTCGATCAGATCGTCCGTCACCTCTTCTGGCGTCGCCGGATTCCAGCGCGGCGCATTATCCTTGTCGATGATCACCGCGCGCACGCCTTCGATAAAGTCGGGACGCCGGATGACATGGCAACCGATGCGATATTCGTTGCGCATATTGTCGGCAAAGTCCGCGAAGGCCGCGCCTTCCGCCATCTGCCGCAGGGCGACCTTGATCGTCTGGGGCGATTTGGTGGAAAGGATCGCAAGCTGCGCCCGTGCCCATTCCGATGCATCCGCCCGGAGAGCAGCGAGAATGTCCTCGTAGCGGTCTGAGGCGAAGAGGCGATCGATGTCGGCCCGCTGGGCGTCCCAATTGGAAGGCGGCGGCGTGTCGCTCATTTCATCGAGGATTTCGCTAAGGCCGTCAGGATCGGCGATGATGCGGGCTTTGACCGCATCCAGCTTGTCCGACGCAATATAATGAGTCGCGATGCCGATCGCCAAGCAATCCGCCCCGTTGATACGCGCGCCAGTGGTCGCGAGCCAGGTGCCCGTGCGGCCCGGCATGCGGGGCAGAAACCAACCGCCGCCGACGTCCGGGAACAGGCCGATGCCGGTTTCGGGCATGGCGTAGATGGTCCGTTCGGTCGCTATGCGGTAGCGGGCAGGATCGGAAATGCCGACGCCGCCGCCCATGACAATGCCGTCAATGAAGGCGATGACCGGCTTTTCATAAACAAAGAGCAGATGGTTCAGGCGATATTCGGTGTGAAAGAAGCGCTCGGCCTCGACGCAGTCGCCCTTTGCGCTGCTGGCCAACGTGGCGATATCGCCACCGGCGCAGAAACCACGCGACAATTTGGGATCGCCATCCGGCGACACGGCATGGTCCAGCATCACCGCGACGACCCGATCGTCCCGGCGCCAGGCGAGCAGCGTATCGATCATCGCGGCGCACATTTCGGTAGTCAGTGCATGGATCGCCCTGGGCCGGTTCAGCCGGATGCGGCCGACGCCATTGTCGATCGAAATCAGAAGCTGGTCTGTCATCATCCCTCCATTATTGCCGCAGCATGTCGCGTGCGACGATCATCCGCATCACCTGATTGGTGCCCTCCAGGATTGAATGGACGCGCAGGTCACGCCAGACGCGTTCGATTGGATAGTCCATGAGGTAGCCATAGCCGCCGTGCAACTGGAGCGCGCGGTCAGCAACGCTGGAGCCGGTATCGGTCGCGATGCGCTTGGCCATGGCGGCGAAGCAGGTCTTGTCAGGGGTGTTTTCGGTGACCTTGACGGCAGCCATGTAAAGCAACGCGCGGGCGGCCTGAACTTCTGTTTCCATGTCGGCAAGCGTGAACTGCGTGTTCTGGAAATCGGCGATCGGCTGACCGAACTGCGTGCGGTCCTTCGTAAAGGCGACGGCTTCGTCGATGCAGCGCTGCGCGCCGCCCAGCGAGCAGGCGCCGATGTTGAGGCGACCGCCGTCAAGGCCCATCATCGCAATGCGAAAGCCTTCACCTTCCGCACCGACCAGATTATCCACCGGCACGCGCACGGCGTCGAAATTGACCTGGGCGGTGGGTTGCGAATGCCACCCGAGCTTGCGTTCCTGCGCGCCGAAGCTGACGCCCGGCATGTCCTTTTCGACGACAAGGCAACTAATGCCCCTTGGGCCTTCCTCGCCAGTGCGGACCATGACGACATAGATGTCATTTTCGCCGCCGCCCGATATGAACTGCTTGGAACCGGTGACGACATAATGATCGCCGTCCTTCACTGCGCGTGTCTTGAGCGCGGCGGCGTCGGAGCCTGCACCCGCTTCCGTCAGGCAATAGCTGCCCATTCGGTCCATCGGCACCATTGAGGGCAGATATTTGTCCTTCACCACCTGGCTACCAAATCGGTCGATCATCCAGGCAGCCATATTGTGGATGGAAATGAAGGCGCTGGTGGATGGGCAGCCATAGGCCATCGCCTCCATTATCAGCGCCGATTCCAGGCGCCCAAGGCCGATGCCCCCGGAAGATTCCGATACATAGATGCCACCAAAACCGAGCTGCGCGGCGGCACGGATCGTGTCACGCGGGAAGATGTGCTTTTCATCCCATTCGGCTGCCTGGGGGGTAATCGCATCAGAGGTAAAGCGCCTCGCCACCTCCTGAATGGCGATCTGCTCTTCGGTTAGAGCGAATTGGGTCATGTCGGCCTTTTCCATTTCGTTCAAGCCAGCGCTCGCTGTTAACCGCATTCGAGTGTGACGGGAAGTCCCGCCAAAGGAACAGCTCTCACGATCGCTTCGTTACGCGCGTCAGGGAGGATGTGATGAGTAGCGATGACGTCACTGATGGTGGACCTGCCCAAACGCTTTCCGGCGTTCTTCCCGACGACACAGAAGCGGCGGCCGAAGCCCTGCTGCGACTATGTTGCGAAGCGGATCTGAAAATCAGCACGGCGGAAAGCTGTACCGGTGGATTGCTGGCGTCGCTGCTGACCGACGTGGAGGGCGCGAGCCACGCTTTCGAGCGCGGATTCGTGGTCTATAGCGAGGATGCGAAATGCGACCTGCTGGGGATCGCGCGCGAGCAGATCGACGCATGCGGCGCGGTCAGCCGCGATGTGGCGATCGCCATGGCGGAAGGCGCGATAAACAAATCCAATGCCGATATCGCGCTGGCGGTGACCGGCTATGCAGGCTCCGCACCGCCGGGGGATGAGCCGGGCCTCGTTCATTTCGGCTGCGCCCGCCGTGGGGCCAAGACCCGGCATCGCGAAGAACATTTTGGCGACATTGGGCGCGGGCCGATCCGGTTGGAAGCGATCGCGGTGGCGCTGGAAATGATGAGGGAGGCTGTTGATGCCCGTTGATCGCTTCGAGGCCATCGAGACGCATGGGCTGGTAAGGCTGGCCGCCGCGACACCCGAAGCGAGCGTGGCCGATGTGGGCGCCAATGCAAAGGCGATCCTGCAACTCGCGCGGCAGGCTGCCGAAAAGGGGGCAGACATCATCCTTTTCCCCGAACTTTGCCTGTCCTCCTACGCGATCGACGACCTGCATCTTCAGGATGCGCTGCTGGATAGGGTGGAAGCGGAGATAGGGCGGCTTGTCCACGCCAGCGCGGACTTGCCCGTGCTGCTGGTCGGCGCTCCGGTGCGGCGGAACGGGCGGCTGTATAATGCCGCGCTCGTGATCGCGGGCGGCAGGCTGCTGGGCGTGGTGCCGAAAAGCTATCTGCCCAATTATCGGGAATATTATGAAAAGCGCTGGTTTGCGCCGGGCGCTGGCCTGACCGGACTGGACATCGACCTGGCTGGCTATCGCGCGCCCTTTGGCCCTGATTTGATCTTTGAGGCCGGGAATCGTGCGGACTTCATCTTTCATGTCGAAATTTGCGAGGATTATTGGGCGCCGCTGCCCCCATCAACATTCGGTGCGCTGGCGGGGGCCTTGATCCTGTGCAATCTCTCGGCCTCCAACATTATCGTCGGAAAGGCGCGGGACCGGGATTTGCTGTCCGCCGCGCAATCGATGCGATGTATCGCTGCCTATGCCTATTCGGCGGCAGGGTACGGCGAAAGCACCACTGACATGGCCTGGGACGGGCAGGCGATGGTGCATGAGATGGGCGACATGCTGGCGCAATCGGCGCGCTTTGGCGATGCGCCGGAGATCATCTATGCCGATATCGATGCCCAGCGGCTGCGGTTGGAAAGGATGCGCAACGGCACCTTCAACGATACGGCCGAAGCGATGGGCCATCCAGAGCTGCGGTTTCGCCGCGTGACGTTCGAGGCGGCGGCCGTTGGGGACCGCGAAGGGCTTCATCGCCCGGTGCGCCGCTTCCCCTTTGTCCCGGCCGACCCCTTGCAGCTGGACGCGGACTGCTATGAAGCATTCAATATCCAGGTGGAGGGGCAGGTCACCCGATTCCGCGCCACGGCGGGCAAGCATTTTGTCATTGGCGTGTCGGGCGGGCTCGATTCTACCCATGCGCTTATCGTCGCGGCCAAGGCGTGCGACCGGCTGGGCCTGCCGCGATCGGCGATCCTTGGCTATACGATGCCGGGCTTTGCCACGGGCGAACATACCAAAGCCAACGCCTGGCGCCTGATGAACGCCTTGGGGGTGAAGGGGGCGGAAATTGACATTCGGCCAGCCGCGCGGCAGATGCTTGCCGACATGGACCATCCCTTCGCCAAAGGGGAGGCGGTCTACGACGTCACCTTTGAAAATGTGCAGGCGGGACTGCGGACCGATTATCTGTTTCGCCTCGCTAATCGCAATGGCGGTTTTGTCGTCGGGACGGGCGACCTTTCCGAACTGGCGCTAGGGTGGTGCACCTATGGCGTCGGCGATCATATGAGCCATTATGCCGTCAACAGTGGCGTACCCAAGACGCTGATCCAATATCTGATCCGCTGGTGCATCGCGACGGACCAGTTCGATGCGGAGACGGACGCGATATTGCAGGCGATCGTGGATCAGGAAATATCGCCGGAATTGGTGCCTGCTGACGCCACCGGCGCGATGCAGAGTACGGAAAGCCGGGTCGGCCCGTACGCGCTGAACGACTTTTTCCTGCACCATATCGTCCGCTGGGGACAGCCGCCGTCCAAGGTCGCATTCCTGGCCTGGCACGCCTGGCGCGATGTGGAGGCGGGAAGCTGGCCACCCGGCTATCCCGAGGGCGCAAAGCTGGCCTACGACCTGCCCACCATCCGCCATTGGCTGGACAATTTCCTGTACCGCTTCTTCACCATCAGCCAGTTCAAGCGGTCGGCCATACCAAATGGGCCGAAGGTGTCGGGCGGCGGCGCGCTGTCGCCACGGGGAGACTGGCGTGCGCCTTCGGACGGGGGAGCGTCGGTCTGGCTGGACGAATTGTCCGACCGTTTGGGGTCCGTCGCAAAGAGTGAGTGACTATAAGCTGGTCGCGGCCATGGTTACCAAATATGGACACATTATGCCCACAAATGATTGACATGACGCAATAATCCGGTTAAACGAGCGGTAAGGCAAAGAAGCGCGCCGCAGCGAGCTTCCTGGCCGAAAGGGCAAACTGTCGGTGACGGCAGGACGCAAAGCTTCCGGTCTCTTAGGTGGAGATAGCGGGGTTACCGAAGCAGGAACATATGCGATGAAAGCGCTTGGCCTTTTCTCTTCAGATATGGATTTTGGACCATCGGGTTGCGCAGGTCGCTCCCCGGGTTAATGCCGTTTTGGCTTTAGGCGGCATGGTGAGGCGGGGCCTGGACGAAGCCCTTACCCATGTTCGCAGGACATCGAATGTCAGCGTCGGCCACATCGTTGGCCGCAACCTCTTTGCTCCCTCGGGTCGCACTCTGGGAGAGAAGCACAGCGTCCCAAAGACCTATCTCCCCACCACGGGGCGCTGTGCTTCATTCTTTTTCCTGTAACGACGTCGGCCGTGCTTCTGACGGATCGCGGATTGCGCCATCGAGATAGGCGGACAGCCGGTCAACCGCCTCAGGCGGGAGGTGGAGGCCCAGCTTGCTGCGGCGGAAGAGAATATCCTCCGCCGTGCGTGCCCATTCCTTGCTGACGAGATAATCGACCTCCGCCCGCGTCAGGTCGCCGCCGAATGTCTCGCCCAGATCGTCGAGACCCTGCGCCCTGCCAAGCAGCTGTGGCGCCCGCGAGCCATAAGCGTGGGCGAGGCGGCGCAGCAAAGCGCCGGGCAGGGCGGGATATTGATCCCCCAGCCTGCTGACCAGCGCATCGATGTCGCCTTGCGGCATGTCTCCGCCGGGCAACTTTGATTCTCCTGTCCACGCGCCGCAGGTTTCGATGCCTTGCGAGGCGAGGAGATTGAGGGCCTGCTCGGCAAGCCTGCGGTAAGTGGTGATCTTGCCGCCGAATATGCTGAGCAGCGGGGGGCCGTCGCTATCCAGATCGAGGACGTAATCCCGTGTGACGGCAGAAGCCCGCCCGGCCTTGTCATCATGGAGCGGACGGATGCCCGCATAGGACCAGCGAATATCCTCCCGTGTAGGTGTACGCGCGAAATAGCGGCCCGCTGTGTCGAGCAGATAGCGGATCTCTGCATCGTCGATCTGCGCCTTTCCGGGCGGGCCGGTCCAGTCCTCCTCCGTCGTGCCGATCAGGGTGAAGCGCCCTTCATAGGGGATGGCAAAGACGATCCGGCGATCGGCATTTTGCAGCGTGAAGGCGTGATCGCCTTCATAGAGGCGCGGCACGACGATATGACTGCCTTTGACCAGGCGAACGGCCCGCTCGCTGTGAAGGCCCGCTCTGCCGATGACATCGCTTACCCACGGTCCGGCTGCGTTGACGAGTATGCGGGCGCGGACTTCCTGCTCGCCCCTGGCATCGGCGATCCTGGCGCGCCAGAACGCGCCCTCGCGACGCGCGTGCAACAGACGGGTGCGGGTACGGACGAGCGCGCCACGTTCGGCAGCGTCGAGCGCGTTCAGGACGACCAGCCGACTGTCATCCACCCAGCAATCCGAATAGAGGAATGCGCGGCCCCGGCGGTCGGCCAGCCCGTCGCCGAAGGGAGAGCGATCCAGCGCCACTGTCCGGGTGGCGGGCAGCGCCTTGCGTCCGCCCAGATGATCGTAAAGGAAAAGGCCGAGCCGAACCATCCATGCGGGGCGCGGAGAGAGGGTCTGAGGCAACAGGAAACTGAGCGGCCAGATGATGTGCGGCGCCATGCGCCACAGCCGTTCCCGTTCGATCAGGGACTCGCGCACCAGGCTGAACTCGCCATACTCAAGATAACGCAGTCCGCCATGGATCAGCTTGGTCGATGCGGACGATGTGTGGCCGGCAAGGTCATCCTGCTCGACGAGCAATAGTCTGTAACCCCGTCCGGCGGCGTCGCGGGCGATGCCGGCGCCATTGACGCCCCCGCCCACGACCAGCATGTCCAAGTCAGCCGGGGGGCCTTCATCCTTTTCATCAAGCCTCGGCCCCGACAGGTTTTTCATGACAAACCATATTATCGCATAATTGGCCGAGCGATATAGCGGCCACCATATCCGGATCGGTCTTGGCTCTCGGATGTTAGCTCTCATGCAGAAGGGAGTGAGCATGGCAGCACAGGACACCGATAGGGGCCGATCAGCGCAACGGCCGCGGGATATGCCGAAGGCGGCGTGGCGCGACATATTGCTACGGACCTGGAATGAAAGCAGCACCGATAATGTCGGCCTGGTTTCCGCCGGAGTTGCCTTTTATGGTTTCCTCGCCTTCGTGCCGACATTGGCTGCGCTCGTCCTCTGTTATGGGCTGCTGGCCGATCCATCGACGATCGCCGATCATCTGCGGTCGTTGTTCCAACTGCTGCCGGAAGAAGCCGCCCGGCTTATCGGTGAACAGTTGCTGTCCGTCATCAACACAAGCGCCGACAAGAAGGGCTTTGGCCTGCTCGTGTCCCTCACCCTGTCCATCTATGGGGCGATGAACGGCGCCAGCGCGATCGTGAAGGCGGTAAACATCGCCTATGACGAAGAAGAAAGCCGCAGCTTCATCAGGCTGACGGCGCTGGCCTGTCTGATCACCATTGGCCTGTTGGTCACGGCTGTTATCGCGATTTTCGCCATTGCAGCGCTCGCATTTATGGAACAGCTGATGCCGGGCGCGCCGGGCATCGTGACGACGGCAATCCGCATCGGCTTCTGGCTGTTGGCCGCACTTGCCGCCAGCATGATCGTCAGCATGGTCTACCGCTACGCTCCCGACCGGCATCGCGCGCAATGGCGATGGCTGACGCCGGGATCGGTGTTGGCGACGGTGGGCTGGCTAGCGGTGAGTCTTGGATTTGGCGTCTATGCGTCGCATTTCGGTAACTATGGCGCGACCTATGGGGCGTTGAGCGCCGTAGTCGTCACGCTGATGTGGCTGTATCTGTCGGCCTATATTCTGGTTCTGGGCGCGGAACTGAACAGCGAGATCGAGCATCAAACCGCGGAGGATACAACCATCGGCCGGCCAAAGCCGATGGGCGAGCGCCGTGCCTATGTCGCCGATACCATTGGAGCCGTGCCATAATGATTTGTCGGTGGGCTTTAGACGTTAAATCCCGGCCTGAACGATGCGACAGTCAGCGGCGGATCATGGCGGACGCCATAGCCTTGAAGGCTGTCTCCATCTGGCCTGCTATCGGCTGATCCACTGCGACGTCCCGCATCGCGTCGCTCATCGCGCTGATCCACTGCTCTGCGGTGATCGCATCGATTGCAATGGGCGCATGGGCGGACATCATGCATTTGCCGGGATGAGCATCGAACCAATCGCGTGGTCCGCCCAGCCAGCCGGTCAGAAATCCGGCAAGCGATTCCCGCAGGGGCCGAAGATTGTCGGCATGCAACGCCCGCAGTTCACGATAGGCGGGCACGCTATCCATCAGGTCATAGAAACGATCGACGATGCGCCGTACGCCTTCTGCTCCCCCGACCGCTTCGAAGGGGACGACGCGCGCCTCAGCCTGCGTCATCCACGGCGCCCTTTCAACGCGTCTTCGATCGACACGCCCGCAAGCACTGCCATGAAGGTGAGCAGGGCGACGACAACAAGCAGATCATAATGGGTGCTGATAAGGTCGGTCATTAAAGGTCTCCTTTCTACCCAGACTATCGCGATCCTGCCGCTGCGGATTTGATGGCCGTCAAAATGGGGAACCATGTTTTGATAAATGCCCGACCTCGTTCAGGCATCGGGATTGGCGCTCGGACTGCGACCCCGCATCTTGCGTCTCTCGCAAAGGACAAGGTGGCACAGCCCATCCTTGTCGGGCGCCCTGACCGGCTTGCGCTGCCAGGGCGGATTCCAGTTGAGTGGAATGGAGCCGCAGAAGCTTGCGGGCGAAGGCGTGCGCTGCGGCGTTTGCCCGGCCGAAAGCCCCGCAGCGGCAGAGGCGGCCAGCATCCAGCCGCTATATCGCACGGCTGAATCGCCCCTCTGCGGGGACGAGATAGGTGTCGAAACAAGCCGCGACGCTGCGGGCATAGGGCAGCCCTTCCGCTGTCAGCAGAATGCGGTCCCCGGCCATGCGCGCCAGACCAAGATCAATGAAGGGCGACAGGTCGACTACGGGCTGGGTGACGCCGATGTTAGCCTCGCCCTGACAGAGAAGATTTTCGATGATGCGGCCCCGGCGGCGGTCTTCAGGCGTCCGGTGCGTTCCGCGCGTGGCCGAAAGCTGGCCCTGCTCGACCAAGTTGCGCCACGGCCCCGCCTGCTTTTCATTCTGAACGATCAGGTCGGGAAACTGACTGATCGCGCTCGCGCCAAGGCCCAGCAGGATTTCGGCCGGATCATCGGTGAAGCCTTGGAAATTGCGGTGAAGCCTTCCCTCACGCGCGGCGCGGGCAAGGCCGTCCTCTGGCAATGCGAAGTGATCGAAGCCGATCGCCTGATAGCCCGCCGCGACCAGCATGTCATGGCCCTGCGCCGCCATATCGAAGCGGGTGGAAAGGTCCGGCAGAGCGGCGGCGTCGATCCGGCGCTGGCGCGGTAGCATCCGCGGCATATGGGCATAGCCGAACAGAGCGATCCGCGCAGGCTTCATGCCGATGCTCGCCTCTATCGTGGAGGTGAGATCCTCGATCCGTTGGCCGGGCAAGCCGTACATCAGGTCGAACCCGACTGCGATGCCAGCTTTCGCCAGCTGATCGACGGCGCGTTCGACCAAGTCGAGCGGCTGGATGCGGCCGATGCGGGTCTGGACATGCGGCGTAAAGGTCTGGACCCCCAGATTGACCCGATCAATGCCCGTCGCCGCCAGGGTTGCGACCCATTGCGCATCGAGCCGACGCGGGTCGAGTTCGACGGAAATCTCTGCACCGCCAGCATCGAAGCACAGAAATAGCTGCTGTAGCAGGCGCACAAAATCGACGCGCGGCAGCGAATTGGGACTGCCACCGCCAAAGGCGATCCTGACGACATGACCCCGCTGGTCCAGATGCCGGGCGACCAGCGCGATTTCCCGCTCCAGCGCTTCGACATAGGCTGTCAGGCGTTGGGCGCGATTGGCGGCGCCTGTATTGCACCCGCAATACCAGCAGATGTCATGACAGTAGGGAATGTGGAGATAGAGGGAAATGTCGGTGCCGCGCTGCACCGCGTCGAGCCGCGCACCCAGATCGGCCGCGCCCACTTCGCTGCTGAATTGGGCGGCAGTGGGATAGCTGGTGTAGCGCGGCACTGACCGGGCGAGCAGATCGGGATGATATGTCCACATGACCATCCCGATCCCATGACGGGCGGCGCAGCACATTGAGCAAGGTCAAATCTCCAATTGTGCAGGATCAAAGCGGCGCGTGCAGCGCTCGGGCAAAGGGGGGTCTCCAACAACAGGGTGGAGATATGCCTATGACATTCAGGAAAATTCTGCTCGGTGCGGTCGCCATGGGCGCGCTGGCGACGGGTCCGGCGCAGGCGGCGCAGGGCGATGTGCTGGTCCGGCTGCGCGGTATCATGGTCGCGCCCAATGAAAAGAGCGGCAGCGTGCTTCCCGGCTTTCCTGGTGAAAAGGTGAAGGTGGATGACAGCGTGATGCCGGAAATCGACATCAGCTACATGGCCACCGACCATATCGGGTTCGAGCTGATCGCCGCGACCACCAAACATGGCGCCAGCGGGCGTACCGGCACGACCGGATCAATCGGCAAGCTCGCCTCTACCTGGGTTCTGCCGCCGACGCTGACGGCGCAATATCATTTCCTGCCGGACGCAAAAATCCGCCCCTATGTCGGCGCGGGGATCAACTATACGCTTTTCTATAATGAAAAGGCGTCGAACGCACTGGAAAGCGCAGTAGGCGCCACCCGCGTCCATATGTCCGACAGCGTCGGCTGGGCAGGTCAGGCTGGCGTCGATATCGACCTGAACGACCGGCTGTTCCTTAATCTGGACGTCAAATATATCGACATCGACACCAAGGTACGGCTGACCACCGGTGCCGCTGGCGTGCAGCGCGTCAAGGTAAGCCTTGATCCCTTCGTCTTTGGCGTCGGCATC
Organism: Sphingobium sp. MI1205; assembly: GCF_001563285.1. Classification (NCBI taxonomy): domain Bacteria; kingdom Pseudomonadati; phylum Pseudomonadota; class Alphaproteobacteria; order Sphingomonadales; family Sphingobiaceae; genus Sphingobium; species Sphingobium sp. MI1205. The sequence continues at coordinate 91,503 of NZ_CP005189.1, forward strand.
GGCATGAAGCTGTAATGATCGATGGCGGCGGGGCGTGGTTGCACGCCCCGCCGCTTCATGCTGACGCCAACGCCTTCACCACGAAGGGCAGGCGCTCGCCATCCGGTCCTGTCAGGGTGAGATAGCTGCCGGGCATGATCGCGTGCGTGTTCAGCCGGAAAATCCTTTCGTCATCCTCATCGCCCTTTTCATAGGACAGCGTCCAGCCCGCGGCGGTATGGAGCAGACAACCATGATGATCTGGCTCATTCGGCCAGAAGCGGCGAACCGTCGCCAGTTCGGGATGACGCCGATACTCATGTTCGTCGATCAGGCCATCTGGCCCCAGCGGCAGCCGCAGCACATAGCTGCGCGCGGCCGAACCGTTGGGAAAGGCATGCGTGCGTGCGAGTTCAAGGCGTATCGTCGTCCATGTCATATCCTACTCAATCCGATTCCCAGGTGGGAAAGGATATACGGACTATCCCGGATGGCGGTGATGTATCCGCCCGTCATAACCGTGGGGACAGTTATGCCTGCCGGGAGACGTAGGATGAAATCGGTTCTGCTGCATATTCGTGACGATCTGGGCGCGGAAAGCCGTCTGCAGGCGGCATGCGACATCGTACGCGCAACGAACGGGCGCATTCACTGCGTTCAGGTGACCGCGATGCCCGACTTCATCGGCGCCGACATGTATGGCGGCGCCGCAATCGCCCCGGAAGTCATGGCCGAATTGCGCGAAGAAGACGAAAGGACGCGGGGGCAGGTCGAGGATCGGTTGCGCCGCGAAGGCGTGAACTGGGAATGGACACATATGGATGGCGACGTCATCCATGGGCTGCTTTCCGCCGCTACACTGGCCGATGTCATCATCGTCACTCTACCCGAACGCAGGAGCAACCATGTCAAGGATCCGCTGAACCTCGCCGGTGCGCTGGCACTTGGCGGGCGGACGCCTGTTCTGGCGATGCCGCAGACGGCGAAATCCTTGCCCCTTTCCGGGGTCGCCGCGATCGCCTGGGACGGATCGCAGGAAGCATCGGCCGCGTTGCGGCTTGCATCGCCGCTTCTGAAGCTGGCCGAGCAGGTGCATATAGTGTCCGTCGAAGAAGCGGGGAAATATCCATTCCCGGCGACGCAGGCATGCGAATATCTGGCGCTGCATGGTATCCGCTCGGAACTGCACAGCGTCTCGCCGGACGGGCGGACGGTCCCGCAGGCGCTTGAAGCCAAGATAGCAGGGCTGAAGCCTGATTGGATCGCGATGGGTGCATTCGGCCACAGCCGCATGCGGGAATTCGTCTTTGGCGGCGTAACGCGCACCATGCTCGACGCGGCTCGGCTGCCGCTCTTGCTGGCCCACTGAAGAATCGGCATTGTGCGGGAATGGGCGTTTCGGATGATGAAATTGATGGCTTGAGCGCACGCGAACACAGCTTGGAACAGGCGTTGCTGGGATCCATCCTGGCGACCGTTCCCGACGCGCTGATCGTCATCGACATGAGGGGGCAGATCATTTCGTTCAGCGCCGCAGCGCAGCTCATGTTCCAATATGCCGAAAGCGATGTGCTGGGCGAGAATATCTCCATGCTGATGCCGTCCCCAGACCGGGAGCGGCATGACGGCTATATCAACCATTATCTCGGCACCGGCGAAAAACGGATCATCGGCATCGGGCGTCTTACCAGCGCGCGGCGGCGGGATGGGTCCGTTTTCCCCATCGAGCTGTCCGTTGGCGAGGTGCATGATCAGGGTAAGCGACTGTTCACGGGCTTCATCCGCGACCTGACCGAACGGCAACAGGCCGAAACGCGCGTCGCCGACCTGCAGGCCGAACTGGCCCATGCGAGCCGTGTGACCGCCATGGGCACGCTGGCATCGGCGCTGGCTCACGAACTGAATCAGCCTTTGACCGCGATCGCCAACTATCTGGAGGCGGGGCGCGACATGCTGGACAGCGACCAGCCCATCGACCGCGAGCTGCTGCGCGAGGCAATGGCGGAGAGCGCGGCCCAGGCTCTTCGCGCTGGCGAGATCATCCGTTCGCTGCGCGAGTTCATCAAGCGCGGGGAAACCATGCGCCAGCCTGAACCGTTGCGCGGCCTGCTGGCGGAAGGTACGGCCTTGGCCTTCATTGGCGCTGACAGCCGGGGCATCGACATGGACATCAGCGTCGACCGGCGAGTGGACGAGGTTTTCGTCAATCGCGTCCAGCTGCAACAGGTAATCATCAATCTGGTCAGAAACGCTGTTGACGCAATGGCGGACAGCCCCGCCCGGATCCTGCGCCTGTCCGCCGCTCCCGCAGAGGATGGCCGCGTGGAAGTTGTGGTATCCGACAGCGGTCCGGGCCTTGATCCCGACATGTCGCGAACGCTGTTCACCCCCTTCACCACCACCAAGGCGTCGGGTATGGGTGTCGGACTGTCCATATGCCAGACCATTGTGGAAGGGCATGGCGGGCGTATCTGGGCCGAACCGTCCCAATGGGGCGGAGCGGCCTTTCATTTCACATTGGACATAGCGGACGGAGCATGAGCGAACCCTATCCCATCTATGTCGTGGATGATGATGACGCGATCCGTCGGTCGCTGTCCTTCATGCTCAAGACCAGCGGCTATGCGGTGCAACTGTTCGCGGGCGGCGTCGAGTTTCTTCGCGACGCAGCCGATCTGGCCTCCGGCTGCGTGCTGCTGGACGTAAGGATGCCGGAAATCGACGGGCTGGAGGTGCAGCGCGAATTGCGCGCGCGCGGTATCATGCTGCCGGTTGTGATCATGACCGGTCATGGCGACGTCGACATGGCCGTGAGCGCGATGAAAACCGGGGCAAGCGACTTCATTGAAAAGCCGTTTGAAAAGGCGGCGTTGCTGGGATGCGTGGAGGCGGCGCGGAAACTGTCGCTCGCGGATCGGGGCGCCAGCGCCCGCGCGCAGGATGCCCGCGCTCGCCTTAACATCCTCACCGAACGAGAGCGTGAGGTGTTGGACGGGCTGGTCGAGGGGCTGCCGAACAAGACAATCGCCTATGATCTGGGCATCAGCCCGCGCACGGTGGAAATCCATCGCGCCAACCTGATGCACAAGCTGGAGGTAAAAAGCCTCGCTGAAGCGCTGCGCATCGCCTTTCATGCGTCGCAGGATTAGCGACCTAGGGATAATTACGGATAGGTCTGCGCCGCAGGCAAGGGCAGGCAAGGCCTATGAACATGCAATTTGATCTGGCGCAAATCGCGCCCGTTAAAACAGCACCCGACGCAGGTTGCGGCGCTCAATATTGCGACCGCTGCGAAGTGCGCGACCGGGCGATCTGCGCGGACCTTGGAGCGACGGACCGGACTACGCTCAACCGTATCGGTCGGCGTGTCGCCCTGAAGACTGGGCAGACCGTCATGTGGGAAGGCGACAGTTCGACGCTGGTGGCCAATGTGATTGAAGGCACGCTGAAACTGTCCACATCGACCGCCGACGGCCGCGAACAGATTGTTGGCGTCGTCTATGCCTCCGACTTCATCGGGCGTCCATTTGGATCTTACACACCGCATAGCGTGACGGCGCTGACCGATGCGCGGCTATGCCTTTATCCACGAGGCGCTTTCGACGGCTTCGCGCGGGAACATCCGGCGCTGGAGCATCGGCTGTTGCAACGGACGCTGGACGATCTGGACCGGACACGCGCCTGGATGCTGCTGCTCGGCAGGAAGAATGCGCGGGAAAAGGTCGCCACTCTACTGCTCGACATGCGCAATCGTGTGCAGGCGGACGCGCAGGGAACGATCGAATTGCCCCTGTCCCGGCAGCAGATCGCGGACGTTCTGGGGCTGACGATAGAGACCGTGTCCCGACAGGTTACAGAGTTGAAACGCGAAGGCGTGATCTCGCTTTTGGGCCGCCGGGGCGTGCGAATCTGCGATGTCGAGCAGTTGGAAAGCATCGCAGAGGGCGAGTGACGGCACATCTGCTGGCATGATGCGGCCACGACGTCCCACCGAATAAGGACATTCCCCTACATACTGCCCGCGTCCGCTTTGACAGGGATCAATGCGTAATGCGGGCTTCGCGAGCATCGGAAGCCGCAAGCCTTTGGTGGGGAAATCCGATGGATCAATTGCTGTTGAAGACGGGCAGCTGGTTTGTGTTGGCGTTGCTGGCATTTCTTGCGGCCCTGGGGGCGGTGGACTCCGGTTTTGCGGTGCATATGGGCATCATCTGCGCGGCGGCTCTGACTGCTGCGGTGCTGACCATGCGGCATGCCGATTATGAAGCGATCGCGCGCGGGTTGCTGAAGATGCCTGCTGATCCGGGGAAATATGACGATGATCCGATCCGCTGGGGCGTGATCGCGACTGTATTCTGGGGCTTGGCGGGCTTTCTCGCCGGGCTCTACATTGCCTTGCAACTCGCCTTTCCGGCTCTCAACCTTGGGCTGGAATATACCAGTTTTGGCCGATTGCGTCCGCTGCACACATCGGCGGTGATCTTCGCCTTTGGCGGCAATGCGCTTATCGCGACCAGCTTTTACGTGGTGCAGCGTACATGCCGGGCGCGGCTGGCCTTCCCGGCGCTCGCGCGCTTCGTCTTCTGGGGTTATCAGCTGTTCATCGTGCTGGCGGCGACCGGCTATGTGCTGGGCATCACTGAAGGCCGCGAATATGCCGAGCCCGAATGGTATGTGGACCTGTGGCTGACGATCGTCTGGGTCGCCTATCTCGTCGTGTTCGGCGGCACCATCCTGCGCCGCAGCGAACCGCATATCTATGTGGCGAACTGGTTCTATCTCAGCTTCATCCTGACGATTGCGATGCTGCACATCGTCAACAATCTTTCCATGCCTGTCAGCCTGTTGGGATCCAAGAGCTACAGCGCATTCGCGGGCGTGCAGGATGCGCTGACCCAGTGGTGGTACGGGCATAATGCCGTCGGTTTTTTCCTGACGGCCGGCTTTTTGGCCATGATGTATTATTTCGTGCCCAAGCAGGCGGAGCGGCCAGTCTACAGCTACCGCCTGTCGATCATTCACTTCTGGTCGCTGATCTTCCTTTATATTTGGGCGGGCCCACATCACCTGCATTACACCGCGCTGCCCGACTGGGCGCAGACGCTGGGCATGGTCTTTTCGGTCATGCTGTGGATGCCCAGCTGGGGCGGCATGATCAACGGCCTCATGACGCTGAACGGCGCATGGGACCGCATCCGCACCGATCCGATCATCCGCATGATGGTGATGGCATTGGCTTTTTACGGCATGTCGACCTTTGAAGGGCCGATGATGTCGGTGAAGGCGGTGAACAGCCTGTCGCACTATACCGAATGGACCATCGGCCATGTGCATAGCGGCGCGTTGGGATGGAACGGGCTCATCACCTTTGCCTGCCTTTATTATCTGACGCCTCGGTTGTGGAAGCGGGAACGGCTTTATTCGCTGCGTCTGGTGAACTGGCACTTCTGGCTCGCGACGCTGGGTATCGTCCTCTACGCCGCGTCGATGTGGGTCGCGGGCATCATGCAGGGGCTGATGTGGCGCGAATATGGGGCTGATGGTTACCTTGTCTACGCCTTCTCCGAAGTCGTGAGCGCCATGTTCCCCATGTACGTCATTCGGGCTGCGGGTGGTCTGATGTACCTCACTGGCGCGATCATCATGGCCTGGAACATAGGCAAGACCATCGCGGGCAGTCCCCTGCGGGAAGAAAAGCCGATGAACGACGCTGCCTATGACGCCGCCGCAGACCGGCCGCTCGTCACCCAACCTGCCTGAGGGAGTAACCGAAAATGGCAACCAAATTCTTCGACCATGGCAGGCTGGAACGGAATGTCTCTCTTCTGGGCATAGCTGCCCTCATCGTAGTCGCCATCGGCGGTATCGTAGAGATCGCGCCGCTGTTCTGGATCGACAATACGATCGAGAAAGTGGAAGGCATGCGCCCTTACACGCCGCTGGAGCTGGCGGGCCGCAACATCTACATCCGCGAGGGATGTTATAATTGTCATAGCCAGATGATCCGGCCATTTCGCGACGAAACGGAACGCTATGGCCATTACAGCCTCGCCGCCGAAAGCATGTATGACCATCCCTTCCAATGGGGGTCGAAGCGCACGGGGCCGGACCTTGCCCGCGTGGGTGGACGATATTCGGACGAATGGCATGTCCAGCATCTGAAAGACCCGCGCGCGGTCGTGCCGGAATCGATCATGCCCGGCTATGCCTTCCTCGCAGAGCGCAGGTTGAAGCTGCCCGACATGCGCAAGGATCTGGCCGCGCTCAACAATGTCGGCGTGCCCTATACTGAAGATGACATCGCCAAGGCCAATGACGACCTGAAGGCGCAGGCCGATCCCGATGCGGATGCGGGCGACCTCATCAAACGCTATCCCAAGGCGCAGGCGCGGGATTTCGACGGCAATCCCGGCCAGTTGACCGAAATGGATGCGTTGGTCGCCTACCTCCAGATGCTGGGCACGCTGGTCGATGTGGACAGCGCCAGGCCGCAGGAGGTCGAACGATGAGCTATGACGCCCTGCGCCATTTCGCCGACAGCTGGGGGCTGGTCTTCATGGCCTTGCTCTACCTCGTCCTGATCGGCTGGCTCTTCCTGCCTCATGGGCGACAGCGCAGCGGCGAAGCCGCACGCGCCATCTTCGAAGATCAGACGGAGGCCGACAATGGCTGACGACAAGCGTATCGACGCCGCGACGGGGACCGAAATCAAGCATCATGAGTGGGACGGCATCCAGGAACTGGACACGCCGCTGCCGCGCTGGTGGCTGTGGACCTTCTATGCGACGATCCTGTTTGCGATCGGCTATATGGTCGCTTATCCGGCCTGGCCGATGATCGACCGGGCGACCGGCGGGCTGCTGGGCTGGTCGAGCCGAGGGGCGCTGGACAAGGAACTTGCCGCCCGCGAGCAGCAGATGGCGCCAATCCGTCAGGCGATCGCCGACACGTCCGTCACCGTCCTGCCGCACCGCCCCCAACTGATGCAGGCGGCAATCGAGGGTGGACGCGCGGCTTTTCGCGTGCACTGCGTGCAGTGCCATGGATCGGGCGCGGCGGGATCAAAGGGCTACCCCAATCTCAATGACGACGATTGGCTGTGGGGCGGTGATCTTGCCGCCATTGAAAAGACGATCGCCGATGGCGTGCGCAACCCGGATCATCAGGCGACGCGGCAATCGCTGATGCCTGCTTTCGGCAAGGATCAGCTGCTGACGGCTGCGCAAGTGGATGACGTCGTGGCGCATGTCCGGGCGATCAGCGGGCAGGACAGGGCGAACGCCGCATCGCGGCGTGGGGCAAAGCTGTTCGCCGACAATTGTGCCGTCTGCCATGGCCCGAAGGGCGCGGGCGACCGGACGGTCGGCGCGCCGAACCTGGCCGACGCCATCTGGCTCTATGGCGGGGATACGGACTCGATCCACGATACGGTGTGGAACAGCCGTCATGGCGTGATGCCGCGATGGGACGATAAGCTGGACAAGGTGACCGTCCGAATGCTGGCGGCCTATGTCCACAGCCTGGGCGGGGGCGAGACCAGGCCGGAAACCCTGACAAAGCCGGGCGGCTGAGCCATGTTGATGACAGGATCGCCATCGCTCTACGAAAAGCGCAAGGGTGTTTATCCCAAAGCGGTCGATGGCTTCTATCGCCGTCTCAAATGGGCGGTTATGGTTGTGACGCTGGCCATATATTGGGGCACGCCATGGCTGCGGTGGGATCGTGGCCCTTACGCACCCGATCAGGCGGTGCTGGTCGATCTGGCGAACCGCCGATTTTACATGTTCTCCATCGAAATCTGGCCGCATGAATTTTACTATGTGGCTGGCTTGCTCATCATGGCAGGCGTCGGCCTGTTCCTGGTGACGTCGGCGGTCGGCCGCGCCTGGTGCGGCTATGCCTGCCCGCAGACGGTATGGACCGATCTCTATCAGCATGTGGAACGCTTTATCGACGGCGACCGCAATGCGCAGGTTCGGCTGGCCAACGCGCCATGGAGCCTCCCGAAGATCGTCCGGCGGCTGGCGAAATGGGCGGTGTGGCTGGTCATCGCCTTCCTGACCGGGGGCGCGTGGATTTTCTACTTTGCCGATGCGTCGACATTGCAGCAGCAATTCTGGACCGGCACGGCCGCACCCGTTGCCTATGGCGCCGTCGCCGTGCTGACGGCCACCACCTTCATCCTTGGCGGCTTCATGCGCGAGCAGGTGTGCATCTACATGTGCCCCTGGCCGCGCATACAGACCGCGATGCTGGACGAAAAATCGCTGGTCGTGACCTACAAGCATTGGCGCGGCGAAAAGCGCGGGAGCCTGAAGAAAGCACAGGCCGCGCCGGACATTTATGGCGATTGTATCGACTGTAACCAGTGCGTCGCAGTCTGCCCCACCGGCGTCGATATTCGTGAAGGTCCGCAGATCGGTTGCATCACCTGCGCGCTATGCGTGGATGCGTGCGATGCCGTGATGGCGCAAATCGGAAAGCCGCGCGGCCTGATCGACTATTGCACGGAAGATGATGCGCTGGCCGAGCAGAAAGGCGGCGCCCCTCGTGCCGTGCTCAACACGCTGCTGCGGCTGCGGACCCTTGCCTACTTCGCCCTGTGGATCGGCGTCGGCGCGGCGATGCTCTTTGCGCTGGGCGTTCGCACACGGCTCGACATCAGCGTGCAGCAGGATCGCAACCCGATTTTCGTGCGTCTGTCGGACGGGACGATCCGCAACGCCTATACGATAAAGCTGCGTAACATGGAGGCGCGACCGCGCCGGATGCAGGTCAGCGTAACCGGTTTGGCCAATGCGAAGATGTGGACCGATGCCGGTTCGCGCGAGCAGGCGAGCAGCGCCCTGACCACGATGGTCGCCGCCGACAGCGTGGAAAAGCTGCGCGTCTTCCTGCTGCTGCCCTCGGCAGGCCCAGTGCGGGAAGATTTCGCCTTCACCGTGCGCGCCACGGACCGCGAAGGCGGCGGCGACAGCGAACCCGCCCGATTTGAAAGGCCCTGAACGCATGACCGACGCCCGCAAGTCCACCCGCGCCTTCACCGGCTGGCACATGACGGCGATTCTTGTTGCCTTCTTTGCCGTCATTTTGGCCGTCAACATGCTGATGGCGACCATCGCCGTGCGGTCCTTCGGCGGCAGGGTAGTCGAAAACAGCTATGTCGCCAGCCAGAAGTTCAACGGATGGTTGGCGCAGGCGAAGGCTCAGGAAAGGCTGGGCTGGCGCGACGAGGTGACGCTGGACCCGGCGCGCCGCGTGACGATGAAGCTGAACGTCACTGGCGCAGGAGTGACGGCGTTGGCGCAGCATCCGCTGGGCCGCGCGTCGGACATGGCCCTGCATCTGCATGAGGCTGGACCCCGCGTCTACGTTAGTGACAGACCCTTGCCGGTCGGCAGATGGCAAGTGCGCTTCGACATTCGCCATAGCGGTGGCGAGGAACATCTGCTGCGGGAGGTGAAGTGATGGCCAGCCGACCGCAGCCTTTTGCAGAAACATCTGTCGAGGCGAAGGAAAGTCTGTTCGCGGTGCCGGGAATCCACTGCGCTGGTTGCCTGTCCAAAATTGAAAATGGGCTGCTGCTGACCCCCGGCATCCTGACGGCGCGCGTCAACTTGGGGGCGAAGCGGGTCGCGATCCGCCATGATCCCGCACTGATGCCGCCCGAACTGAAGGCGGCCATCCTGGCGCTTGGCTTTGAAGCGGAACCGCTGGCGGATCCGGGCCTGGACGTTGCAGCGGCCGAAAACCGCGCGCTGGTCCGCGCGCTGGCGGTCGCAGGCTTTGCGGCGATGAACATCATGCTGCTGTCGGTGTCCATCTGGTCAGGCGCGGACGGGGCGACGCGGACGATGTTCCACTGGCTGTCCGCGATGATCGCGCTGCCCACCGTCGCCTATGCGGGCCAGCCCTTTTTCCGTTCAGCCTGGGCGGCGCTGCGGCGGAAGCGGACGAACATGGATGTGCCAATCAGCATAGGCGTGCTGCTGACAACGGCGATGAGCCTGTTCGAGACGATTACCGGCGGGGAGCATGCCTGGTTCGACGGGGCGGTAATGCTGCTTTTCTTCCTGCTTGCCGGACGATGCCTGGACGGGATGATGCGATCGCGCGCGCGCGCCGGCGTCGCAGCCCTGCTGAAACAGACAGCGCCCGGTGCGATGGTGCTCGATGGGAAGGGCCACAGCCAATGGACCGCCGCCAGCGCCCTGCGCCCGGGCATGAGGATGCTGGTCGCGGCAGGCGAAAGGCTGGCGGCCGACGGGCGCGTGGTTGAGGGCGAAAGCGGGGTCGATCTTGCCTTCCTGACGGGCGAGAGCGCGCCCTTGCGGGTTCATGCCGGAGATATGGTGCAGGCCGGATCGATGAATGTGGAAGGTCCGCTCACGGTCGATGTGACTGCGGCTGGCGCCGACACGGTGATCGCCGACATCGCCCGCCTGATGGAAGAGGCGGGGCAGGGCAGGTCGCGCTATGTTCGTCTCGCAGACCGGGCGGCACGCTATTATGCACCTAGCGTCCATCTGCTCGCTGCGCTGTCCTTCGCGGGATGGCTGATTGCGGGCGCGGGCGTGCATCAGGCCCTGCTGATTGCGGTTGCGGTGCTGCTCATCACCTGTCCCTGCGCGCTTGGCCTCGCCGTCCCGGCGGCACAGATCGTGGCCTGCGGCGCGCTGATGCGGCGGGGCGTGCTGGTGAAGGACGGGTCCGCGCTGGAACGGCTCGCCGAAGTCAGCGAGGCTGTGTTCGACAAGACGGGCACGCTGACGCTCGGTCGGCCGATGCCGCAGAATCTCGATCGCCTGACGGCCGAAGATCAAGCCATCCTTCTGGCGCTGGCGCGGGGATCGCGCCATCCGCTCAGCATGGCGTTGCGACAGGCGCTGGAAACGGACGGCGTGGTTCCGGCCGCGCTTGGCCCTGTCCGCGAAGTCGCGGGACAAGGCGTTTTTGCTGAATATAGGGGCATGCCGGTAGCGCTGGCGCGGCCCGACAAGGTCGTCAGCCTGGCCGGGCTTGCCAGCGAGTACCGGCGCGGCGACCAGGCGCTGCTGTTGTCCTTCACCGACGCGCTGCGGCCCGATGCCGTCGAGACGCTGGACGCGCTGCGCGGGCTGGGCGTCAAGACGCTGATCGCCAGCGGCGACCGGCCAGAAGCGCTGGAGGACATCGCCCGCGCAACCCGGACCACCGCGATCGGCCATATGCGCCCCGCCGACAAGCTGGCCCTGATCGACCGGCTGCGGCGACAGGGTGAGAAGGTGCTGATGATTGGTGACGGGTTGAATGACGGTCCAGCGCTTGCCGCGGGGCATGCCAGCATGGCACCTGCATCCGCCAGCGACGCGAGCCAATTGACAGCGGACGCGGTATTCCTGGGCGACCGGCTGACGCCCGTGGCGCTGGCCGTGAGGACTGCGCGCAGGACGATTGCGGTCGTGAAGCAGAATTTCGCGCTCGCCATCGGCTATAATGTGCTTGCCGTGCCGCTCGCCATCGCGGGGCAGGTTACTCCGCTGGTCGCCGCGATTGCCATGTCGACCTCCTCGCTGATCGTCATCGCCAATGCCTTGCGTCTGAAGGGAGCCGCGAAGTGACCGGCCTTGGCCTGCTCATCCCGATTGCTCTGGTTTTCGGCCTGCTGGGCCTTGCCGCTTTCTTCTGGGCGTTGCGCGATGGGCAGTTCGACGACACCGATGGTGCAGCGGTTCGTATATTGATCGACGAGGACTGACGGCGATCGCGAACACAATAAAGGCGCCCGGCCCAATCGGATCGGGTCTTGCTCGTCGCGGACTTCCTAGCCGTTGGCGAAATAGCCGTCCCAATCGCCTTCAACGACGAACGACGGCGCGGCGTGGACCTATGGTCGTAACGGCGTGCAGGCCTTTTGCGAGACGGACCTGATCGTCGATGGCCCGCTGGGCGGGGGACCGGTGCTAGAATTCGATTATATCTCCGGCCATGCCGAAAATATCATGTCGATTTCCAAATATACGCGCTCAGCCCGATTGCAATTTGCCTTCGGGGTGGATCAGGCCGTTGCCGCGCAAGACGACCAGATGCGGCGCCGGGCGGCCGATTCCCGATCCTCCCGGCGAAGCGCGTCGATGATCTTGTCACATGCGCGGGCATGCGCTTCGTGGGCGCTTCGTTTTTCGGAACAGGCAGCGCGCAGCGCATTGTCCAGCGCCATCGTCCGAGTAACTTTCAAAGATTCAATCGGGGTCATATATTATCTGCGCCCATAGGGAGGTGGCTGGCGCGCGAGGTGAGAGGGGGATCGTTTCACATCCCCGGAGATCAGCTTGGACTTCATCAACACGCGCAGGGTGTCGGCATCCCTCGGGTCAAGCATCACTGCCCGCGAACCACCTGAAAGAAGCGGTTCGATAGTGGATACCCGCAAAGCATGCTTTTTGCACAATTCCTCGATTGTGGCGGGCACTTCGAGAATGTGGACGGCGCGGCTCATGCGGATTTCTCCAATGCCACGAAGGGGGTGCAACCGAAGGGCGTGGAACCATCCGGCCGTTGCGAACGATATGGCAGCCGGTGGTCGCGAATGCGGCGGGCATAGCCTTGGGCGAGGCCGTGATGGGCCGTCCGCGCCGCTGGGCAGGAAGCAAAATCCGCACGCAAAATTTCTTCCTGCTCGCGACGCAAAAGATAGTTCAGATCTTCCAATGAAATGCTCCTCATATTTCAAACGGGAGCACGATTGTCTCTCAGTTACGCGCATACTCTAGAGAGTTCGGCATAATAAATCGGACATAGCATCATGCATCTTAATTGTCGCGCCTTTAAATTATATTCATAGTTCCCGCCTTGTTGCCAGCGAGCATGGCATTAAAAAAGGCCTCCTCCTCAATCAAGAGAAGGAGACCCTGCAATCCGATCCGACAGCCTGTTTTTCGGCCGCGTATCAACGATCCGCGGTTGACGTCGATGATCGACACATTGATCCAACGACCATCAGCAGAGAGGAGCATGGGGACACGCCGCCATGCTCCTCGGATTCACCCAACAGGGTGTGCGGAGAAATAGAAGCGCGGCGTGACCCGACGGGGAGCTTGAAGAGGCGGTCGTCATCGCCCAATTAGGACATCATCATCCCGTTCCAGCCAAGAGTTGCCATGACCGCCGCCAATCCCCTGCTTGCCGATCACGACCTGCCTGACTTCGCCGCTATCGAAGCGGCCCATGTGGTTCCCGCCGTCGAGGAGGCGATAGAACAGCATCGCGCCGCCATTGCCCGGATCACGGCTTGCGACGCCGACGATTTCGACGCTGTCATATTGGCGGCGGAACGGGCCGATTTCCTGCTGTCGCGCACATGGTCGCCGATCGGCCATCTGGCATCGGTCGCCGACACGCCCGAATTGCGGGAAGCGCATGCCGCCGCCCAGGCGCTGATGACCGCCTATCTGATGGAAGCCGGGCAGAATCGCGACCATCATGATGCCGTGGCGCGCGTGGCGGCTCGGCCCGATTTCGCCGATCTGCCCCCAGCGCGCCAACGGGCGGTCGAGCTCGCCCTGCGCGGTTTCCGCCTGGCCGGCGTCGCTCTGGAGGGCGAGGCGCGGCAGCGTTTCCTGGACATCGGCGTCGCGCTCAGCGACCTTAGCACCCGTTTCGGCAATGCCGTGCTGGACGCGACAGAGGCCTGGAGCGAGCATGTGACCGACGAAGCGGCGCTCGCGGGCGTGCCCGATAGCGACAAGGCGATCCTGGCGGCCTATGCGCAGGAAAAGGGGTTGCCGGGGTGGCTGGTGACGCTGCGGCAGCCGAGTGTTCTGGCGATCCTGCTGCATGCCGACGATCGTGCCCTGCGCGAACGGGTCTATCGGGCCCATAATATCCGCGCCTCCGATCAGGCGGACGATCCGACCCATGACAATAGCGAAAGGATCGACGCGATCATGGCGCTGCGCCATGAAGCTGCGCAGATACTCGGCTTTGCCGATGCGGCTGCGCATTCGCTGGAAACCAAGATGGCGGCCGATGCCGACGAAGCGCTCGCTTTTCTTGCCGACCTTGCCCAGCGCGCGCGACCGGTCGGCGAAAAGGAGCTTGCGGAGGCCCGCGCCTTTGCCGCCGAACATTTCAACCTGTCCGAACTGCTGCCCTGGGATCTACCCTATGTGGCAGAGGCGATGCGCCGCACCCTGCATGGCGTCGATCAGGAAGCGTTGAAGGCCTATTTCCCCTTGCCCCGCGTTCTTGCCGGGACACAGGGGCTGATCGAGCAATTGTTCGGCGTTCGCCTGATCGAGCGGGCAGGTGTTTCCACATGGCATCCCGACGTTATCTTCTACGACGTTCTGGACGCCAGCGGAGAGATCGTCGCGGGGGTCTATCTCGACCTGTTCGCGCGCGCGGGAAAGCGGGGCGGGGCATGGATGGACGTTTGCCGATCCCGCTTTCGCGATGCCGATCGCTTTCACCGGCCGGTCGCCTATCTGACCACCAATTTCGCGCCGCCCGCTGGCGACCGTCCGTCGCTGGTCACGCATAATGATGTGGTGACGCTGTTCCACGAATTCGGCCATGTGCTGCATCACCTGCTGACCGAGGTCGATCTGCCTTCGGTCGGCGGCATTTCCGGCGTGGAGTGGGACGCGGTCGAGCTGCCCAGCCAGTTCATGGAGAATTTCGCCTGGGAAAAGGACAAGCTGATCGGCTTGTCAGGCCATGTCGACAGCGGTGAGCCGTTGCCGGAGCCGTTGTTCGACCGACTTCTTGCCGCGCGCCAGTTTCAGGCGGGGCTGGCTTTGCTGCGCCAGATCGAGTTTGCGACCTTCGACCTGCTGCTGCACCGTGACTATGACCCGGCGCAGGGTGCGCGCGTGACGCAGATGCTGGAACAGGTGCGGGCGGCGGTGGCGGTGCTGCATCCTCCCGCATGGAATCGTTTTGCCCATGCCTTCAGCCATATCTTCGCGGGCGGCTATGCGGCGGGCTATTATTCCTATCTGTGGGCGGAGTTGCTGTCGGCGGACGCGTTCGAGATATTCTCTCATGCCGATGTGCCGGGGGCAGGGGCGACGGCGTTTCGCCGCGAGATCCTGGCGGCAGGGGCGAGCCGTCCCGCGGCGGAAAATTTCCAGGCATTCGCAGGTCGCCCGCCACAGGTCGACGCGCTGCTGCGTCTACGGGGGCTTGCGGCCTGACAGCAGTGAAGGAGCCTTGTCAGGCAGGCTCCTTCACGCGCTGGACGATGCTGCTCGCCAGCTTCGGCGTTACTTCGGCAAGGTGATCGAAATGCGCATCGAAATGGGCCATGCCCTGGCTCATCGACCGGATTTCAGCTTCAAGGCCCTGTAGACCCGCCTCGGGAATCAGCGCCTCGATTATGTCCCAGCCAGACCAGCCTTCGCGGGTCGTCATCCGCAGCATCTGGCCCCGGCGGCTCGCCACTGCCGAGGTCATGCGGGAAGTAGCGCCCCCCGGCGTCACGATCGTCACATGGGCGACCGGTTCGAGCAGATAAGGCGATGCTGCGGCGAGCGCATCGGCCATTGCTATCCGCCCTGCGGTGCGGAAGGCGAGTTCGGAACTGTCCACGCTGTGAAATGACCCGTCGATCAATGTCGCCGCGATATCGACCACCGGAAAGCCCAGCGGCCCCTTTGTCAGTGCGTCATGCACGCCCTTTTCAACGGCGGGTATCCACTGTTTGGGAATCGCCCCGCCGGTTATCCGCTCCTCGAAACGGACACCTTCGCCTCGTTCGAGCGGCCGAACCTCCAGCACGACATCGCCGAACTGGCCATGGCCGCCCGATTGCTTCTTGTGCCGCCCGCGCTGCGTCACCGTCTTTCGGACGGATTCCTTGTAGGCGATCGACGGCGACTGCACTGACACGGCCACGCCATAGCGGCGCTTCAGACGCCCGAGCGCAACATTGAGATGTTCGTCGCTCACGCCATGGAGCAACGTCTCGCGCGAGGCTTCGTCCTGCGCCCAGTGGAGAGCGTGATCTTCCTCTGCCAGCCGGTTGAGGGCGGTGGACAGGCGGACCTCGTCCTTGTGATCCTTTGCCGCGATCGCAAGCGCGCAATTGGTCGCGGGCCTATCCACCGTCAGGCCGGGTCCGGTGGGCTTGCAGGCGATGCCGACCAGATCGCCAGCCCGCACGCTGTCGACTTTGGCGATTCCCACGATCGCGCCGGGTTGCGCGGAGGCGATCTTGCTGGTGGCCGATCCCTGAATGGCGAATATGCCGCCAGCGCGCATGCTCTGTCCTGCGCTGTCCTGAAGCTCCGCGCCATCCGCCATT
The DNA here is from genome assembly GCF_001563285.1 of Sphingobium sp. MI1205. Classification (NCBI taxonomy): domain Bacteria; kingdom Pseudomonadati; phylum Pseudomonadota; class Alphaproteobacteria; order Sphingomonadales; family Sphingobiaceae; genus Sphingobium; species Sphingobium sp. MI1205. Next base: position 107,767 of record NZ_CP005189.1, read on the forward strand.
TGCCCGCCGAACAGCCGCGCTATCGCCAGCCGCCCGACTGTCGCCGCATGGGAAATCTTCAACACTTGCGCCGCCGCGCCGTCGATCCGCAGCCGCTGGGCCGTCTGCGCCGCTGACGGCGTGTCGTGCCGCAGCATCTTCAGCAGACGGCGGATGCCGAAACCGTTGGCGGCGGACCCGAACAACACCGGCACGATCAGGCCGCTCGCGGTTTCCTGCGCCAGGTCGGCGAAGATGGTCTGCAGGCTCGGCTGCTCATCCGACAGAAGCTGTTCGAGCAGGATGTCGTCATGATCGGCCAGTTGTTCGAGCATGTGGAAGCGCGCGGCGCTTTCTTCACTCTTGATATCGTCGGCGATAGGGATTGGATGAGATGGCTTGCCCGCCTCATAATGATAGGCTCTTTCCAGCGCGAGATCGACGAAGCCGTCGATATGCTCGCCCGAGCGGAGGGGTATCTGCCGGGCGACCAGCGCCGCGCTGCTCATCGGGGCAAGGGCGGTCAGCAGGTCCTGGATAGTGCCGCGCGCCTGTTCGATCTTGTTCACGAACAGGGCATGGGGCACGCCCGCGCGTTCCAGCTTGCGCAAGACCGGTTCGGCCAGCACCGCGCGTGCCGGATCGGGATCGACCACGACGATTGCGAGATCCACGGCGTTAAGAGCGATTGCCGCATCCTCGGCGAAACTCGGCGAACCCGGCGCGTCGACAAGGGAGAAGCGGTCGCCCATCCACTCGAAATGCATGATGTTCATTTCAGTGGAACTGCCGCGTTCGCGCGCTTCCGGAGTCGCGTCGCCGCTACTGGTTCCCGCCTCTACCGAGCCCTGTCGCGGGATCGTGCCGGTTGTAAATAATATTGCTTCCGCGAGGCTGGTTTTTCCCGCTCCGGCGGGGCCGATCAGCGCAATGGAGCGCGTATCAATGCCGCTCATCCTTGCTCTCCTCATCCATCTTTCTCGGCGAAGACGGTTGTCTGCGGGGGCGATGTTCTGCCTATATCGGGCTGAACGCAAGAGGGGCTGTCCTCAGCTTGCGTTAGCGGCCAGAAACGATGGCGGAGGCAGGTGTGATGTCTGACGATAGGGAACCCAGGCGCCGGAGAAATGCGAAGCGGTGGCTATGGGTGATTGTTGCCGCCTGCATCGCTCTCGCCGCGCTGATCGCCTATACCAGCCTTGAGACGCCTGAACCCTATGCACCGACGGGCGACATGCCAGTCACGGCCCAACAGGCGCAATGATGCGAAGGGTGGGGCCTGTCGCGCGAGAGGAGTGCCCATGCACATGACCGCTGCATGATCGTGCCCGATCATCCCTCGAACGCCACCGGCGTGGCTGTCCACTATGATGAACTGGACCCGGCCTATCGCCATGTCTGGGGCGATCATGTTCACCATGGCTATTGGCGTGACGGCAACGAGACGCCGGAACAGGCGACGGCAGCGCTGGTCGGGCTGGTCGAAGAGAGGCTGGCGTTGGAGCCGGGCCACCGGGTCTGTGACATTGGCTGCGGCTATGGCGCGACGGCAGCCGACCTGTTGACGCGTCACCAGGTCTTCATCCTCGGCCTGACCTTGTCGCCCGCCCAGCACGCAATCGCAAAGGATCGTTCGCCCGGCTTTTCCTGCCTTGTGCGGGACTGGCTCGACAACGGCCTTCCGTCAGCATCGTTCGACCGTGCCTATGCGATCGAAAGTTCCGAGCATATGGTGGACAAGGCACGCTTCTTCACCGAGGCGCGGCGCATATTGCGGCCGGGCGGTCGGCTGGTCGTGTGCGCCTGGCTGGAAGGAGAGTGGGTCCGACCGTGGGAAGTGCGGCGCCTGTTGCTTCCCATCTGCCGCGAAGGCCGATTGCCCAGCATGGGAAGCCGCGCCGACTATTCCGATCTGGCGGAGGTCGCTGGCTTCCGGCTGCTGGATTATCAGGACATCAGCCGACAGGTCCGGCGCACATGGTCCATATGCCTGCGCCGATTGGCCGGGAGCATGATCCGCCACCGGGACATCCGGCAATTGGCGTTCAGCCATGCCACGCAGAGCCGGGACTTCATCCTCAGCCTGCCGCGCCTGATCGTCGCGCTCCGCACAGGCGCCATGCGCTATGGCATATTCCAGTGGGAAGTCGGCTAACCCCGGCGGCGAGTGGCGGGATAGCAGGGGGGCGGGGAACCGACGGAAATGGGAAAGCTGACCACAAGATCGCGGCAGGAAGAGCAGATGGACGCGCCCGGTCTTGACCCGGCCGTCTACGAACGGGTGCTGCATGATCTGGCCCGCGTCAATCGCTGGACCTTCACGGCCTGGCCCAGCATCGCCTTCCTCAATCGCGCGATCGGCCCGGCCAGGCGTTTCCGGTTGCTCGACGTCGGGTTCGGCGAGGGGGATGTTCTGCGCGCCATCGCGCGTTGGGCGCGGCGGCGGGGGATAGAGGCGGAACTGGTCGGCGTCGATCTTAACGCAAAGAGCCTTCAGGCGGCGCGGCGCGCAACTCCTCCCGACCTCAAGATAGAGTATTGCGCGGGCGACTATCTGGACCAGCCCGAACCGTTCGACTTCATCATTTCCAGTCAGGTCGCGCACCATATGACGGATGCGCAACTTCTGACCTTTCTGCGCCATATGGAGGGGAATGCCCGGTGGGGCTGGCTGGTCTGCGACCTGCACCGCCATGGCTTTGCCCATTGGGGCTATCCCATACTCGCCCGGCTGCTGCATGTGCACAGGATCGTGCGAGAGGACGGGCGATTGTCGATCGCCCGCTCATTCAGGCGGGCCGAATGGCGCGCCCTTCTGGCAGAGGCTGGCATATCGGAGGAACAGGTGCGGATTGTTCGCCGTTTCGCCTTTCGCCTATGCGTGGAGCGCGTGCGGGATCGACCGCTTTAAGCCTTTCTGACGCGGGTCAAGGCGGCTGCGGCGGTGCCCAACGCAGGCGCGAAGCGGAGCAGGGCCATCATGGCGGCGCGGGTCATGGGAGCGGCTGCGGCATAACGCAGCGCCTCCGCGACGCCGACCGGCCTGCCGCATTCACGCCGCCATTTCCGCTGCCAGGCGGGCGCCGCTTTCGGGCCGTCGGTCAGCAGTGCGTTGGCGGCGCTCGCGCCGCTGGCAAGTGCGATGGCGATGCCGTCGCCGGCTAGTGAGGCGATGACCGCACTTTGGTCGCCGATGCGAAAGACGCCTGGGTAGCTGGGTTGCGCGCGCCAACCATAGGGCACGCCAGCGACGGCATCAAAACGGGTCGGAGGATCCGGTTTCAGCCTCTCCGCCAGCAGGGGCGCTTCCTGCGTCAGTTGCTTTAGCAGTGCCGGCACGTTTCCGGCCGCGACCAGCCGGGCGCGACTGACGGACAGGCAGAGATTGGCCGATCCATCCTCCTGCAACAGCAGTCCGGCATAGCCATCGTTGAACAGATGCATTTCGACCATATTCAACAGTGCGTCCCGCAGCGTTGCAGAGGCGGGAAGGGTGGTTCGCAGCCCAATCGATGACACGGAAAAGTCGCGCGCCATCCCGCGCAGTTCGTGCTTGCCGACGCCCAGGAACAGCGTTTTGGCGGTGATCGGATCGCCTTCATCGAACCTGACGGATCGGCTGGCCGGGTCGATGGCGCGCGCTGTCCTGCCGCGACTGACCACCGCTCCGGCAGTTGCGGCGGTTTCGATCAGGGCATTGTCGAGTATATGGCGGGAAAGGCCCGCCGCCAGGCCCGGCAGTGCGGACTCGACATAGCGGTCAGCCGTCACCAGCCGGACCCGAGAGATCGGCGCCGCGCCCAGCTTCCAGGGGTCGATACCCAGCTCCGCGAGTGCCGCGATCGCGTCCCAGCCCAGAAAACCCCCGCATACGCCATTTTGCCCTGCCGTTCGCCGCTCCACCAGATGCGGGGCGGTTCCGGCCCTGGCTAGGACGATCGCAGCGGCGGAACCGGCGGGGCCTCCACCGATGATCAGCGCCTCCTGGTCAGTGGGGGGGGTCATCAGCCCGCCCGTGTAAAGCGGAAGCCTTCGACGGCGACGCCTGGTCCGAAAGCGAGCGCGACGCCCTGACCCTGCCTGTCCTGTTCCAGCAGGTCCGCCAATATAAACATCAGCGTCGCCGAGGACATGTTGCCGTTGCGCGAGAGGATGCCGCGGGAAACCGAGAGCGCATCACCCTTGAGGTCGAGGCCATTTTCCACTGCATCGAGGATGGAGCGGCCGCCCGCATGGACAGCCCAATTGTCGATCGTCGCGGGGTCGGACGCGCCACATAGGCGATCCCTGACGCCTTCGTCACGCAAGGCGGTCTGGATACGGCCGGGAACTTCGCCCGACAGGTGCATGATAAAGCCGGTGTCGCCAATTTCCCATCGGATCAGGTCGGCCGAGTTCGCCAGATTGATGGCGAAGGGCGTCTGCATCGCAAAACCACTGTCCTGTGCGCTGACCAGAGCCGCCGCCGCTCCATCGCCAAATTGCAGCATCATGAGCAGTCTTTCCAGCTGCTGGTCCGCCTGAAGATGCAGGGAGGACAGCTCGACCGTAACGACCAGCGCCCGCGCGGCAGGTTCGGACCGGACGATATGGCGCGCCGTCCGCAGGGCCGCGACGGCCGCGTAGCAGCCCATGAAGCCCACCAAGGTACGCTCCACGCCCGAAAGGCCAAGCGCATCGGCGATGATCTGGTCGATACCCGGCGCAACGAAGCCAGTGCAGCTGGCCACCACCAGATGGGTGATCCCGTCAATGTCGGCCTTTGCCTTCAGCATGTCGATGGCGCGCAAGGCCAATGCGGGGGCAAAGCGTTGATACAGCTGCATGCGCTGGAATGTGGAAGGCGGCGCTTCGGCATAGAAGCCACCCGGATCGACCGGCGATCCGCCGCCCGGAACCGTGGGCAGGACCGACCAGCGATGATCGATGCCGCTCCGTTCGGCCATCCGGGTGAACAGGCTCCGTGTCCGTTCATCCTTCAGCTGTTGGCTGGCCCAGCGAATGAAGGGGATATGGACGTCCTGATCAGGGATCGCGCAGCCGATCGCGTTGATGCAGGCACGTCTCTCGCTCATCACATTAAACCCCTATAATCCTAGGATTTCGCACTTCGAAATAGAATCCACCCATTAGAATTTTAATTGTCCGATAATAGGTATTATGTTAATAGCTATGCCGCAGCTGTTCATGTAAACTGGACCAGTGCGAGAGGATGAGCTTGAGGGCGAGCGGATCTTTTAACAATATCTTCGAGATAAGGTTCGAATAAGCGATTGTGCATAGGATCTACTTCGCCACATGCAGTAGTTCAGGCCTTTAGTAGTTCAGGCCTTTAAACGTCGGGATATTTCCACTCTTTGCTGAAGCCACTGAGCGACAGCCTCGATACGCCCCAGCCGCCGCATATCGTCATGGGTGACCAGCCAGAAGCTCCGTGTGATCTCCACATGATTGGTCATCAAGGGAACCAAGCTCTGATCGCAGCGGGCGATGAAATCGGGAAGCACGCCTACGCCTGCTCCAGCGGCGATCATCCGGTGCTGAAGATTGATGCTGGTCGAACGTAAATTCGCCTCAAGGCCCGCCTCCACTTCGTCCAGATAATCCAGTTCGGGCGAGAATATGAACTCCGGGACGTAGCCAATCAGGGTGCATTCGTGAAGGTCTGACGGCGTTCCGGGCCGGCCCACCCGTTCCAAATAGGCGGGCGCTGCGTAAAGATGCAGCCGATAGTCGCCCAAGCGGCGTACAGTTAATCTTCCGCGTTGCGGACGTGTCAGCATCACAGCCATATCAGCCTCTCGCTTTGAGGGGTTGAGGAAGCCAGATGAGGTTATGAGGTCGAGCCGGATGCCGGGGTGTAGCTGATTGAAATCGGCCATTCCCGGTGCAAGCACCCAAGTGCCAAACCCTTCGGCGACCGAAAGTCGGACTTGGCCGGTAAGCCTGCGCTCCAATCCGCCTTCGGGTTCGACGGCCGCTAGTGCCGCGCTTTCCACCGCCTCGGCATGACCCAGCATTTCTTGGCCGCGCGTCGTCAAAACGCGATCTCCGGCCCTGACTTCGAACAGCTCCGCGCCTAGCGCAAGCTCAAGGCGAGAGAGGCGCCTCATGACCGTCGTCGCATCGACGCCGAGATTGCGAGCGGCGGCCGCGACCTTGCGTGCTCGCGCCACGGCCAAAAATACCTTAAGATCGTCCCAGTCGAACATTGGCCCCACATGCTGCAAATTTGCAGCATATACATGCAGCGATCCGGGATTGCTTACAAGAAGGCCTCTCCGTTACAGCAGCAATAGAGATTAGAGAGGAATAGTTGAATGCGTGACATCTCCCATAAGCTCGCCTTCGCGCATGACATCGCACCCACGCGCTACAGCGACATTTTTGATCCTAATAATGGCGGCGTTCAGGCCCGCGTGGCTTTGGGCGATGCCGCTCTGCTCGACAAGGCGGTGGAAGCCGCGAAGAAGGCGCAACCCGCTTGGGCGGCCGTCAATCCGCAGCGCCGCGCGCGGGTCATGTTTAACTTCAAGACCCTGGTCGAGAAGCATATGGACGAGCTGGCGCATCTGCTCAGCTCCGAACATGGCAAGGTGATCGCGGATTCGAAGGGGGACATTCAGCGCGGCCTGGAGGTCATAGAATTCTGCTGCGGCATCCCGCACGTGCTGAAGGGTGAATTTACCCAAGGTGCGGGCCCTGGCATTGATGTCTACAGCTTCCGCCAGCCGATCGGCATCGGCGCGGGCATTACGCCCTTCAACTTTCCGGGCATGATCCCGCTCTGGATGTCGGGCGTCGCCATTGCGACCGGCAACGCCTTCATCCTGAAGCCTTCGGAGCGCGACCCATCGGTGCCCGTCCGTCTGGCGGAGCTTTTCCTGGAAGCGGGCCTGCCGGAAGGCATATTGCAGGTGGTTCACGGCGACAAGGAAATGGTCGACGCCATTCTCGACCATCCCGACATCGGCGCGATCAGCTTTGTCGGTTCGTCTGACATCGCCCATTATGTCTACAAGCGCGGCGTCGACAACGGCAAGCGCGTGCAGGCAATGGGTGGGGCCAAGAACCACGGCATCGTCATGCCCGACGCTGATCTCGATCAGGTGGTGAACGATCTTTCGGGCGCGGCTTTCGGTTCGGCCGGCGAACGCTGCATGGCGCTCCCCGTCGTCACCCCGGTGGGTGAGAAGACGGCGATGGCGCTGCGCGAGAAGCTGATCCCCGCGATCGAGGCGCTGCGCGTTGGCGTTTCCACCGATCCCGACGCCCATTATGGTCCGGTCGTCACCGCCGCGCACAAGGCGAAGATCGAAAGCTATATCCAGATGGGCGTCGATGAAGGCGCGGAACTGGTCGTCGATGGACGCGGCTTTACGCTTCAGGGGCATGAGGAGGGCTTTTTCGTCGGCCCGACGCTGTTCGACCATGTGAAGCCGTCTATGCGCTCCTACAAGGAGGAGATTTTCGGCCCCGTGCTACAGATGGTGCGCGCGGAGAGCTTCGAGGAGGCACTCGCCCTCCCCAGCCAGCATCAATATGGCAATGGCGTCGCGATCTTCACCCGCAACGGCCACGCCGCCCGCGAATTTGCAGCGCGCGTCAATGTCGGCATGGTCGGCATCAACGTGCCGATCCCGGTGCCGGTCGCCTATCACACCTTCGGCGGATGGAAGCGGTCGGCCTTTGGCGACACCAACCAGCATGGCATGGAAGGCGTGAAGTTCTGGACCAAGGTCAAGACCATCACCCAGCGCTGGCCCGATGGCGGCGCCACCAGTGACAGCGCCTTCGTCATCCCGACAATGGGGTGAGGTCAGGGAGGGGGCGGCATCTTGCCGCCCCCTCCTCCGCCGTATCGGCAGGGCAAGCCTGATGCCGATGGATGCTGATCTCCGCCAGCGTGCGGGATGTGTTTGGACAATAGGCCATGACCCAGTTCGATCTGACCGACGACCAACGTACAATCCATGAGATGGCGCAGCGCTTCACGGCCGACGCGATCACCCCGCATGCTGCCGAGTGGGACGAAAAACATATCTTCCCGCGCGATACGATCCGCGCGGCGGCGGAGCTGGGCTTCGGCAGCATCTATGTGTCGGAACAGTCGGGCGGCATCGGCCTTGGACGGCTCGAAGCGGCGTTGATCATGGAAGCGATGGCTTATGGCTGTCCTTCGACCAGCGCCTTCATCTCGATCCATAATATGGGGGCGTGGATGATCGACCGTTTCGGCAGCCAAGCGTTGAAGGATAGATATCTGCCCGATCTGGTCCCGATGAGGCGGATGGCGAGCTATTGCCTGACCGAGGCCGGTGCGGGATCAGACGCCGCCGCTCTCAAGACCAAGGCGGTGCGGGATGGCGATCATTATGTCGTCACCGGATCGAAGCAGTTCATTTCCGGCGGCGGCGAGAATGACGTCTATGTTGTCATGGTCCGCACCGGAGAGGACGGACCGAAGGGCATTAGTTGCCTTGTCGTCGAAAAGGACATGCCCGGCGTCAGCTTCGGCGCGCAGGAACGCAAGCTGGGCTGGCACAGCCAGCCGACCGCGCAGGTCAATTTCGACGGTGTGCGCGTGCCGGTGGATAATCTGGTCGGTGCGGAAGGCGAAGGCTTCCGCATTGCGATGATGGGTCTGGACGGCGGCCGGCTCAACATCGGCGCCTGTTCGCTCGGCGGCGCTCAGCGCGCCATCGATGAGGCGGTACGTTACACTAAGGATCGCAAGCAGTTCGGCCAGTCGATCGCCGATTTCCAGAATACACAATTCATGCTGGCGGACATGCAGACGGAATTGGAAGCCGCGCGTACCCTGCTCTACGCCGCTGCCGTCAAGGTGACGGAGAATGCTCCCGACAAGACCCGCTTCGCCGCCATGGCGAAGCGCTTTGCCACCGATACCGGTTCGTCCGTGGTCGATCGCGCGCTGCAATTGCATGGCGGCTACGGCTATCTGATGGATTATCCGATCGAGCGCATCTGGCGCGACCTGCGCGTCCATTCGATCCTGGAAGGCACCAACCAGGTCATGCGCATGATCATTGCGCGTGACATGTTGCGCGACTGAAGAAGAAGACCATGACCGATCAAGTTCTGACCGTTATCGACCATGGGGTCGGTCGTATCCGGCTGAACCGCCCCAAGGCGATCCACGCCCTAACCCCCGACATGTGCGAGGCGATCAATCAGGCGCTGCTGACATGGCGCGATGATCCTGCGGTGGTCGCGGTCATGATCGACCATCTGCCCGCGCCCGATGGCGATCCCAAATTGTCGCGCGGCTTCTGCGCGGGCGGCGACATCGCGCTGATCGCGAACAGCGCCAAGATGGACTGCGTGGAGGCCGAGCGCTTCTTCCACGTCGAATATCGGATGAACCATCTTCTGTTCGTCTATGACAAGCCGATCGTCGCCTTCATCGATGGCATCGTCATGGGCGGCGGCGTGGGCCTGTCCCTGCCCTGCCGCTATCGCGTTGCGACCGAGCGGACGACCTTCGCCATGCCGGAAACCGGCATAGGGCTGTTCCCGGACGTGGGCGGCGGCTGGTTCCTGCCGCGCCTTCCTGGCCGGATCGGCGCCTGGCTGGCCGTTACGGGATCGCGGATCGACGGGGCGGATTGCGTGGCTATCGGCATCGCGACCCACTATGTCGGATCGGAGAAGCTCAATGCCTTGAAGGCCGCCATATTGGCCGATCCGGGCGCCTTACCGGCCCTTCTCAACCAAGCGAACGAACCCGCCCCCGACTCCCGCCTGATGGCGCAGCGCGACAGGATAGACCAACTGTTCGCGTTGGACCGGTATGAGGACATATTGGCCGCCCTGAAGACCGATGGATCGGAATGGTCGGAGAAACAGCTGGCCATACTCGCCACAAAATCCCCGCAAACGGTCAAAGTCGCGCTGCGCCAGCTCGTCGAAGGTGCTGCCATCACCGACTTCGCCGAAAATATGCGAAATGAATATCGCCTTGCCTGCCACATCATCCGCCGGCCCGACTTTATGGAGGGCGTGCGTGCGGTGATCTTCGACAAGGACAATGCCGCGCGCTGGACCCCCGCAACGCCGGAAGCGGTCGACGACGCCCTGATCGATAGTCTTTTCGCGCCGCTGGCGCCGGAAAAGGAATGGACGCCCCTGCCTCAAACAGAAAATCAGCCATGACCTATGAAACCATTCTCGCCGATCAGCGCGACGCCGTCACGCTGATCACGCTCAACCGGCCGCAGGCGCTGAACGCGCTCAACAGCCAGGTCTTGAAGGATCTGAGCGCTGCCTTCGCTGCCTATGATGCCGATCCGACCCAACGCTGCGCGGTGCTGACCGGCAGCGGTGAAAAGGCCTTCGCGGCGGGCGCCGACATCAAGGAAATGGTGGAAAAGCAGGCGGCGGACTTCTTCCTGGAGGACTTCTTCGCCGGTTGGCAGACCGGGGTGGTCGCCACTCGCAAGCCATGGATCGCGGCGGTGCAGGGGTTTGCGCTGGGCGGCGGATGTGAACTTGCGATGATGGCCGATTTCATCATTGCGGGCGACACGGCCAAGTTCGGCCAGCCCGAGATCAAGCTGGGCGTGGCGCCGGGCATGGGCGGGTCGCAGCGCCTGACCCGCGCCGTGGGCAAGGCCAAGGCGATGGAGATGTGCCTGACCGGCCGGATGATGGATGCCGCCGAAGCTGAGCGGTCGGGCTTGGTGAGCCGCATCGTGCCGGCCGCAGACCTGTTGGAGGAAGCGCTCAAGACCGCCGCGACGATCGCCGCGCTGCCGCCCATGGCCGCGATGGTGAACAAGGAAATGATCAACATCGCTTTTGAAATAGGCCTGGCCCAAGGATTGCTGACGGAGCGCCGCTTGTTCCAGATCCTCACGGCCACCGAGGATAAGAAGGAAGGCATGACCGCCTTCGTGGAAAAGCGCGCCGGCGTCTGGAAGGGCCGCTGACGAGACGAGCCGCCGCAAGCCGGCATGGCAAAGGATGGGCACCCTACTGCCCAAGGACGATCGCTGTAAGGAGCAGGATGTGACTAAGACAATCGCCTTCATCGGCTTGGGTAATATGGGCGGTGGCATGGCCGCCAATCTGGTCAAGAACGGCTTTTCCGTACGCGCCTTCGACCTGTCGGAGGATGCACTGGTCAAGGCGGAGGCGGCTGGAGCCATTCGCGCCGCCAGCGCCGCCGATGCGGTCTCCGGCGCCGATGCGGTGGTCACTATGCTACCGGCCGGCAAGCATGTCGAAGCCGTCTATAATAACGAGGTGTTCGGCGCGGCCAAGGCCGGCGCGCTGTTCCTCGATTGTTCGACCATCGACGTCGCGACTGCCCGCCGGGTCATGGCGGCAGCTCTGGCCAAGGGGTTCGAAATGGTCGATGCGCCGGTTTCCGGGGGCATTGCCGCGGCCAATGGTGGCACCCTGACCTTCATGGTCGGCGGAGAGGATGACGCCTTCGCTAAGGCGAAGCCGATACTGTCCGCCATGGGCAAGGCGGTGATCCACGCCGGTGGCGCGGGCAACGGCCAAGCGGCCAAGATCTGCAACAACATGCTGCTGGGGGCGACGATGGTCGCCACCTGCGAAGCCTTTGCCATGGCGCAGAAGATCGGCCTCGATCCCCAGACCTTCTATGACATCTCCAGTGTGTCTTCGGGACAAAGCTGGTCAATGACCAGTTATTGCCCGCTGCCCGGCGTCGGACCCCAGACGCCAGCTGATGCCGATTATCAGGGCGGGTTCGCCGTGGCGCTGATGCTCAAAGATCTCAAGCTCGCGTTGGAGGCGGCCGCCTCCGTCAATGCCAGCGTGCCCATGGGGGCTCAAGCAGAAAGCCTCTACCAACTGTTGGCGAACAAGGGCGAAGGAGGCCGCGACTTTTCGTCCATAATCCAGCTGCTCGGCTGAACCGTGCGATCAGTAAACGCAAAGCGGCTACGGAATTGATTAGCTTCCGGAGCTTAAAATTGTAGGCAGATGCGACCAACGCCACGCAATTATACATGACCAGATCCGGAATGGTCGCGAGGGGGATGCCAGACAATCTAGCGAGCATTTTCGAGCAGATGGCATTATCTGCTGGCCCGGGAAATACGGAAAACAAAGGAAAATGGAGCATGATCCGATCCAATCTGACCGGATCATGCTCTGGGGCAGGCCCAGCCTCATTCCGGCACAAGCGACGGAATTCTAAATCCAGCTCGGCATCGAAACATAATTGGGTAGCTCGCCGCGCCACCGACAGCCCCGTCATCGGACGGGCCGCTTAACGCCTGCCAATGGGGGAGCTATAGCGCTTGCTATGGTTCTATCGATTTGCTGCTAATAGTGCTCGATTACCTGCCGGTGTTTTCATTGCCTTCGCGCTGATATCCCGGGATCATTTTAGCACATATGGTCGGCCCTTAACGAACCGCGCTCATTCGGACCTGAGCAGACTGACGGCCATATTGCCGGCGTCGCGCAGTTTTACCATTTTCATGCTGTCGATCACCCACCCGTCATCGCCCTGGCGACACAATCCATAGGTAATGCGCGCCCATAATTCATAAAGGGGCGGGTCGAAATCAGCACAAAGGTTCCAGCCATAGCGGTTGGCATTGAACTCCGCGCGATCGCCTTGGATTGACACAAGGGGATTGGTGAAGCTGTGGCAGGCGAGTTTGGCCGGGAGATTGAAGGCTGCGACCTCGGCCATGAACGCCTCCGCTGCCATTTCGACTATGCTATGCCCGGCGACCACGCCGACGTCCACCGATATAGTGTTCGCGAAGAACTGTCGGAAGCGAGCCCAGTCCTTCCGGTCAACCGCATCGTCCAATTGGGTCGCGAGCCGAATGATGGCTGCTTCGTCAACGACAATGCTCATCACCTCAATATCTCGGCCAAGAGACCGCAATATGCGGGACCACCTGTCTTTCCCGATGCACCATCCTTCTCCTGCGCGAACCGCCAGCCGATGGCGAATTGCCTTTGTTTAAGCAAGGGCGCTATTGACGTCACCTCTTTTCATGGCACCAGGCGGAAAAGAATCCGTCTTGGCTGACGAAGTGCGAATTCCGCATCGTGCGACCGCGCGATCGGTTCTTTGACAAAGCCATCCACCGGCGTATCACCCCTCCGGAAGCACGACAGGTGAAGCATAACGGGAGAGTGCCTCATGCAATATTCAACCTTGGGCAATTCGGGTCTTCTGGTGTCTCGCCTCGCATTCGGCGCGATGACTTTCACGCAGGGCAACAGCGACTTGGCGCAGGTCTACAAGGTCGGCGCCGAACTCGCCGATCAACTGGTCGGCCGGTCGCTTGATGCCGGGGTCAATTTCTTCGACACAGCCGATGTTTACGCTCGCGGTGAATCGGAAACATTGTTGGGACAGGCGTTGCGGTCGCGGCGCAAGGACGTGGTCATCGCCACCAAGGTCGGTGGCCGGACCGGCGATCCGCTCACACAATCTGGCCTGTCGCGCCGCCATATACTGGCGTCGGTGGATGACAGTCTGCGGCGGCTCGGCACGGACTGGATCGACGTCTACATCGTCCATCGCGAAGATCCGCTGACCCCGCTGGAAGAAACGCTGGAGGCGCTGGACAGCATCGTACGTGCGGGCAAGGTGCGTTATCTCGGCTTTTCCAACTGGTCGGCATGGCGGGTGGCCGCCGCGATGGAGATTCAACGCACCAATGGCCTCGCGCGCTTCTGCCATGGGCAGGTCTATTATTCACTGCTCGGCCGCGACGTGGAGCGCGACATGGTGCCGATGGCGCAACGCTATGGCCTGGGCCTCACCCTGTGGAGCCCCCTCGCCTTCGGCTTTCTCAGCGGTAAATATACGCCCGAGATGCTGGCCGATCCGCAAACCCGCATCGGCAGCTTCAACCTGTTGCCATTCGATCGGCAAGCCGGTTTTGCGGTGCTGGAACGGCTGCGCGACATCGCCTCTGCCCATGGCGCCAGCGTGGCGCAGGTGGCGCTTGCCTGGCTGCTTGCCCGCCCGGCCGTGACCAGCGTGCTGATGGGGGCGAGCAAGGTCGAGCAGCTCGATGACAATCTGGGCGCCGCATCGCTGTCTCTGTCCGATCAGGAGATCGCCGCGTTGGACGCCGCCACGCCGCTGCCGCCGGTGTATCCCCACTGGTATATTGATCGGTTCGTCGACGAACCGGCGCTCAAGGCCCTCGGTCGCCTCTAAGCCACGAAGGGAGGGGCGCGCGCTCCTCCCCCACCGTTGCAGCCGCTGCTATGCCGGCTCCGTCAGCAGAACCGGCTGGCGCACCGCTTCGACCACGACCGGCACACCATTGAGGACAGTCGTCGCGGAGGGCACGTCCAGATCGCTCTCATCGATGATCGCGTTGGCGTTGACGCCAATCGTACGGTTGGCGACGCGCTGGCGGGTGTCGCGCATCGTGTGGCCCCAGCCATGCGGCAGGCTGACGACGCCCGGCATGATTTCGTCACTCACCACCACCGGCGCGATCACCTCCCCGATATGCGTCGTAACCCGAGCCTGATCGCCCGTCTCCAGGCCCAGCCGTTCGGCATCCTGGGGATGGACCAGCAACGTGCAGCGGTTCTTGCCCTTCACCAGCAGTTCGACATTGTGCATCCAGGCATTTTTCGACCGTATGTCGCGCCGCCCGATCATCAGCATCGTGTCGGGTCTTTCCATTTCCGCCATGAAGGCCTCGAGCCGTGGCAGATCATCGAGCAACTGCGGCGGCGCGAGATCGATCCTGGCATCCGGCGTCTTGAGCACCGCCGGGATCATGCCCGCATCGAGCGGCCCGAAGTCCACCCCATGGGGATAGGAGCGGACCTTATCCAGAGTGAGGCCGTCGGGCACCCGCCCAAAGGCGTCACCCATCGGGCCACCCCGGATCAGAATGTCGAACAGCCGGTCCTGCCCCGGCTCTTCGCCGATGATCGCGCGCGCATCGTCGATCGGCACATCGCGGCATTCGGGACGCCCGTTCGCGATCGCGGTGGCGAGCATCTCGCGGACATATTCCTCCTCGATCTCGGCCGTGCTGATGCCACGGAGACGCGCGGCGATGCCCGCGAAAATCTGCCAGTCGTGCGGCGTGTCACCTTCCGGCGGGAAGATCGGCGGCGCCCATTTGATGAACTTGTGGATCGTCTCATAAGCCGTCACCGCCGCGAAATCGCTATGTTCGGCATAGGAAGGACCGGGAATGATGATGTCGGCGTGACGGGTCGTCTCATTCACATAGATGTCGAGCGAGAGCATGAAATCCAGCCCGTCAAAGGCGCGTTGTAGCTTCGCCGCATTGGGATTGGACAGGATGACATTGCCCGCCTGCGTCACCAAACCGCGCACCTGCCCGTCGCCCGGCACCAGCATTTCGTCCGCCAGCGCGGCGCAGGGCAGCATCCCGATCGCCTCGGGCAGCTTCTTCACCCGCGAACGCCAGCGGCCGATGGGGAACACGCCTTCGGGCGTGCAATTATCCTCCCACAGCGTGCCCATGGGGATGCCGCCGCCCGAAAACAGGTTGCCGCCCTCGCGGTCCATATTGCCGCTGATGGTGTTGAGCGCATCGATCAACCAGGAAGTGAGCGTGCCGAAACGCTGCGTGCAGGTGCCCGTGCGGCCATAGATCGCTGCGCCATCGGCGGTGGCGAATTCGCGCGCAATGCGGCGGATGGTATCGGCGGGGACCGAAGTGATCTGTTCCACACGCTCGGCCGGATAGCGACCCGCGGCTTCCACAAGGGCATCGAGATTCTTCACATGCGCCGCCACGGAGCCAAGATCGATCAACCCCTCCCGCGCCAGCACATCGACCATGGCGAACAGCAGATAGGCATCCGTGCCGGGGCGTACCGCGACATATTCGTCGGCGATCTGCGCCGTTTCGGTGCGGCGCGGGTCGATAACCACCACGCGGCCTCCCCGCTTGCGAATATCCTCCAGCCGCCGCTTCATGCCCGGCGCGACCATCATGCTGCCCTGGCTGACGACCGGATTGTTGCCGATGACGATCAGATAATTGGTGCGGTCAAGATCCGCGAGCGGCTGGAGCGTCGGCCCGCCGAACATGTAGGAGGCGCTGACATATTTAGGGATCTGGTCGAGCGTGCCCGGCGTATAGAATTGGTTGGTCTGCAACGCGCGGATCAGCAACGGGCCGTAAAGCAGGAAGGGCGCCTTGTGGCCCGACGGGTTGCCCAGATAATAGGCGATGCTGTTCGGCCCATGCGTCTTGAGCAGCGCGCCGAGCCGGTCGGCGGCCTCGTCCATCGCCTCGTCCCAGCCGATCTCCTCCCAATCCTTGCCCCGGCGGCGGACCGGACGGCGCAGCCTGTCTGGGTCGGAATGAAGCTGCGTGAGGCCATAGGATTTGGGGCAGATGAAGCCCTGGCTGAAAGGATCTTCCGGATCGCCACGGACATCCAGGATCGTGCGGTTGCCATGGTCGGCCTGTACACGGATGCCACACGCCGCTTCGCAAAAGGGGCATGAACGGTGATGCAGGCGCACGTCTTCTGTCATTCCTCATCCTCATGGCATGGCGCGCTTTCGCGGCTCGTCGGCTCCTTATGCCTCATAGTATGGCGGCGCACCATATCTCGCGGGCCGACCCATGCAGGCCGACAAGAAATCTGCATTTTTCAGCTCTTCCCATAGCATATGCGCAGCCGCGGGGCGCCGGGCCTTATGGAGATGGCGGCCCTTACCGAACAGCGCCTTGTTGAAGAACTGGGGGCCGATCGCGCCAGGAATTCGCATCGCAGATGTATGACGTGGATGAAAGCTATCTGCTGGCCGGGTTCGACGCGATGGAGGCGGAATGCGGTTCCATCGACGGCTATCTCGCATCTCTGGTCTGGACGAGGATCGCGGGGAGAGCTTTGCGGATGCGACTGCTCGTCTAACGGCCATTCAGTTCCAGCGCGCCTTCTTGGACGTCTGGCCGACGCCGGGATTGAAGCTGTTGCACGGATCCAGCGAGCGGTAAAAGTCGGCAAGCGCCGGTTTCGCCGGGTAGAGGTGGCCGACATTATGCTCGGCCGGATATTCCGCGCGCCGAGCATCCAGAAGCGCCCACATGCGATGCTCCAGTTCCAGCGGATCGCAGCCTTTGCGCACTACATAATCCTGGTGGAAAACATGGCAAAAGAAATGGCCATAATAGAGTTTCCGCACGATCTGCGCGTCGATCTCCGGCGGCAATATTTCCATCCAGTCGGTGGCGTTCCGTGGCAGGGCAATATCGAGCGCCACGATATCCTCCACCGTCTCGGGATGGACCGTCCGATATCGCACCGCCGCCCCTGCCGCGACGAAGCGATGCAGGAACGCTTTCTCCGCCTCCTGCGCCGTGCAGACGAACATGTCGCCGGCCGCGGAAGGAAAGATGGATGAAAGATAGGCAGCCGTGGCCTTCGCTTCATCCTTCGCCACTTTGAGCAGCAGATGATGTTCATAGCGCGCACGCCATTCGCGCATCCGGGCAGGCAGATGCAATGGCAGCCAGCCTGCAATCCGCTGCAGCAGCCGATCGGAAAAGCCAGGCTTCATACCCATCCGCGCCGCCATGCGGTTGACGCGCGTCTGAAGCCGGGCGAGTTGCGGCAAGCGGCTGGTGCCCAGCAGCCGGATCGCCACGAAACTGTCCTTTCCATATTCCGCCGCCAGATCGAAAACGTCG
The DNA here is from genome assembly GCF_001563285.1 of Sphingobium sp. MI1205. Classification (NCBI taxonomy): domain Bacteria; kingdom Pseudomonadati; phylum Pseudomonadota; class Alphaproteobacteria; order Sphingomonadales; family Sphingobiaceae; genus Sphingobium; species Sphingobium sp. MI1205. Next base: position 125,424 of record NZ_CP005189.1, read on the forward strand.
CGATGCAAATATTCGGCCGAAATCGGCAATGTCGGGAAGGTAGTCAACATGTGACGGCGGATGGCCGTCAGTTCGGCCGGATCGTTCGTGCCGATGTAGAAGGTCCGTGCTTCGCTTTCGATCGGGAACGTGTCCAGCCTGACCGCGAATATGATCACATGCCCCGCGCTGCCCGCCGCTTCCTTCAACCTTCGCGGATCGGCGTTGAAGCGGGCGGGCCTGTCGCTGTGGATGTCGCGAACGTGCCGATCATAATCAGGGTCCGACGCGTGGCCGACGTCGAGCGCCACATCAGACGGCGCGAAATGCCCGGCTTCGATCTGCCGCAGCATGTCTTCGGGCTTACCCTCCAGCCGAATGCCCAGATGATTGACAAGGCGCAGTACGCCATCCTCGCCGCGCTGGGCGTAGAGCGCGAGTTGGGTAAATGCAGGCCCGCGACGGATCAGCGCGCCACCGCTGTTGTTGCAGACGCCGCCGACCACCGACGCGCCGAAGCAGGACGACCCGATCACCGAATGCGGCTCACGGCCAAGCGGTCGCAGCTTGGCTTCCAGAGCGTGCAAGGTCGCGCCGGGAAGGCAGACCACCTGCCGACCTTCATCGATCACATGGATGCTGTCCATCGCCAGCGTGCTGATGATGACGATATCGCGATCATAGTCATCGCCATTGGGCGTGGAGCCCCCGGTCAATCCGGTGTTCGCAGCCTGCATAATGACGATCACCTCCGCCTCGACACAGGCTTCGACTACTCGCCACATGTCTACGAGGCTCTGCGGCTGCACCACGGCGAGGGCCGCCCCGCTGCCGAACCGGAAGCCAGAGCGATAGGGAAGCGTTGCGGCGACGTCGGTTTCTACCCGCGCGGCACCGACGATTGATCGTAGTCTCTCAACGAACTTGGTCATTACGACTTGCATCTTCCTTGCCTTGGGCGCCGTCCTACGCTCTATTCGCCGTAACGCAAAATTTCGTGCTGATCGATCGATCAATATTGCAGCGGCACAGCAATGTGGGCTTGCCAAGAGCGGCTGGTCCAAAGGAGAGTTGATATGGGCTTGGGAGTCATCGTGGCAGGAGGTTCCGGCGCACTGGGACGGTCGGTCGTGCAGGAACTCGCCAGCCGCGGCTGGAATGTCGCTGTCGTTGACCTGGCCCCGGCAGCGCTCGAGGGTGCGGCGCAGGTTTCGATCGGCGGCGTCGACCTCGCGGACGAGGCCGCCGTCACCCGCGCCTATCAGGATGCTGCCGAACGGCTGGGCGGGCTGGCCGGGCTGGTCAATGTGGCAGGTGGCTTTATCTGGGAACCTCTCGAAAACGGCTCGATGGACAGCTGGGACCGAATGTATCGGATGAACCTGCGCACCGCCGCCGTTTCGGCCCGCGCGGCGCTGCCGCATCTGTTGCGCAACGGGGGCGCGATCGTCAATGTGGGCGCGGCGGCAGCCAATCAGGCGATGATGGGCATGGCCCCCTATGCATCCTCCAAGGCAGGCGTACGTGCGCTGACCGAAAGTCTGGCGGACGAATTCAAGGCGCGCGGAATTCGGGTCAATGCCGTGCTGCCGACCATCATCGACACGCCCGCCAATCGCCGCGACATGCCCGATGCCGATCCTTCGGCCTGGGTCAGGCCGGAAGCGGCAGCGCGGGTCATCGCCTTTCTGCTGTCGCAGGAGTCCGCTTGCATGACGGGGTGCAACCTGCAACTGTCGCTCCACGGCTGAGGCCAGCCGCCTATTATGCGGCCGCCGCTGCGCCATCGCCCATTCCCAAAAAAAAGCGCATTGATCGCCCGGTAAGCGCGTTCGGCGGCTTCTGGTTCATACTCCCCGGGCATGCCAGATTGCAGACTTCAGCTAAACGGGATCGATCGCAAGCCGCTGCCCAAGGTCGAAGCGGACGTATTCACCCCGAAGGCCAAGGTATCGGGCAAGGCCTGAAGATGGAATAACCCGGTCGGACCTTTCGGGGACTGCCGGTACCCTGCACGGCCTGCAACAGTGGCGGGACGGGATTGTCTGGCACGTCCTCGCGCCAGCGCACCGAGCCGAAGGGGCGTTCTAGCATGCGCCGGACCAGCCGTCCGCCTTATAGGCAAAAGCGCGAGCCAGAAGAGCTGTCGGCATGGGTATCGCGACTGCGCTGGCGCAGATAGTCGAGCCATGTCGGGCAGTGGAACCGCTCCGTCCAGATCTCCGGATCGGCTAGGTGGCGGGCGATCGCCCAGGCATAGGCGCCGCTGCGTCGGCGGATGAACTGGACATCCTACATCACGCTGTGGAAAGCACGGGCATCGTGCCGCGCCACCCGATACTCGATCCAGACGACGGTCGGACCGCTCCGATCGGTAATAGCCAGGTCGACACGCGGTGCCTCCAGCGGGTCGATCTCTTCGCCTACGGGCTCGAGTGCGCGTGGCAGAGGCAGCAGCCATCCGGCGCCAAGCGAGAATGCCTGCGGCCAGCAATGTCCCGTCGACATGAATCCATTGGGCCAAATGGCCCCCAGCCCCAGCTGCCGACCGCGACCGCCGTCTGGAATGCCGCCAGCGCCCGCCCGGCTACCCAGCGGGGTGACACGGTCTGAATAACGATGTCGAGGATGGTGATGGAGATCATCCACGACGCCCGGCGACCATCAACATCATGTTCCTATTTCGATCGGGCCGTTACAGCGGACTATTTGCGTGGTCGGTCGCTCCGAAAATCCACCGCGCATTAGGCGGGCGAGGGCAGCGCTTCCAGCATGTAGATTTGCGTTTTCGCGCCGGCACGGCGCGCCTCGGCATAGGGCTGATATTCGGGGCAGGCGAGGAAAGTGCGCACCGCCTCTGCCGTGGGAAAGTCGAACACGGCCAACGTATCGGGAGCCTTCCTCTCACCCTCCATCAGTTCGGGAGGGGTGGCAAGGGCAAGGTAACGGCCGCCATAGGCTGTGACCAAGGACGGAACCCCGCGGCGATATTCTTCGCGCCAGGATTGATCGCTGTAGACAAGTTCGACGATCAGATAGACCGACATGCACCCTCTCCTCGTGCGTCCAGCACGGCTGTTATCAGCCGCGCTTCGACCATGCCAAGCCTACGTCATTCCTTGATCGGTTCCAGCCGCACGACCGGGATCTGGCGATCGGCCCGTGCCTGATATTTGGCATAGACATGATGGAGATCGGTGATCTTCTTCCAGGCACGCGCTCTTTCATCGCCTTCCAGCACCCGCGCGCGGGCTTTGATCGGGGGCGCACCCACCCGGATTTCGCATTCTGGATTGGCCTGCAGGTTCAGGAACCAGACTGGATGATCGACATTGCCGCCCTTCGACCCGATGATGAGATAGCCATCGCCATCATCGACATACAACAGGGGAACATGGCGCGGTTCACCGCTCTTGCGCCCGATGGTAGTGAGCAGCAGCGTCGTGGCCTCGCCCGGCAGCCCGACTGGTCGCGCGTCCCACATATGGGCGGCTTCAGGATCGGTCAGATACTGCTTGATGTGCGCCGCGATCAGCGCATTGATGTCCTTGGGAATGTCATCGAACTTCGGCGTGGACATGATTTCCTCCTGAAACAGGCATTGGGCGGGCAGGGAATGCGACGAGCGCAAAGGACAGGATGATCGGCAGGAAGCCCAACACGTATCCGAGGGTTGGGATCGCCGCGAAGCTTGCAGCCTGAAGGCTCCACATCAGCCAGGCAGAGACGAGGATCGCTCCCAGCCCGCACAGCGCCCGTCCCGGGGCCGAGACGGGAGCAGCGGCGACGACGCCCGCCCGGCCGCCGAGGAAAAAGCGCTGCCAATCCCCGTTCGCCTGACTGACTGCGCGCAGTACATAGATGGCGACGACGACGTTGCCCCACCACATCACCATCCAGATCCAGGCGATCGTGTCCAGCAGGCGTCCGCCTTTTTCCCGAAGGGCCATCCAGCTCACCATGAATAACAGGCCCGTGACCAGATCATTGTTGATGAAAAGCTGCCACGGGTCGCCCGACCCGGCAAGAAAAGTATCGAAGCCGACGCCATGATGAAGGCCGCTGTTCAGCAACACATTCGCAATATTGGCGCCCATGATCGCGATCACGATCCAGGCAATCACTCGCACTGTAGTCATGGCAGTCCCTTCCCCCCGCTCACGACGGCTTATTTTTGCTGCGACATTTTCCAGACATAATCGTTCCACTGGACTTCCTGGCTTTCGCCATAGCCCTTCTTGCCGTTCCAGTCCCATTCGACAAGGCCGAGATGACATGTCATGTTGGACCAGCCGCCCCAAGGCGCCTGCGCGATCAGCTTGCCCGTGATATGATAGCTATCGCCCTGCTCATCCTCGAAAGTGTAGTCGTGGGTGATGGGACTGCGCCGGTCGGGAGTGCGGACGGTGATTTTCGATGAATTGCGCACGCGGCGCTGCTCGCCTTTCACAACCACCCAGCCGTCGTTGAAGATGCGCGCGGGCACCGGCATGACATCCTTCCACTCCGGATCGCGATCGGGATCATCATGCGAACCGACGTTGAAGGCGAATTCCTCGCCAAAGGTGCCCGTGACCCAGGTATAGGGCGGCGCCGGGTTGTGATTTTCCGGGCGCGGTTCCCCCCAGCTGCGATCGCGCACGGCCAGACAGTCGACCTTGTACGTCGCGCCGCGCAGGACCAGATCGCCCGTCACATGCATCACCTGTTCGAAATGCTTGTTGTTGGCGCGCATGATCGGCACGCCCACGGCCCGCATTTCGACATTGATGCTGGTTTCCCGCTGCGGATCGTCAAAGGTCATCCGCACATGTTCCAGCGGCACGATGGTTTGCATGCGCATGCTGTTGGGCAACTGGATATCGCTGCCGTCGCCCACGGCATCCATCGACATATAGTCGCGGATATCGAACAGTTCGGCTTGCAGATGACTGGTCTTCATGCCCTGATAGACCATCAGCCCGGACGTCACGACCTTCAGCGTCGGATGCACCCAGCAATAGGCGAAGCAGTTGATGGCTGCTTCCGGCACATGGAAGTTCCAAAACCAGGTTTCCGTCAGTGAGTCGACCGGTTCACCGACTCCATGGTAAAATTCATCCTCGGCGACATGCTTGCCGAAGCCCTGGCCCAGATTGCTGTTCCAATCGGTCTCCGACATACGCTCTCCATCCGCTTGCATGATCCCGTGGCGGAAGAGAATAGGACGCTGGCAAATGATATGCTAGCGTTATTTTGCCGCTCTAGGGCAGCGAGAGGAAAGAAGAGCAATGATCGACGGCCTTGCCTATGAAGCCGCCTGCAGCCTGAGCGGGCGCGTCGCCCTGGTCTTGGGGGCTGCGAGCCGCATGGCAATCGACATGCTGATTACGCTGCATCTGTCCGGGCCCGGTGGAAACCGGCCTGACCCGGAGATTTTCCGCCGAGGACCGAGCGACCTTCGCCCGGCGCAGGACCGCGCTCGGGCGCTACGGCCGTCCTGAGGAGCTGGCGCACATGATCCTGAGCCTCTGCCTAGCGGAATGGGCCTTCGTCACCGGCGCCGTTATTCCGGTCGATGGCGGCTTGACCGCGCGAGATACATGAATGAGTGGCGGTTACTCGCATATGTGATGCTCTTGATGGCACTCGGTGTTGCGCGCGCTCCCGGAGAATGCTAGTAGTAATCCAGCATACCATTAGAATGCCCGGATCAGCAGACCCCAGGCATCGCAAGAAGAGGAAACGAAATCGTGGCAACCACGCTGAACAAGGACCGTATCCGCGGTTATGGGAGCAAGGATCGGCCGCTGCTGAGCGAACTGTGGGAGAAGGATTCCGTAGGGGCAAATGACGCCATGCGCGCCCGCGGTGATTATGAGCCGGACAACCGGCAGATCGACTACCGCCGCTATTACCACCCCGAATTCTTCAAGCTGGAACTGGAAAAGATCTGGTCCAAGCAGTGGATCTTTGCCTGCCGGGAGGAGGATATCCCGGAGGTCGGCGATCGCTTGCCGCTGCAGGTCGGATCGCATTCCTATTTCATCGTCCGGTCCGAACAGGACGAATTTCGCGCTTTCTACAACAGCTGCCTGCATCGCGGGACGATGCTGTGCGCGAAGAAGGAATCGGCCGAAACGATCCGCTGCCCCTATCATGCCTGGGAATGGAATGTGGACGGGCGGCTGAAGCGGATTCCCAGCCATTGGGACTTTCCGGACATCACGCGCCTCAATGGCTCCCTGCCGGAAATCAGGCTGGAGCGCTGGGGCGGCTTTATCTTCGTCAATGCCGACAAGGATGCGCGCCCGCTGTTGGAGGCGCTGGGGCCCATGCCCGCGCATTTCAAGGACTTCGCGCCTGAAAAGCGCTATACCAAGGCCCGGTTCCGCAAACTGGTCCATGCCAACTGGAAGATCACGCAGGAAGCCTTCCAGGAATCCTATCACCTCTATGCGACGCATCCGGAAGGCGTTCCCTTCACCGGCGACAGCCAGTCGCAATATGATATCTTCACCACGCCCATGGGCGCAGTAGCGCGCGAAGCCGTGCCTTCGGCGGTGCCAAGCATGCATGCGGACGCTTCGGCGACCACGCTGATGGCGGGCCTGGCCTTCGCGCAGGTGCAGCAGGCATGGCATTATCCCAACGCCACCATGCCGGAGCTGGACCCTGAAGGGGACATTCGCGCCCAGGTCGCGAAATGGGCTCGTGACGTCTATGAGCAGACCTATGGTCGGCTCAATGGCCAGCCAGACGCCGTCATGCTCGACAGCGCGCTCTACTTCCTCTACCCGCATTTCACGTTGTGGCTGTCGGAAGCGGTGCCGTTCGTTTACCAGTTCCTGCCCCATGAGAGCGATCCGAATTACTGCTATTTCGACGTTCGCCTGCTGATGCCCTATGCGGAAGGACAGCCACGTCCCCCGGCCGCCGAAGTGATCGAAATCGGCGAGCATGAAAGCATCGCGGAAAAGGCACCGGCCTACAGCTTCCTGGGCATGATCTTCGATCAGGACATGAGCAATCTGCCGCTGATCCAGAAAGGCCTGAAGGCCGCCGATCCGAGCGCGCCGCATTCACGCTTGGGCGCCTATCAGGAAGGCATGATCCAGGCATGGCACGAACTGATCGACCGCGATCTCAATCGCTGATCCGATCCTGACCGATCCCAAGGGGCGCGCCGGACTGTTTCCTGCGCGCCCTTTCCTTTCCCGGTTACCGCATGTTGCGTTGGGCGAACTCCTCGACGAAGCGCTTCTTGTCGTCGAAGCTGGACCGGAGCACGCCCAGCGCATGGTCGATCGGGCCGACATGGTGCTGGGTCACGCCCAGATCGGCGGCGCGCTTATAATCGTCGAGCGAAGGCAGGGACCCGTCGTCATGGGGGGCGAGGCCGACCATATATTCAAAGGGAAGCTTTTCCCGCCCGGCATCGCGCCGACCTTCCTCAATCAGCGCGATCTGACCGGCGACGTCCGACAATTTCGACGTCATCCCCATCCACCCGTCCGCTACCTTACCGGTGCGCCGCAGCGCCACCGGCGCCACCGATCCCATATAGATGGGAATGGGCCGCGCCGGACGCGGCTCTGCAAAGGTGGGCGGGAAATCGAAGAAGGTGCCATGATGTTCGGCGGGCTTGTCGCTCCATAGCTTGCGCAGGATCTCCATCATTTCCACCGTGCGGGGAACGCGGCTGCTCCAGTCGACGCCAGCCATGTCATATTCGTCGCGCATCCAGCCGGTGCCGACACCCATGACGAACCGGTCATCACTAAGGCGCGCGAGTGTCGCCGCCCCCTTGGCGACCAGGAAAGGATTGGTCCGATTGGCCAGAACCATGATGCACGAACCAAATTTCAACCGGCTCGTGCGGGCAAGCACTGCGCCGCCGAAGGCGAATATGTCGGGGAAGATGTAATCCATCGGCAAGGGCGCACGTTCATTGGGATCCTGCACGCCGGTTCCGGCTGGCATGAACCAGTGATCGTCGCCTAGCACGCCTTCAAAACCGAGTTGTTCCGCCATGATGGCCAGTTCCAGGCCCTGTTCAGGCGGCGTGTTGTGAATGTGCAGCCAGAACCGCATGGCATCTTCCTTTCAGTCAATTATCCCTAGACGAACAAAGGGGGCGGCCGACACTGTCGACCGCCCCCTTTTTAAGATTTTAGATGGCTTAGAACTTGAACACCAGTTCGCCGCCATAGGTGCGCGGCGCACCCGGAGCGGTGGAAAAAGCGGAACCGGATGCCTGGGCATAATAGTTGATATTGAATTTTTCGCCCGTGATGTTCTTCATCCAGAAGCGCAAGGTCAGATGCTCTGCAGCCGCCGGCGTGAAGGAGACCGAACCGTCGAGAAGGAGGTGAGCGGGTTCCTTGATGACGTTGTCAGCATCCCAGTTGAATTTGCTGGCCCAGTTGGCGTTCATATCGAATGTAAGCTCGCTATCGTCTGCAAGCTTATAGTCATAGCTGAACCCGCCGCTGAACTTCCATTTCGAGGCGTAGGGCATGTAATTGCCCGAAGCATCGACCACGATGGTATTCAAATTGCCGGGAGCAATCGGCAGGTTGGGAGTGAGCGCCTGACAGGTTGCCGCATTCACCTGCGGGTTGGGACAGTAGGAAGGCGCGTCCGGGAAGTCGCGGAACTTGGCGATCAGATATGTCCCGGCCACTCGAAGCGTCAGACCTTCGGCGGCGACGGCGGTCAGGTCGAACTCGGCGCCCTTGGTCCGGGCCGATCCTGCATTTTTCAGGAACACCAGGCCGTTGCGCTGCGCCTGCACCTGCGGGTTGCTCAGGTCGTTCCAGAACAGCGCGCCGTTCAAGCGGATACGACGGTCAGCCAGTTCTGTCTTGAAGCCAATTTCATAGGCATCAACCACTTCAGGCGACAGCGGCTCAGCCTGATCAAGCGGCAGAGTATTGAACGTGCCCGCCTTGTAACCGCGGCTGTAGTTGGCATAGACCATGATGTCTTCAGAGAATTTGTGGTCGATTGTAGCCTTCCACGTCAACTTCTTGAACGTCTTTCGGGCGACACCGCCGCCAGGCACATTGTCCACCGGCGTCTGGGCCCCTGCCACGATGGCATTCGCCGTCGCTGCATCGAAGACATTTCCGTTCTGCGCACCGAATGCCGCCGCGACCGCAGGCACGTTCTGAAGCAGGAACGGCAACTCCGGAATGAACAGTGTCGTGGTGCTGCCGCGGCCTGCCACCTTGTCGATCGTGTAGCGCAGGCCGCCGGTTATATTGGTGCTTTCGGTGATCGGGTATGTCAGCTGGCCGAAAGCGGCATAGGATTTGACGTTCTGCTCACCCCGTATGTTGACCGAGTCCACCAGCAGCGCCTCCATACCCGGACCGTAGATTGTGGTCGGGTCGAAGCCACCATCGGCGTTCAGATAATAGAGGCCAGCGATCCAGTTGACGGGCGAACCCGCCTTAGACTTCAGCTGGAACTCTTGGGAGAACTGGTTGTCGACAATGTTCAGGTCATAACGAGTCCAGTTATAGGGAGAGTAATTTCCCGCAGAAGCATATAGCTCCTTGTTTTTACGATAGGCGGTGATGCTGACGACATCGGCGAAGCCCATTTCATAGTCGACGCGGCCGGAGAAGCCATAGCCTTCCGAATCATCATATTGTTTCTGGGTCGCCCCGAGCGCAACGTCGTAGAAACCGAGCGGCGGCAGCACCTGCGACGGGATGGGGAAGTTCCCCGAATTGCCAAAGCCATTGTGCGCCGGATCAGGCGTTCCACCCTCCGTGCCAGGGAAAGGACGCGAGTAGATGCCGATCTGGCTCCAGCTATTCTGATAATAGCCGATCAGCTTGACCGATAGGCCGTCGGCGGGCTCCCACAGGATCTTGCCCCGCGTGCTGAAGCTGCGGCTCTTCCAGTAATCGTCATTGCTGGGCAGATAGCCGAGCGACGTGTCGAAGGGATCGACCAAGGTTCGGTTCTTGCCCCAACCCTTGTCCTGATTATGATAGCTGACGGAAACATTGGCCGCCAGAGTATCCGTAACCGGCAGGTTCAGATAAAATTTGGCATCCATTGTCTCGTAATTGGCATAACCAAGTCGTGCTTCGAGTTCAGCATTCTGACTCGGATCCTTGGTGTAGATCGAGATCACACCACCAGACGCGTTACGACCGAACAATGTGCCCTGAGGGCCCTTGAGCACTTCGACGCGTTCGACGCTGGCGAGATCAAAGAAAGGCACTGACGCGCGGACGAAGTAAACATCGTCAATATATACCGGCACGCTCGCTTCGTTGCCCGCGGTCGTGACCGGGTTGCCGATGCCACGAATGAAGGTCGTGACCGTACCCGTCGCCTGTCCGATTTGCAGGGCCGGGTCGACGCGGTTGAGTTCCTGAACGGTCGAAATGCCGGCGGACGTCAGCTGATCACCGGAAACCGCCGTCACGGACAGCGGCGTATCCTGAACATTCTGCGATCGTTTCTGCGCAGTGACGACGATGTCCTGAAGCTGGTTTTCCTGCGCACTGGCCATGCCACTGAACAGAGTCGAACCACCGATAGCCGCACAAGACACCAGCAGAGCCAAACGTGACTTACGCACTGAACCTATCGAAAAAATGGATGTCCGAAGCATTCGCATCCTCCCCTTTTGCAATTGTTGATTCCGAATTCAACACGGCCCCGGATTTTCCTGTGGGCTCGTCCACTGTTGAAGCCTATCGTATGCCTGCAAACCTATAACGGGACCGCATCGGCGCCGCAAGAAGCGAAACTAACCTCTTGCGCGGTTACGGGAAATGCGCGGCACAAATATCACACTTCAGTAATTTTCGCTTTCCCACCATGGGAAAAAGCTGGGCATGTCGCTCGATACCTTGTCAGGGAAATCGGGCGATCGCTTCTCCAGAAAGCTTTGCACGCCCTCCCGAACATCCGCCGCCCGCGCGCGGGCATAAATGCCACGGCTCTCGATCCGATGCGCCGCCATCGGATGCGCCATGTCGAAGGAACGCCACAGCATCTGCCGGGTGAGCGCAACCGACACGGGCGCCGTGTTCGCTGCGATGTCCTGGGCCAGAGCTGTCGCAGCGGGGAGCAGATCCTGCGGTTCGTGCAGCGATCGGACGAGCCCGGCGGCCTTCGCCTCCTCCGCGGAAAAGGTCGCGCCCGTCAGCGTCCATTCCAGCGCCTGCGCCAGCCCCACGATGCGCGGCAGGAACCAGCTGGACGCCGATTCCGGCACGATTCCCCGGCGCGTGAAAGGCAGAGTGAATTTTGCGCTGGTCGAAGCAAGGCGGAAATCTGCCGCCAGCGCCATCGTCACGCCCATGCCGGCGGCCGGGCCGTTGAAGGCCACGATCACGGGCTTAAGACAGTCATAAAGACGCAGCGTGATCAACCCGCCGAAATCGCGCGTGGCGGGATCCGTCCAGTCGACCTCGGCAGGCGCTTCGTCCGTCGGTCGCGCTGACGACAGGGACGACTGGCCCGGCGAAAGATCGGCGCCCGCGCAGAAGGCGCGGCCAGCGCCCGTCAGGATCACGGCGCGGATATCATCGTCCGCATCGACGCGGTCGAACATCGCCACGAGATCCTGCGCCATGGGCCGGGTGAAGGCATTGAGCTTGTCGGCACGATCGAAAGTGATCGTGGCGACATGATCCTGCACCTCAAACCGAAAATGCTCGGGAACGTCCATGCTCCACCCCTCTGCGATGACAGGAGCGCCGGGGCGAGCGGCGCGGGACGCCGTTTGCCCCGGGCTTTGGGATCAGGCGTCGACCAGCGCGCCGATCTCGACATTGGCGAGGCCTTCCTCGCCCGTTTCCTCGCACCGCACCCGGCACATATTCTCGACATTGAGATAGACTTTGGAGCCGGGCTTTTGCGAATGCAGCGGCAGGCGCGCAAAGGCGTTGCCGACGTCAGCGACCAGGGTGAATTTCTCCCCGCTGAGCGTGGTCGCGCGATAGATCACCTTGTCAGGCATGCCGTCGGGGCCTTCGCCGACATGTTCGATGTCCAGCGCCTTCACCACCTCATTGCCTTCCGGCCGAGCGATATAGCCTTCGGAGGTCTGGCTTTCCGGGCGGATGACATTGCGCACGCGGAACAAGTGGAAGCCCATGTCCTTGAAATTAAAGAAGGTCCAGTTGTGACTGAGCGTCATCTGATCGTTGCGCATGCCCCAGCTATGATCGCGATAGCCCGAACCATCGACGTCGATAGACGTGCCGGCCCACTCACCTGACTTGAAGGTGACATTGCCGGTCGCGTTCATGCACTGGCCCTGATGCCGGAAGGAGTTTCGCTCGAACGCGGTATTTTCCGACACCGAGAACCAGTCCGGATTGACGTCCGCGCAGGCCTGGAAATCGAACAGGTGCATGCGGCGCGTGAAGTTGAGCACCGCTGAGACATTCTCATCCTCGAACTCGACGCGAAATTCAGCCTGGGGCTTCAGGAAGTGCAGCGCCAGATTGCCGTAGTGCAGTTCCTTCTGATGCTCGAAGGGCGAGGGCATCGGCACTTCCTTGCCGCTGATCAGCTTCTTGCCCTTGTGCAAGACCGTGAAGGAGGCGAAGGCCCGGTCATAGGTCGGTTCGGCGGTACAATGGGCGAGGCAGGAAATATCCCGCTCCGGATCCATGAAGACCCAGAAGTAATTTTCCTTCCAGCGCAGCCACGCGCGCGTCGGAACGGTGTGGGGATAATCCTCATGTAACAGCATCAACGCTCTCCTGCCAGAAACACCTGGCGCTTTGCGGCATTTCGTATGATAACATATAGTACATTTGCAACCTGTTTCGGACACACCGTGACATTCTCGACGTCCATGCTCTGGTACCCGGGTTGCATGCCGCCAAGGAGCCCCAAGAGACGATGAAGACGACTGGGAAAAAGATGGACAAGAAAACGGACGGCGACGCCGACAACCGGCCCGTGGTCCGGCCATTCCGCTTCGGCTTTCTTGTCCATGATGTTTCGCGCATGCGCCGGACCTTGTTCGACGATGCGATGCGTTCCCGTGGCGTCACGCGCTCTCAATGGTCGGTTCTTGCCACGCTTTCACGCGTCGGCCGGGACGGCATGATGCAGGTCGACATTTCCCGCCATATGGACGTGGGCAAGGTGACGATCGGTGGATTGATCGACCGGCTGGAAGCGGCGGGATATGTTGAACGCCGCATGGACGCTGATGACCGCCGCGCCCGCCGCGTCTTCATCACGCAGAAGGGCTTCGACGTGATCGGGGACATGCAGAAAGTCGGCAACAAGCTCAACCGTTCGATCCTGGCTGGCGTTTCGCCCGAGCATCAGCGCATCACCGAAGACACGCTGGCGCTGGTGAAAGCCAATATCCGCCAGTTGCTCGGCAACGACTAGGCGGGCGCGGACAGACCTTCCGCGCTTTCCAGTGCCTGCGCGAGCCGGCTGAGGAAATCGCCGGCGGGACCGCCATCGATCACACGGTGGTCGACGGTCAGCGAAAGGCCCATGACCGGGCGCACGACCAGCGTCTGCCCGTCCTCGCCGACCCACGGCTTGGGCGCGATCCGGCCAAGTCCGATGATCGCCTGCTGGGGATAGGTCAGGATCGGCGTGAAATGTTCGACGCGGGTCAGGCCCAGATTGGTGAGCGTGATGGTGGCGCCGGTCAGCTCCGCAATGGTCAGCTTGTTGATGCGAGCCCGCGCGACCAGATCCGCGCGCTTTTCGGCGATCTCTGGCAGCGTCAGCCGTTCGACGTTGAAGATCGCCGGCGCCACCAGCGCGCCCGGCAAAGCAATGGCGCAACCGACATGATATTCGTCATGCAATTCGACGCCCGCCGGGGTTTCGACCGCGTTGAAGATCGGAAAGTCAGGCAGGACCAGCGACACCGCCTTCGCGATCAGATCCTCATAGCCGATCTTGATGCCAGCGGCTTTCCAGGAATCCCGCGCGGCCGCCAGCTTGCTGGCGTCGATGTCGCAGAAGAAACTGAGCTGCGCGGTCTTTTCCAGACTTTCTGTCATTTTCTGCGCGATAATCGCACGAATGCCCGCAAATTTGAGCGTGTCGGTAACCGCCACTCGTCCCCTCCCATGCCGAAGATATCATTTGCATATATATCATATTGCAGCGTATCAATAGGCCTTCGCGATCACAGGCGCGAACCCATGCCGAAGGATGCAGCAGGTCAGTCATGACGGATCAGGGCCGCTTTTGCACGCTTGCCTTTGCCGATGGGATCGCCACCGTCACCATCAACCGTACCGACCGGATGAATTCGTTGCATCCAGCCGCGCACCATGAATTGAACGACCTGTTTGACCGGTTGCCGGCGATGCAGGAGGTGCGCGCCGTCATCATCACCGGCGCGGGCGATCGGGCCTTTTGTTCGGGCTATGACCTGAAGGACAATCTGGAAACCGGCGTCATGGAAATCGGCGAGGCTGGCTTTGCCGGCTTCAACGGGCGCGCGGCCTATCCGCTGCCGGTCATTGCCGCCGTCAACGGCATGGCATTGGGCGGGGGTTTCGAACTCGCGCTCGCCTGCGACTTCATCATCGCTTCCACCAACGCGACCTTCGGCCTGCCCGAACCCAAGGTCGGCTGGGCCGCTGCCGGCGGCGGCATCCAACGCCTGCCCCGTTCGGTGGGCATGAAGCGGGCAATGGACATCATTCTGACCGCGCGGACCGTGGGTGCGCAGGAAGCCTTCGCCATCGGCCTGGCGAGCGAGGTCGTGGCGCCCGAGGAACTGATGCCGACTGCGCGGCGCTGGGCGGAACAGATCGTGGCCTGCGCGCCGATCGCCATTCGCTGTTCAAAGGAAATCGCCTATGGCTCGTTCGATCTGCCGGACCTCGCCTCCGCGCTCGACATGCGCCATTTTCCAACTCTGCAAGAAGTGATGGACAGCGAGGACGCGGTAGAAGGCAAGCGGGCCTTTGTCGAACGACGGCCGCCGCAATGGACGAACAAATAGAATGACCGAAGAAGCAGGAGAGGCACAATGATGACGAATCGCGATCAGGCTCTGGCCTTCATCGAGCTTTGGAGTCGCCGCGACCTGGATGCAATCCTGGCGGCCATGACGGACGACTGCTTCTATCATAATATCCCCTGGCCGCCGCTGGTCGGGCGCGATGCGATCCGCGAGGGGCTGGCGATGTTCGTGGGCGATGCCGAAGCGATCGACTGGCGCGTCCTTCATGCCGCTGAAACGCCCGACGGCGCGGTGCTGACGGAACGGCTCGACCGTTTTCTCATCAAGGGCCAGTGGATCGAAATGCCGGTCATGGGCACGTTTGAACTGCGCGATGGCCTGATCGCCCGCTGGCGCGACTATTTCGATGCGGCCCAGTTTCAGCAGGCGATGGCGGCGTTGGCATGAGCAAGGCATTGCAGTCCCTGAGTAAAGCATATAGTACGCTTACGGACCAATCGGTAGCGGACTAAGTGAGGGACAATATGACGATCGGCGTCGGAATCATCGGCGTAGCGCCGGGGCGCAGCTGGGCCGCCCTGTCCCACATTCCCGCGCTTCGGGCTCTTCCCGACTATGAGATTCGCGCGCTCAGCACGACTCGACAGGAAAGCGCGTCGGCCGCGGCTGCGGAATTCGGCGTGGCGAAGGCCTATGACAATCATCAGGCCCTGGTTAACGACCCGGACGTCGATCTGGTCGTGGTGGCGGTGAAGGTCCCCCATCATCTCGAACTCGTCACCGCCGCGATCGAGGCGGGCAAGCATGTCTATTGCGAATGGCCGCTGGGCAATGGCCTGGCCGAAGCCGAGCGCATGGCCGCCCTCGCCCGGGAAAAGGGCGTGATCGGCGCCGTCGGCCTGCAGGCCTGCTCCGCCCCCAGCTTCAACTATGTGCGCGACCTGATCGCCGAGGGCTATGTCGGCACGGTGCTGTCGACCACGCTGGTCGGTTCAGGCATGAACTGGGGCGCGTTCATCGACCAGCCCAACGCCTATACGGCGGACAAGGCAAATGGCGCGACCTTGCTGACGATTCCCTTCGGCCACACCATCGACGCGGTGGCGATGTGCCTGGGCGAGTTCACGTCGCTGACCGCCACGCTCGCCAACCGGCGCGACAGCTTCACCCTGGTTCCCGATGGCAAGCAGATGCCGATGACGGCCGAGGATCAGATGACGGTCACAGGCACGCTGGAAGGCGGCGCGATCGCCGCTGTCCATTATCGCGGCGGCGTTTCGCGCGGCACCAATTTCCGCTGGGAAATCAACGGCACGGAAGGCGATATCGTCGCCACCGCCGATGCCGGCCATGCCCAGATGTTCCCACTGACCCTGTTCGGCGGCCGCGACGGTGATCAGGCCGTGGCGCCGCTGGCGGTGCCGGCCAAATATAAGTGGGCGCCCGACGTACCACCGTTCGCGGAAAATGTGGCGCAGGCCTATGTTCGCCTCGCCAATGACCTGCGCGATGGCACGTCGACATGCCCCACTTTCGAGCATGCGGTGAAGCGGCATCGCCTGATCGACGCCATTGAAAAATCTGCAGCCAGCGGAACCCGCGTCACGCTTTAGGTGACCGGCAACGCTTTAATATCCAAGTCAATTATCAAGAGCGAGGAACGAAAGATGAGTTTTCTTGAAGGGAGGGTGGCCATTGTCACCGGCGGTGGTCGTGGCGTCGGCCGCACCTACGCACTCAAGCTGGCCGAACATGGCGCGAAGGTCGTCGTCAACGACCTGGGCGGCGACGCAGCAGGCGGCGGCGCCGACCTGACGCCGGCGCAGGAAGTCGTCGAGGAAATCAAGTCGCGCGGCGGTGAAGCCATCGTGAATGGCGGCGACGTTTCCAACTGGGAAAACGCCAAGGCGATGGTCGATCAGGCCGTCGACACCTTCGGTCGTCTCGACATCCTCGTCAACAATGCCGGCATCCTGCGTGACCGCATGCTCGTCAACATGAGCGAGGATGAATGGGACATCGTCGTCAAGGTGCATCTGAAGGGCACGTTCGCGCCGACCCACCACGCCGCCAATTACTGGCGCACGGAAAGCAAGGCCGGCCGTCAGCCTGACGCCCGCGTCATCAACACGACGTCGCACTCGGCGCTCTATGCCAATATCGGCCAGGCCAACTATGCCGCGGCCAAGGGCGGCATCGCCAGCTTCAGCCAGGTCGCCGCGCGCGAGCTGCAGCGCATCGGCGTCACCGTGAACGCCATCGCGCCGCGCGCCGAAACCCGCATGACCGCTGGTCTGCGCGAATGGACGCCGGAGCAGCTGGAACGCCGCGATCCGGAATGGATTGCCGGCTTCGTCGCCTGGCTGGCCAGCCCAGAAGCCCGCGCCGTGAGCGGCCGCGTGTTCGAAGTGTGGGGCTACGGCATTACCGTCGCGGAAAGCTGGCAGCATGGCCCGAGCTGCGAAGCGTCGAAGGATCCCACGGTCCTGGGTGAACGCGTCGCCAAGATCCTGAAGTTCGCCCGGTCCAACGCCGGCATCAATCCGGGTGAATGGCTCGATCCCTGATCGAATACATCTGATGGCATCAGGGAAGGTCGCTCGATCGCGCCTTCCCTGATCCCTCCCACAGCGCGGTGGCACCTGATCCGTGCCGCCGCTTTGTTTGTAGAAAGCCTCCTCCCATGTCCATTGATGCCCTGTTTGCGCCTCTGACCATCGGCACGCTCGAGATCCCGAACCGGATCATCATGGCGCCGCTGACGCGTGCGCGTGCCGATGAAAATCATGTCCCGACCAGCCTGCAGGCGGAATATTATGCCCAGCGCGCCGACGCGGGGCTGATCATTTCGGAAGCCACCGCCGTCGATCCGCTCGGCATGGGTTGGTATCGCGCGCCTGGCATCTGGTCGGACGAGATGGTGCATGGCTGGAAGGGCGTGACCGACGCCGTCCATGCAAAGGGTGGCCGCATCTATGCGCAGCTCTGGCACATGGGCCGCCTGGTGCTGCCCGATTATATCGGTGGCCAACTCCCCCTCGGCCCGTCCCCCATCGCCGGTGAAGGCGAAACCTTCGCGCCACGGCCGGCGGGCGACACCAGCCATTTCCTGCCGATGAAGCCCTATGTCGTGCCGCGCGAGATGACGCAGGCCGATATTGATCAGGTGATCGAAGCCTATCGCGCGGGCGCGCGCAACGCGAAGGCGGCCGGCTTCGACGGCGCAGAAATTCATGGCGCGAACGGCTACATCATCGACCAGTTCCTGCAATCCAAGACCAATCAGCGCACCGACGGCTATGGCGGCAGCGTCGAAAACCGCGTCCGCTTCCTCAAGGAAATCATCGAGGCGGTGGTCGCGGAGATCGATCCCAGCCGCGTCGGATTGCGCGTTAGCCCCACCAGCGAACGCAAGGGCATGGGCGATGCCAACCCGGCGGCGCTAACCGAAGCCATCGGAAAGCTGGCGCAGCACTATGGCTTAGCCTACATCCACCTGATCGAGCCGATCGCGTCGGGCTTTATGGAAAAGCCCGACTATCCCGTCATGGACCATCTGCGTGGCGTGTTCAAAGGCACGATCATCCAGAATGGCAGCTTCGACGCTGAAACGGCAGGCGAGTATATCGCCAGCGGCAAGGCGGAGGCGATCTCCTTCGGCCGTCCCTATATCGCCAATCCCGACCTCGTCACCCGCTTCCGCGAGGGCAAGCCGCTCGCCCAGGCGAATTTCGACTTTGCCTATGTGGGCGAGGCTACGGGTTACACCGATTATCCCACTTATAAGGATGACCAGGGTTAAAGTGCCTGATTTGGCTGAGGCCTGTTCTTGCGTCCGAACTGTGCGTCGCAATCTGATCAGCACAGTTTCTCCCTAGTCCACAAAAGAGGCAGGTTTCGGCCTGCCCCTTTTTGTGGAGTGAAAGCGGGCTGACCCGCCGGCCTGTCAGACGCCGAGCAAGCCGAACGCATCATGATCCAGCGCAGCGGTAGCCGCACGGACCGTATTGGCGGTGTTGATCGCCTCGGGCTGCCAGATCCCGCTATTATTGAGCCAGGTTACGACCGGATAGAAAGTCGCGCACCGATAAATGAACCAGGCTTCCTCGAACGAAGGCACGTCCTGCGCGCCATAAGCCGCCAGCCGCGTCAGATAATGCGACAGCAGCGCGCGCTCCCATTTCCGCCGGTCGGCCACGTCGATGGCGCACAGCATGAAATAGGAAATGCCGATCGGCCAATGTTCCGGCCGGGCAACCCAGTCTATGAGGCCAGGCTTGCCCGACGCCGTGACGTAGAGATTTCCGAGATGCTCGTCGCCATGAACGACGACCATCGCCGTCTGCGGCAGTAACGCCCAAAGGTTCGTCCAGGCTTTCTGCGCCTTGTCGAGATTTTGGAAGGCGTTGGGCAGTGCCCTGCCCCGGGGCAGGTCGACATAGGACTGCCAATTTTTCGGATCGAAGAAGGTCGGAAAATAGACGTCGTTCACCAGCCGCCGGTTTTCCTCTGCCAGCGTACCGGGGCCCATCACCCCGCCTTCGGCAAACATCGGGCTGTTCCAGCAGCTGGCGTGCATCTTGGCAAAGGCGTCCATGAACCCCATGGCTTGGCCCAGGCCCAGCGTGTGAAACGCATCGAAGAAGATCGCGCCGCTGGGCGTCAGATCCTCCATCAGGATCGCCGAAGCTTCTTCGCCCACCGAGATATGGTGCCATTTAGGCCCTTCGGGCGCGGCGACCAGCGGGGCTATGTCGCGGATGGAGCGCAGCTCATTCGCCATCGCCCATGCGGAGCCCGTCGAGGGATCATTTTCACCGGGAAAGTTGCCCTTGACGATGAAGGTACGGGGGCGATCGTTGCCGTCGGCCACATAGTCGACCTCGATACGGAACTTATTCTGCTTATAGCCGAAAATGGGTCCCGGGCGAACGTCCTTCACCTCGACATCGGGCCACGTCCCACGCAACGCTTCCGTCACCCAGCGGGCATTCACATCCTGATAGCGTAGCGGCACGTTCACCCCTTCAGACACGCCTCTCTCCTTTTGTCCATTGTCGAATCGACCGCTTACCGTATGCTGGCATCCTAGAAAATCGCAAGGATCGGAGCGGATGAGATCGGCAATCTTCATTGGTGCGGGCAAGCCTTTGGCGATCGAGGACCGCGCCATACCGCATCCCTCCGCCCATCAGGCGCTGATCCGGGTGGAACGCTGCGGCATTTGCGGATCTGATCTCCACATGACCAGCGGCAGCCCCTTCGATGTTCCCTGCGGAACCGCGCTTGGACATGAATATGCCGGTGTGGTGGTCGAGCGGGGCACCGACGTGGTTGACATCAAGGTCGGGGATCGCGTGACGGCCCTGCCGATCGCCGGCTGCGGCCAATGTCCGGCCTGCCTTGAGGACATGCCGCTGCATTGCACTTCCATGGAATCGCTGGCGGGCGGCTATAGCGAATATACGTTGATCGATACCCGCAAGGCGATCCGCCTGCCCGACCAGTTGACGTTCGAGGACGGGGCCCTCGTCGAGCCTCTCGCATCGGGCCTCCGCGGCGTCCGGCGATTGCCGGATCTGCCGCGGGCGCGCGTCGCGATCATCGGCGCCGGCGCCATTGGCGGTGCGGCTGCCTTCTGGGCGCGGCAATTGGGCGCCGGGCCGATCGCCATGGTCGCGCGCAGCAGGCGCAACGAAGCGCTGGCCGCCGCGATGGGCGCGGACGCTTTCCTGACGGTGGGCGAGGACCTGTCCGAAAATCTCGTCCGCGAGTTAGGCGGCATGCCCGATATTGTGATCGAGGCGGCGGGCGCGGCGGGCACGATCCAGCAGGCGATCGAACTGGTTCGCCTGGGCGGCACCGTGCTGTCGCTGGGGGGCTGCATCCATGCGGACCCGATCCTGCCTGCGGTTGCGATGTACAAGGATATCCTGCTGCGCTTCAGCGTCGCCTATGGCTCGGCCGAGTTCCGCCAGAGCGTCGAGATCATGGCGAGCGGTGCGGTGCAGCCCCGGGCCATGATCGGTGGAACGATCGACCTCGATGCTCTGCCCGACCAGTTTGAAGCCATGCGCACTGGCTCCCATCCGGCCAAGCTGATGGTAAGCCCGCACGGAACGTGACTGTCGCCACGTTCCGCTCATCTTATGCGGATTGGGGCTCCATGAGAGCCATGATCGGGGCGAGGAAGCCCGCCATCATCGAATGGCCGACATGGCCCAGCTTCAATTCGTCGAGCTTGCCCGTTTCAAAGCAGTTGGTGGTCAGCTGGCTGGCGGTCAGGTTGCGCAGGTGCCCCCAGATCTGGAAGAAGCGGATCCGCGCATCACTCAGTTCGGGTCCGCCCGCTGCCCGATAGATGCTCATGAATTCGTCCCAGTCGAGCGAGCGGCCTACCGTATTGCGGACATAGCCGACATCATCAGCTGGATCGCCTATATGCGCGAACTCCCAATCGACCACGGCGCTCAGCCTGCCATCATCGACGATGAAATTGTGGAAGCCGATGTCTCCATGCAGCAGCACCGGCCGACCCGGCGCGTCAGGAATATTGTCAAGGACCCAGCCATAGAGCGCCAGGGTGGCGGGTGACGGCACCGCCATCTCCCGCAGATAGATGTCGCGGATCGACTGGATATAACGCCGCGTGACTTCCTTGAGCGGCAGGTCCCAAAGCTCCGGCGCAATCGCTTCGGTAAGGGCACCAAGCTCACGCAGCGGCGGCAGCGAATGGAGCTGGGCCACGCTGTTCGCCAGCAGTTCGACCAGCGACCGGTCCACCTTGCCCGACGCTCCATGCACATCGCCGCCTGTCGTGCCCGGCGCGCGCGTCATGATGATGAAGTCGCCACCGGGCAGAAGCGCGTGGCTGGTGTCCACCCACAGTGCCTCGGGCGCCGGGAAGCCATGGTCGAAGGCCGCCCGGATAACCGGGAACTCACGCGAGACGCGGTGGCAGTCATTGTCGACCGTCGGTTCGTCCCGGTCGCGGCGCATGACGAATTCGCCATTGAATTTGTCACCTTCGACCGCGAACATGATCGTTTCCTTGCCGAATCCACCGGGCAGGACACGACAGGAAACAATCTTGATCGTTTCGTCGGAAAAACGATCGACCAGATAGCGCTGCAACCTTTCGGGGGTTACTTCGGTATCCTCAACCACATCTGGCGGCAGCAGGTCACCGCACAATTCGTTCACGCGCTTGAGTTCGGTCTGTCCCGTTTCAAATACAATTTTCAGGCGGGTTTCGGCCGGCAAACGGGGATCCCCGGCGATGCGCTCGACCAGTGCCGACCAGTCGCGCATGACGTCCCGATACACGGCTTCACGTTCGGCAGCCGTTGGAGCCGGCTGCGCCAATTGCGCCTTGAGCGCTTCGGTATTCTTGCCCAGGTCAGGCGCCAATCGGGAAAGCGACAGGCTGCTCGTCAGATCCGCCAACTGGGTCGAAAGGCGCGCATGCCAGTTCGAAAAGAGATCAGCCTCCAGCGTCTCGCGCGATTCAAGGATGTTGAGCGATGCAAGAATCGCCTCCTGATCGGACGCATACACCACGTTCGGGCCGAACAGCCGACGCGCTGTCTGATTGAGGGAACGCAAAAGACGGGCGGACGTAGACAAGAAACCTCTCCTATTCAGCTATCGGCATTCACCTTGCCGTTGTCGAGCAGATCGGCGCAGCCGCGCGGATGCTGAATGTCAGATACATTATATTGGGGCGATTGCGCTGCCAGAAGTTTCCACTGGGAAGATCGGGATATAATGCCCGATCATCCGAAAGGAGCCGCACTTCATCCGGCGTCGCAATCAATCTCCAATTCGTCCCCGAGGATCCGCGTGGGAAAGAGCTTCAGGCTGTTGGGCGTGAGCGGCGAAAGCGATTTGCCATCCTCCAGACTGAAGCGCGCGCCATGATGCGGACACATGATGAAATTGCCGCGCACCCGCCCCCCGTCCAGCGAAAGCTTCTGATGCGGACAGATTTCGTCCATGGCGCGCGGCCCATACGCGCTGCGGCATAGCAGGATGTTGCGCCCTTCGACCGTCACGACTCGGGTGCCGGTCTCGGGAACCTCTGACAAGGAAATGCGTGCCAAGAATGCCAACCTTTCAAAAAACAGCTACCGGCCTGATGCAAGCCTTTGGCGACCGTGACAATAAGTAACTTGCATAATGTACGATAGCACACTAAATCTCAAGCGAGGGGTACAGCACAGCCCGTTTCCCTACGGAAACGATGTTCCCGGCGCGAAAACCGATACTCTGAACCGCCGATGTCAGGCACATTAGCGGTTTTGTTTTGGCTGGTCGCCCCGCTGTATGTTGCAACCATGTGAGGCCTTGGCCTCGAACGGGTGAGGTGCATGACTGAATTCGGTATTTCGCGCTTTGGCGCCTATATTCCTCGTCTTAGGCTGGATCGTTCGATCATCGCCGCCGCCCATGCATGGATGGCGCCGGGTCTGAAAGGCCAAGCCAAGGGCAGCCGCGCGTTCACCAGCTGGGACGAAGATGCGATCACCATGGGCGTGGAAGCCGCGCGCGACGCGGTCGGGCCGGGCGGTCTGCAGGGTGTCGGCGCGGTGCGGCTTGCCTCCACCAGCCTTCCCTATGCCGATCTTCAGAACGCGGCCATCGTGGCGCGCGCGCTCGGCGCCGCCGACGGTGTGGCGACATCTGACGCGGCCGGTTCGCAGCGGGCGGGCACGTCGGCGCTGCTGCAGGCGCTCAAGGGCACTGAATCCTCGCTGGTGATCGCCGCCGACAACCCGTTCGCCAAGCCCGCCAGCACGCAGGAGCTGAGCTTCGGCGCGGGCGCCGCCGCTTTCGTGGTGTCCGACCAGAATGTGGCCGCGCGCCTTGTCGGCTCCGCGACGGTGGCCAATGTGTTCGTCGATCATTTCCGCTCGGCCGGCGCGGACAGCGACTATAATTGGGAAGAGCGCTGGGTCCGTGACGAGGGTTATGCGAAGATCGTCCCCAACGCGGTCAAGGCCGCCCTGGACGATGCGCAACTCACCATTGGCGACATTCAGCATTTCGTGATGCCCTCTTACCTCAAGGGTGCAGCGGATGCGGTTGCAAAGAAGCTGAAGTTCGCGGGCGCCGTTGCCGGTGGGCTGGAAGATGGCGTTGGTTATGCCGGTGCGGCCCATGCGCTGCTGATGCTTGCCGCGACTCTTGAAAAAGCCGCGCCGGGCGATCGCATCCTGCTGGTGGGCTTCGGCCAGGGCGCCGACGTGCTGATCTTCCAGGCGACCGACGCAATCACCTCGGCCCGTCCGGCCCGCGGCGTTGCTGGTTCGATCGCCGACGCCCTGCCGACCGACAGCTATCTGCGGATGCTGTCCTTCTATGACGGCATCGAAGCGGAATGGGGCATGCGTTCGGAAAAGAGCGGCAAGACCGCGCTCACCGAACAATATCGCTCCGCCGGCCAGTTGGAGGGCTTCAACGCAGGCAAGTGCGGCAAGTGCGGCACCGTCCAGTTCCCGCAGCTGCAATATTGCGTCAACTGCCACGCCTCGAACGACCAGTTCGCCGACGTGCCGTTGCGCGATGAGGTTGCCGAAGTGCTGACCTCCACCGCCGACTGGCTGTCCTATCACCCCGCGCCGCCACTCTGGGTCGGCTTTGTCCGCTTCGACAGTGGCGCGCGCATGCTCATGGAAATGGTGGACATCGGCAAGGACGGGATTGATACCGGCGCCAAGTTGCGGATGGTTTACCGGATCAAGGAAAAGGATCGGCAGCGCGGTTATAACCGCTATTTCTGGAAAGCAACGCCGCTCGGCGCGGCTTGAGGAGTTTCTGCGATGGCAACGGGTATTAAGGATAAGGTCGCCATTCTTGGCATGGGCTGCTCCAAGTTCGGGGAGCGGTGGGACGCGGGTTCGCCCGACCTGATGAAAGAAGCCTTTGAGGAGGCGCTGGCCGACGCGGGCATCGAACGCAGCCAGATCGAAGCCGCATGGTTCGGCTGCTGGGGCGAGACCATCAACGTCGGCAACTCTTCGATCCCGGCGGCGATGGCGCTGCGGCTCGAAGGCATTCCGGTCAGCCGCGTCGAAAATATGTGCGCGACGGGAACGGAAGCGCTGCGCGGCGCGGTCTATGCCGTTGCGTCCGGCGCGGTCGATATCGCGCTGGCGATCGGTTCCGAGAAGCTGAAGGACACGGGCTTCGGCGGTCTGCCGCCGCCATTCAAGGGCACGTTCAACGACATGTGGATGCCGATGGGCTCCGCGCCCGCCGGCTTCGCCCAGCTCGCCCCCTATTATCGGGCGAAATACGGCACGTCGAAGGAAGATCTGAAGCGCGCCATCAGCCATGTGTCGTGGAAGAGCCACCAGAACGGCGTTCACAGCCCCAAGGCGCACTTCCAGAAGGCCGTGTCGATGGAAACGATCATGAACGCGCCGATGATCTCTGATCCGCTCGGTCTGTTCGACTGTTCGGGCGTGTCTGACGGATCGGCCTGCGCCATCGTCACTACGCCAGAGATCGCCAAGGCGCTGGGCAGGAAGGATCTTGTCACGATCAAGGCGCTGCAGCTGTCGACCAGCTCGGGCCGCGAGACGCAAATGAACGAGTGGGACGGCAGCTACGTCGCGACGACCCGCAATGCAGCGGCGCGCGCATACAAGGAAGCCGGGATCACCGATCCCAAGACCCAGGTGAACCTGTCCGAGGTGCACGACTGCTTCTCCATCACCGAACTGGTGACGATGGAGGATCTCGGCTTTTCCGACGATGGCCGGGCGGTGTTCGATATTCTCGACGGCCGCTACGACCGCGACGGCGCCATGCCGTGTCAAATCGACGGTGGCTTGAAGTGCTTCGGTCATCCCATCGGTGCGTCCGGGCTGCGCATGGCCTATGAAATCTACAGCCAGCTGCTGGGCCGCGCCGGAGAGCGTCAGCTTTCGAACCCGTCCATCGGCGTCACCCACAATCTCGGCGGCGTTCCCTATCAGGGCATCGCGGCTATCTCTGTCCTGGGGCTTCTATAATGGCTGGAATATGGTTTGACGAACTGGAGATCGGGCAGGTTTTCCATCATCCGATCCGCCGGACCCTCACGGAAACCGACAATCTGTTGATGTCGACGCTGACGCACAACCCCGCGCAGCTTCACATCGACGCCGAATATATGAAGAGCACGCCGTTTGGCCGTCCGCTCATGAATTCGGCCTTCACCCTCGGCCTGATGGTGGGCATCTCGGTCGGCGATACGACGCTGGGCACGGCGGTCGCTAATCTCGGCTGGGACGAGGTGCGTTTCCCCAATCCGCTGTTCGCCGGCGACACGATCCATGTCGTGACCGAAGTCATCGAACTGCGCGAATCCAAGTCGCGCCCGGAAGCTGGCATCGTCACCTTCCTGCACAGGGCCTATAATCAGAAGGACGAACTGGTCGCGTCCTGCAAGCGGTCTGGCCTTCAGCTGAAGAAGCCGAAAGAATGACCCTCCCCATCCGTTCTTTCCTGTTCATCCCCGGCGACAGTGAAAAGAAGCTGGGCAAGGTCGATGGCATTGCCGCAGATGCCTTCATCTTCGACCTGGAAGACGCTGTTGCCGCCGCGCGCAAGCCTGTCGCGCGGAAAATGGTGCCGGCCTTTATCAAGGAACGGCCGCGCGGCGAGCGCAAGTCGCAGCTGTGGGTGCGTGTCAACCCGCTCGACACGCCCTGGACGCTGGAAGACCTTGCGGCGATCGTGCCCGCCGCGCCTGACGGCATCATGCTGCCCAAGGTCAATGGGCCGCAGGACGTGGCGCAGGTCAGCCATTATCTCGATGCCCTGGAAGTCGCCCATGGCATCGAACCGGGTTCGATCAATATCCTTCCCGTCGCGACCGAAACGGCAGTTTCGCCCTTCCGTCTGGGCGATTATGCCGGCGCCGCACTCGACCGTCTCTATGGCCTGACCTGGGGCGCGGAAGATTTGAGTTCCGCGATCGGCGCGAGCGGCAATACCGACGCGACCGGCGAGTGGACGCACACCTACAAGATGGTGCGCTCGCTATGCCTGCTCGGCGCGCATGCGGCCGGCGGCGAAGCGGTGGACACGCTCTATGTTGACTTTCGTGATCCCGAAGGCTTGCGTGCATCCTGCAAGGCCGCGCGTGCCGAAGGCTTCTCGGGACGCGTCGCGATTCACCCGGCGCAAGTCGATGTCATCAACGAAAGCTTCTCTCCTTCGCCCGAAGAAGTGGATTTCGCGCGGCGGGTGGTCGATCTGTTCGCCGCCAACCCGGACTCCGGGACGCTGGGTCTGGATGGCAAGATGCTCGACATTCCCCACTTGAAACAAGCACAAAAGACGCTGGCAATGCACGAGGCGCGCAATGGTTGATCTGCGGAACGACGGCGGACGGGGCATCTTCTCCGCCGAACATGAACAGTTTCGCGAGACGGTCGCCCGTTTCGTGGACGAGGAACTGGTCCCCCAGCATCATCAGTGGGAAAAGGACGAGTGCGTCCCCCGCGAAATCTGGAAGCGCGCCGGTGAAGTGGGCATCCTTTGCCCCAATATCCCTGAAGCCTATGGCGGCTTCGGCGCGGACTGGCTCTATAATGTCGTGGTCATTGAGGAACTGGCGAAGAAGGGCATCACCGGCCCCGGCTTCACGGTCCATTCCGAAATGGTCGCGCCCTACATCCTGGCAGCCGGCACGGAAGAGCTGAAGCAGGAAGTGCTGCCCAAGATGGTGTCGGGCGAATATATCGGCGCACTGGGCCTGACTGAGCCGGGCGCGGGCTCCGACGTCAAGGAAATCCGCACGCGTGCCGTCAAGGATGGCGACGGCTACGTCCTTAACGGGCAAAAGGTCTACATCTCCAACGGCCAGCTGGCCGATGTCATGGTCTGCGCCAGCAAGACCGATCCCGCTGCGGGCGCCAAGGGCGTCAGCCTGATCGCGGTCGATACGCATCAGGAAGGCTTTAAGCGCGGCCGCAATCTGGAGAAGATCGGGCTCAAGGCCCAGGATACGTCCGAAATCTTCCTGGAAGATGTGCGCGCGCCGGCCTATCGCCTGCTCGGCAAGGAAGGTGGCGGCTTCGGCATCATGATGGGCAAGCTCGCGCAGGAGCGGCTGACCCAGGCTGTGCGTAGCATCTGCGTGGCGGAAGCGGCGATCCAGTGGACCGTCGACTATGCCACTGAACGCAAGATGTTCGGCCAGACGCTGGCAGACTTCCAGAACACCCAGTTCGTCCTGGCGGAGCTGTCCGCCGAAGTCCTGTCCGCGCGTGTGTTCACCGATTGGTGCATCAAGCGCTTTATGGCAGGCGAGCTGACTGGCGTCGAAGCGGCGAAGGTCAAGCTGGTCGTCACCAATCTGCACGTCAAGGTCGTCGACCAGTGCCTCCAGTTCTTCGGCGGTTATGGCTATATGACCGAATATCCGATCGCTCGCGCCTATATCGACGCGCGCATCGTCCGAATCGCAGGCGGCGCGGCGGAAGTGATGAAGCAGATCATCGGACGCGATCTGTTCAAGAAGTAAGTCTCCACCTCTTCCTTGCGAAGGGGGACGGCTGAATGAAACCGCCCAGGATTGGGATTATCTACCAATCCTGGGCTGGATTGCTGTTGGAATTCGACGATCTTTGTTATCGATCGACTGACTTCTTGATCTATTATCAGCATGATCTTGGCGGTGTGACGATCGACGATCAGCCCGTTACCACTTCATGATATTGCGGAACCAGACGAAACTCATAATCCATCGATCTGGTGGAAAAATCTCCGACCAATGGCGGACGTCGGGGTAGCTGCGGATTGAAGTAGTCCGGTGCGTGCCCGGATGACTTGCATTCCATTTATCCGCTGTTCGGGAAATCGCTAACTGGGGTGTAAATATCCCCATTGCCCCTTGAAAACCCATGCGAATATCGAGGCGGCATCCACCCAAAGGAAAAGCCGGCCATCACAGTGTGACGACCGGCCCCCTCATACAAATATATTTCCTCGAGCTCGCTCAACGAAGCGCGCGGACCTCCTTGCGAGTCAGGCTGGTCTTCACAATCGCGCCGTCCATCGACAGTGTGTCTCCGGGGATGACTACCATCTTGTCACCAACGATCACCTGGACGCCGGCCACGGCGTCGTTTGCCGTCAACACCCGATCCACACGGCCCAAGGTCGCTCCGTCACCCGAGACAATGCGGGCATTGCGCGGAATATCCAGGCCGCCGGCCATCGCCGAAGTGGATGCCAACAACATTGCACTGATCATCGTCCGATACATCGTCTTCATTCGCTCACTCCTAAAAATTCAACGACTTTATTGCAGTTATTCAATTCGAATCTGATGCGGGTCATCCCTCCTGAAGGTGGGACACCTCATTGAAGCTCCGCAACTTCCATTGTCCGTCGTCACCCACGATCAGGCGAGACACCGACGAGTTTTCCGGGGCGGTGAAGGCGAAGCGCCTGCCGCCGGTTGCCTGACGGCAGATTTCCGCGATGGTGCCCGCATGACTGAAGACAACCGCCGTCTCGCCTTCTCCGATGTGGGATACCACTTCCACAATGCCCCTTCGCACGCGATCGGCGAAATGCGCGTTGCGCTCGGCGCGGGGAATAACCTCCCAACTTTCCTCGATATACATGCGTGCTATGAGAGGGTGGCCGGCCGAGGCGTGCTCGTAAAAACTATGCTCCCAATCGCCCAGGTGAACTTCCCGCAGATCTTCGATCACGCGCGGCTCGATTCCCGTCGCGGCTACCAGTGGCGCTGCGGTCTGCTGGGTCCGCTTCAGAGGCGTAACGAAAATTGCCTCGATCGACTCGCGCGCAAGCGTACGCGCCAACAACTCTGCCTGAACGTGCCCATCTTCCGCGAGCGTAGGATCACTGATCGTGAGTTCACCCAGTTGCACCGTCTCGATGGTCGCGCCGACGCTCGACCCATGTCGGATCAGGATGATCTGCCGCGCACCCCGGGACAATTTGAAACGCTGCTGCGCACCGCGCGCACGATCGTTGATATCGTCAAGATTGGCCATGCTATCACCGTCGAATATATAAGCAGAGCAGCACTCCCCAACGAGCGCCGAGTCGCGCTGCCTCGAAAAGCACAAGTTTCAATCGCTTGTCGAGAGAATATGCCGTCTCTGCCCGGCTCCTAACACCCGCCTCCCGGGCGAATATTAGATCGCCAACATATGGTATTGCAGCAAACCATGGTCAAGACTAAGCTTCGCTCGGCAAGAACGACCGCGAGAAGGTGCGGCGTGCTGCTCGCCCCGACCGGCTTTCCGCTCGGCGCCACAAGGGACAGGAGAGGTCTATGAGTGCGAACGATATCGCCAGCCAGGGGGCCATAGCCTCTTTCAATCCTTTTGATCCCGATCATCTTTCCGAGCCAGCGGCGGGATGGGCACTGATGCGGCGTGAAGCGCCGATCATGAGCCTGAACCTGCCCGGCCCCGTGCCCGTGTTCGTCGTATCGCGCAGGAAGGAAATCGAGGCGATCGCGCGCGACACTACGTTGTTTTCAAGCAAGCCGGTGCCGTCCGTCTGGCGCTGGGGCGATTTCGAGCCCGCCATCGCCGACATTTTCGCGACCAGCGGCTACAAGATCGTCTACACGCTGCAGACCACCGATCCGCCAACCTCGTTGCAATATCGCCGCATTGCCGAAGCAGCCCTGACCCGCAAGCGGGTGCTCGACCTGGAACCTGAGATCAACAGCATCATCGGCAAGCTGATGGATGCCATCCCTTCGGGCGGGCGGATCAATTTCGTCGACGCCTTCTCGGTGCCGCTGACGCTTGAACTCATCTGCATGATCCTGGGCCTGCCCTATTCGGACGCCACCTTCATCAAACATTTCTCCGACGAGTTCACCTTCCTGGTCGATCCCACCCATTCGACCGAGCGGGCGATGGAAGCGACGCGGACGGTCGTGGAAGGCTATCGCTACCTGGCCGACTATATGCGCCGGTTTGAGGAGGCGCCGGCCGAAAATCTGCTGAGCGCCATCGCCCATGCCGATATCGACGGCCGTCCGCTGACCATCGAGGAAAAGCTATCGATGGCGCATGTGCTGACCATCGCCGGCAATGAAACTACCCGCAATGCGCTGTCATCGGCCATGTACATGCTGGCGATCCGGCCCGATCTGTGGGCGGCGCTGAAGGCCGCGCCCGAGCGGGTGCCCGATTATGTCGAGGAAATCCTGCGCGTTCACGCACCGGCGGTCACTACGCCGCGCACCGCGACGGCGGACACGGAGATTGACGGGGTGGCCATTCCCAAGGGGTCGGCCCTGTTCCTGCTATGGGCGTCGGCCGGACATGACGAGACATTGTTCGACAACCCCTATGAGATCGACCTGGATCGCAAGAACAAGCGGTCGCACATCACTTTCGGTATGGGCATCCATCATTGCGTCGGCAGTTTCCTGGCCCGCGCCGAACTGAACGCCGCCGTCCTGCGCTGGATCACCGATTTCGACACGGTGGAACTGGCCGTGCCCCAATCCGAAATCCGATATGATCCGGTGTTCGCCTTCCATGCGCTGAGCGACCTGCCGATTAAGGTAACGAGAGTGAAGGAAAAACAGGTGGTGAGGAGCGAGGAATGACGGCAAGTTACGACTATATCATCGTCGGCGCGGGTTCGGCGGGATGCGTGTTGGCCAACCGGCTTTCGCAGGACCCCCGTCACAAGGTGCTGCTGCTTGAAGCCGGGGGAGAGAACAAGGCCTTCATGGTCAACATGCCCAAAGGCATCGGCAAGCTTGTCACCGATCCCACCTATGCCTGGACTTATCCGGTCGGCCCGGCAGACTCCCCGACCGAAGTCTGGCAGCGCGGGCGCGGCCTGGGTGGCTCGTCGGCGATCAACGGCATGATCTATGTTCGGGGACAGCCGCAGGATTTCGACATCTGGGAACGCGAAGCCGGATCGGACTGGTCCTGGGCTCAGATGAAGCAGGCCTATCGCTCGATCGAGGATCATGAACTAGGCGATGACGGCGTGCGCGGCGTCGGCGGCCCGGTGCATATCTGCACCAACAAGGTCCGCTATCCGCTGGCCGAAAAGGCTATCGAAGCGGGAGTCCAGATGGGCCTGCCCCGCCATTATGAAGACCTGAACCGCGAGGATCAGGAAGGCGTCGGCTATTATTGCTACAATATCAAGGATGGCCGCCGCCAGAGTTCGGCCATCGCCTTCCTCGACCCGGTGCGCAATCGCCCGAACCTGAATGTCGTAACCAACGTCTATGCCGATCGCATCCGCTTCGATGGCAAGCGCGCGACGGGCGTGGAGTGCCGCGTTGATGGCAAGTCCGTTACCTACAACTGTCATGGCGAGATCATCATCAGCGCCGGCACCATCGGATCGCCCAAGCTGCTGCAACTCTCGGGCATCGGCCCGGCCGCCCTGCTGCAGCGGCACGGCATCGACGTCGTGTATGACAGCCCCGATGTGGGCCGGCGCGTGCTTGAGCATCTGGGCATGATCGTCAGCTATCGGCTGAAGGGCGGCGAAAAGGGAATCAATCACCGGCTGCGTGGCGTCGGCCTCGCGACCAGCGTCGCGCAATATCTGATGTTCAAGACCGGACCGCTGTCGAACGGCGCGATGGAGGTCGGCGCTTTCGTCAAGACCAATCCCAATGAGCCGCGCCCCAATGCGCAGCTTTATGTCAGCGGCTGGACGCTCGACATCCCGGAGGAGAAGGAAAAGGACACGATCGCGCCGATGCAGGCGGTCCAAAAGGAGCCGGGCATGAGCTTTACCGCTCAGCTCATCGGCCTCGACAGTGAAGGTGAACTGGAGATCAGCGCTGCCGATCCCGATGCGCCGCTCAGCATTACGCCCAACTGGCTTTCGAGCGAGCATGACCGGCGCGCCGCCATAGAGATCGTCCGCTATATCCGCGAATATGTGAAGCAACCCGCGCTGGCGCCCTATGTTGCCGACGAAATGGCGCCAGGAGCGCAATATGTAACCGATGACGAGATCCTGGCAATCATCCGCGAGATCGCAATGTGTGGCACCCATGGCGTCCGCAGCTGTCGCATGGGCAGCGACGAGGATTCGGTCGTGGATGAACGAACTCGCGTCCGCGGTGTGCACGGCCTTCGCGTCGTCGACTGTTCGATCATGCCGGGACTGATTTCGGGCAACACCAACGCCCCCGCCATGGCAACCGGCTGGCGGGCGGCGGACCTGATCCTGGAGGATGCGGCGCTGCGCAACGCAGCCTGAAATTGGCGGGAATGGCGGTAGCCTGAAACTGGAAACCGCCCCGCCTCTCCGCTGCACAAAAAATCAAGGCGGCATCGGCTTGCACTATTCGCAGCCGCCGCTGGTGCGACAAGCATCGAGGCGCCGCTCCGATGTCCACCACGCACAAGGAGAGACTAGGGATGGCGAAAGAGGAACTGTGGACCGGCGATCGCGGCACGGAACAGGCTGCGCTGTTTGGCCGATGGAGCGACAAGGACGAGCTTTTCCATCCCGAAGCCAATATCCCCGGCGACACGCTCACCGAAACCTGGGCCTATCTCTGGTATATCCCGGAAGAACGGATCTATTCGCAGATCCACATCTGGGTGCACCCCAATCTGAACGTCGTCACAGCCGGCATCGGTGTCGCGCGCGGGCACAAGAATTCGATGCTGTCGGCCGAACTGCTCGACGTGCCCGCCTACGCCTCCGCCGCCAATCTGGGCGATGGCAGCGACATGACCTTCGCTAACGGCCTGCGCGTCCAGATCATCGAGCCGTTCAAGAAGATGCGGATCACCTATGACGACCCCGCGCGCGGCAATGCGCTGGACCTCACTATCACCGATTTTTCGCCGCCGGTGATGCGCGGCAGCGAAAATCATTTCGACCAGGCGACCTATAATGAGGGGCGGGTCACGCTGCGCGGCAAGACCTACAAGATTGCTAGCCACGGCATCCGCGACCGTTCCTGGGGCCAGTTGCGCACCGAAGCGCTCGTCGCCGGCCCGCCCTTCACCTGGATGACGGGGATTTTCGCCGATCAGAAGCTGTCATGGAACCTCGCCGCCTTCGATGATCCCGATCGCGATCCCGACTGGACGGGCGTGTTCGAAGTCGATCGCAACGAGACCGTCCATGACGGCTGGCTGTGCATCGGCGAGGAGTTGTCACGACTGACCAACGCGTCGAAGATCACACGGCGCGACCCGGTCACGCTGCGGCCGCTATCGCATGAAATCCGTTTCACCGACAAATGGGGCCGGGATTACCATATCAGCGGCAAGACCACCGCGACCTTGCCCTGGACCGGCTGGCCCAACATGTTCGCCTGGCTGTGCTTGACCGAATGGTCGATGGACGGAAAGGTTGTCGGCTGGGGCGATACGCAGGAAGTGCAATGGGGCGACTATACCCACGCGCTTCGCGGCGACCAGGATCTGGGTCGGCCGGGCAACTGGCGTTGAGGGCCGCCATGATGCGGCCCGCCGTAAACGGCGGGTCGTGTCAAAGCGCTTCCACGATCGTCAGATTGGCCTGGCCCCCGCCTTCGCACATCGTCTGCAGGCCATAGCGCTTGCCGCGTTTCCGGAGCGCATGGACCAGCGTGGTCATGAGCTTGGTTCCCGACGAGCCCAGCGGATGGCCGAGCGCAATCGCACCGCCATGGACATTGAGCCGCTCAGGGTCCGCGCCAATCGCCTTGGCCCAAGCCAGCGGGATGGAAGCGAAGGCTTCGTTGACCTCGTAAAGATCGATGTCGCCGATGGTCATGCCCGTCTTTGCGAAAGCCTTGCGCGTCGCTCCGATCGGCTCCTCCAGGATCAGCACGGGGTCGCCCGCCGTCACCGTCATATGGTGGATGCGCGCCAGGGGTGTGAGGCCATGGTCGGCCACAGCCTTGGCCGACGCCAGCATCACGCCCGAAGCGCCGTCGCAAATCTGGCTGGAGGTCCCGGCCGTCAGCAGCGCCCGTGCGGTGAGCGGTTTGATCGCGCCCAGCGCTTCCAGGCTGGCATTGTAGCGAATGCCCTCGTCATGGATATGGCGCGTCGGATTACCCTCGGCATCCAGCCCCTGCAGCGGCAATATCTCGTCATCGAACAGCCCCGCCTGCGTCGCGGCTGCCGCCCGCTGGTGCGAAAGCAGCGCGAACCGGTCAAGCTCGTCCCGCGTCAGGCCGTGCTTGTCTGCGATCATTTCGGCGCCGTCGAACTGGCTGAAGACCGACGCGCCATATTTCTCATAGACCGCCGGCAGCACGGCGGACGTGCCGATGCCCGCGTCCAGCGCGAGCTTTTCGGGCGAACCCATCGGGACGCGGGTCATGCTTTCCACCCCGGCGGCGATCACTACATCCTGCACGCCCGCCATGATCGCCTGGGCGGCGAAATGGATGGCCTGCTGCGATGAACCGCACTGACGGTCGATCGTGGTGGCGGGCACCGACTCCGGCAGGCGGGAGGCGAGCAGCGAATAGCGTGCGATATTGCGGCTCTGCTCGCCCACCTGCGAGACGCAGCCCAGTATAACGTCGTCGATCGCCGCCGGATCGATCGCTGTCCGTGCGACCAGTTCATCGAGCACCGCAGCGGTCATCTGCCCCGGATGAACGTCCCGCAGCGCACCGCCGCGACGACCGCCAGCTGTGCGCACGGCGGCAACTATATAGGCTTCGGCCATCATTGTTTCTCCGTCGAGGACGCGTCACGCGCGTTGCGCGCCGGGCGGAATTTGTCAAGTTCCATGCGTGCGATGGTGCGGTTGTGCACTTCGTCGGGACCATCGCCGATGCGGATCATGCGCATCCGCGCGAAGGCAAAACCCAGTCCATCATCGTCGGTGAGCCCGGCGGCGCCGTGCGCCTGGATCGCCATGTCGGCGATCGCCTGGCCGATCCGCGTCGCCGCGACCTTGATCTGGGAGATTTCGCTGCGCGCTTCCTTGTTGCCGACCGTGTCCATCAGATGCGCGGCATGCTGGGTCAGCAGGCGGCACATATTGATCTGCGTGCGCGCTTCGGCGATCCGTTCCTGCCATACCGACTGGCTGGCGAGCGGCTTGCCGAAGGTCACGCGTGACAGCAGGCGCTTGCATGTCTGTTCCAGCAGCCTTTCGCACTGGCCGATGATGCGCATGCAATGGTGGATGCGGCCCGGCCCAAGCCGGCCTTGCGAAATCTCGAACCCGCGTCCTTCGCCCAGCACCAGATTGGCGGCGGGCACGCGGACGTTGTCGAACAGGATTTCGGCATGGCCCTTGGGTTCGTCATGATAGCCAAAGATGCTGAGCGGACGGACCAGAGTGATGCCGGGCGTGTCGGGATCGACCAGGATCTGCGATTGCTGGAGGTGACGCGGCGCGGTGGGATCGGTCTTTCCCATCACGATATAAAGGCCATTCCGGGGATGATAGGCGTTGGTGATCCACCATTTGCGGCCGTTGATGACATAATAGTCGCCGTCCCGCTCGATACGCGTTTCGATATTGGTCGCGTCGGAAGAGGCGACCGCCGGTTCCGTCATGCAGTAGGAAGAGCGGATCCTGCCTTCGAGCAGCGGCGTCAGCCACTTGGCCTTCTGCTCCGGCGTGCCATAGCGGTCGAGCACTTCCATATTGCCCGAATCCGGCGCCGAGCAGTTGAAGACTTCGGACGCGAAATGCACGCGGCCCATGATCTCCGCCAGCGGCGCATAGTCGAGATTGCTGAGGCCCGCGCCATTTTCCGAATGGGGCAGGAACAGGTTCCACAGCCCTTCCGCCCGCGCCTGTTCCTTGAGCGTTTCCAGGATCGGCGGCACGCGAAACTGGACGGCGGGATCCTCGTGCAGCTGCCGATAATAGAGCGCTTCGTTCGGATAGACATGTTCGTCCATGAACGCCTGCAGCTTGCGCGCGAGTTCGGTTGCCTGGGGCGATATCATCATGGGCGTCGTCCAAATGCATGAATGAGGTGCATAATTAATCCGTTTTCGCGAGGGGCCGGGGAAGGCCCGGACTGATCCATGGCGTGGGATGTCTGTCGCACCGGGGTGGGAGAAGGTCAATATACTACGGAACCATATTATTATTCGCGCACGCCGGTCATGTTGCCATGGCGGGGCGAAAGGCCGTAATCAGACCGGATGAACAGCAAGCGAAACAGGGCGTCGGCGACGGGCGCGGCGAAGGACGAAGAGGCTGAATTCCGGACCCATATCGGCTTCCTGATCCACGACGTCAGCCGCAAGCGCCGCAATTATTTCGATCGCACGCTGCGCCCGCTGGGGCTGACGCGATCACAGTTGGTGCTGCTGCTCCAGCTTCAGAACCTGCCGCAGGACGAGGGCATCAGCCAGCGCCGGCTGGCGCAGGAAATGCATATCGGCCAGGTGTCGTTGGGCGAACTGGTGGCGCTGCTGGAAAGCCAGGGGGCGGTCGAACGCAAGGTCGCCGCCCACGACCGGCGTCAGCGTAACCTGTTCCTGACCGATCGGGGCCGGGAGTTGATCGCCCGATCGCGCGAATTGATCGACGCCATGAATGCCGAACTGCTGGCCGGCATTCCCCGGGATCGCGTCGACAGCGCGGAAGAAACGCTGGCGCTGATGCAGCAGAATCTGGCGCGGCTGGGCTGTTGAAGCCCCGCCCAGCCGCCCTGCATTCAGGAGAGACTGCCGAGTGAAGCGGGGCTGTAGGGTTGCAGTTCGTGATGCGCCATGCGGCGAACCTTGTCGACCCAATGCGGATCGACCAGCAAGGACCGGCCAATCGCCACCAGGTCGAAATCGCCGCGCTCCAGCATTTCGTTCAGGATGCCGAGCCGCCCCAGGGTGGACGGCTCTTCGGTGCCCGAAAACATGGTGTCCAGCATTTCCCGCTCGATGCCGAGCGATCCGACCGTGATCGAAGGGCGCCCGGTCAGCTTGCGCGCCCAGCCGGCCAGATTGAGCGGGCTGCCGGCAAATTCCGTTTCCCAGAAACGGCGCTGCGAGGCATGGAAAATATCGACGCCCGCGTCGGCCAGCGGCTCCAGCATGCTGGCGAGTTCCTCCGGCGATGTCGCCAGCTTCGCATTATAATCCTGCTGCTTCCACTGCGAGAAGCGAAAGATGATCGGGAAACCCGGTCCCACTTCGCGGCGGCAGGCGCGCACCACTTCCACCGCGAAGCGCGCGCGTTCGGCGAGCGTCGGCCCGCCCCAGCCGTCGGTGCGGCGATTGGTCCCGTGCCATAGGAACTGGTCGATCAGATAGCCATGCGCGCCATGCAGTTCGACGCCATCGAAGCCCAGCGCCTTGGCCGTCGCCGCGCCCTTGGCATAGGCTTCGATGAGGGCGATGATGTCCGCCTCGCTGCTGCCCTCCGCGACCTGCTCATCGACATTGAGATAGCCGGACGGGCTGGACTTGAGGCTCATATCCTCTTCGATCGCCTCATAGAGATTTTCGATCTGTGCCCGGCGGGTCATGCCGACATGCCACAGCTGGGGGATGATGCGCCCGCCAGCGCCGTGCACTTCCTCCACCACATGTCGCCAGCCCTGCAAGGCGTCGTCACCGTAGAAGCGCGGCGCGCGATCCTCATTGGAGGCTGTGGGATGGTCGATCCATGTGCCCTCCGTCACGATCAGCCCCACGCCGCCTTCGGCCCGGCGTCGATAATAGCCCGCGACATCCGGGCCCACCACGCCGTTGGGTGCGAAGCAGCGCGTCATCGGCGCCATCACCGTGCGATTGGCCAGGGCCAGCGTCCCCACCTGAACTGGCTCGAACAGCTTTGGGCTGGGGGGCGTATTCATGGGGGTACTTCCTCTTCCTGTTCTCACGGCCCGTCATTTTTCCAATGGTAGTGGACCTTACGATATGTAAGCTGCTTATATTGAGCCATTCACAAGAGCAAGAAACAGGAGTCGGATGATGAGCCTGAAGGACAAGGTTGCCGTGGTGCTGGGTGCATCGGCGGAAGGCGGAACGGGATGGGCGATCGCAGAAGCGCTGGCGGAAGCGGGCGCCAAAGTGGTCGTCGCCGCGCGTTCCATGGGCGACCTGCAGCGACTCGCCGACAAGATCGGCGGCCTGGCGGTGCAATGCGACGCCGGTAGCGAAGCGGACATCGCCGCCCTCGCCCGCGCCGCAGCCGACGCGCATGGCGCGATCGACATCGCGGTCAATTCGGCTGCCCTGCCCGTCATTTCCATGATCAAGGACGTGACGATGGAGCAGTTGCAGCAGGGCGTGCAGGTCAATTATTTCGCCCATGTCCACTTCATCCGCCACATGACCGAGGTGATGAATGACGGCGGTTCCATCACCCTTATTTCCTCCAACAGCACCGTGCAGCCGCAGCCGCCGCATTTCGCCTATGCCTGCGCGAAGGCGGCGACAGATTGCCTGGTGGGCTATGCCGCGCTGGAATATGGCCATCGCGGCATTCGTGTGAATTCGCTGTTGCCAGGGCCCATCAAATCGGCGCTCGCGTCCGGCCTGTTCTCCATCCCCGGTGTGGAAGAGCTGTACGCGAGCCATGTGCCGCTGGGCCGCATCGGCCTGCCACGCGACTATGCCGACACGGTCGTTTTCCTGTCGGGCCCGACATACATCACCGGCGTCAACCTGCCGGTGAGCGGCGGCAACCATCTGACGGGTATGCCGCGAATGGAGGAGATTGAAAGCGGCGCCGACGCATATCGGTCCGAAAAGACGGC
This sequence comes from Sphingobium sp. MI1205, assembly GCF_001563285.1. Lineage (NCBI taxonomy): Bacteria > Pseudomonadati > Pseudomonadota > Alphaproteobacteria > Sphingomonadales > Sphingobiaceae > Sphingobium > Sphingobium sp. MI1205. The sequence goes on from NZ_CP005189.1 coordinate 164,990, forward strand.
CTGAGACATCCGTTCGGGCGAGCGCATATCGACACGCTCGCCCGAACGGTCTTAAGGCTTATTGCTGGGCCATGAGGGGCGCGAACGCATCCTCCACCAGCTTGGTGCAGAAATATTCCGAAATCTTCACGATCCGGCCGCCGCGCACCGTGAAGAGGAAATGATATTCATTATTATAGGGCGTGCCGTTGGTCAGGGTAGATTTGCCCCGTACCTCGGCCGACACACGGTCCTCCTCCGCCGTCAGGTTGAGGATCTGGAAATCAATGCCATTTTTGGTGATCGTGCCGAGCGTCCCGGCCGTCGAAAGAATCTCATCATAGCCGCGCGTGCCCGACATGAAGCTGGTGCCTGTCGCGACCGCCTGGATTGTCGGGTCCAGCACCTGCGCCAAGCCATCCACATCCCCTTTGCCCAGGGCGGCAAGGAAGGCACGGACGACCTGTTTGTTCTTTTCCAGTTCTTCCGACATCGCAATCTCCTATTTTCTGTGTTTGATTAGCGCACTACCAGGCGCACCGGCCTGATGATTCCTCCAAGAATAGACCGGTTCCCCAACCACAGGTCAACATGGTTGTCTTCGACCGACGTGCCCTTCACCGGCAGCGGCGCCGGCACCCCCGGTGGCGTGCGCGGTCAGCCGTGGCCGTGAAGTCAGGGTCCGTCTAAGCTACAAGGTCGGCCAGTAATCCGAAGTGACGATCTGAAATGAAGCGGGCCCCGAGCAAGTCTCCGGGCCCATTTACATGTCAGGCAGATTGAGAAAAGGCACCCTTTGCGACAGCCGCGATCGGCGATCAGAGGCGGGCGCCGACCGATTCCAGCAGCATGACCCGGAATGCCGCCATGGCGCGATCGATCGTGTCGGACGACTGCGTGAGCAACTGGGCCATCGCGACGCCCTGGCTCATCAACAGCGCGATATTGAGGCTGGCTTCGATAAGGTCGCGGGGCAAGTGCCCATCCAGATTGCGGCGCCAGAACTGGCGGAACTTTTCGGTCAGGGGCCGCTGCAACTCGACCGTCTTGTGCTTCAACACCGGATCACCCCGGCTGGCGCTCAACAGGTCGTAAACCGCGACTGCGTCGGCGGAGGCGGTGAGCGCCACGACATGGTCGTAAAGCGCCGCCACCCGGTCGATGCCCTGCACGCCATCAGGCACCGTAAAGCCGTCGAACTTCTGAGAGAGCCGGTCGTCCAGTTCGCGCACGGCGGCCAGGATCAGTTCCTTCCGGCTGCTGAAATGATGCTGGATGGCGCCCCGCGTCAGATTGGCCTCCGCCGCGATCTCGGTCATGCTGGTCGCAGCGATGCCGCGTTCGCGCATGTGCCGGATCGCGCTGTCGATCAGGCTCGCGCGCGAGGTGGCGCTGCGTTCTTCCTGCGACCGGCGCGCCGCGGCCGTCCTGCTGCCTGTGCGTATTTCCATGAACTCCGCCTGCCTTGTTCGCTCCCCCTTTACAAGGGCACGGATAGCACACATACATTCCGCCTAGAATGTAAGTTGCTTGTTCGGGTCCGCATCGACGGTCAGCGGCAACGACCCTATCCTGGAGAGAGACGCCTGATGACGACCGGCACCCTCGAGCCTGACGCGCTGTTCGATTTCACGTCCCCGGCTCTGCTGGCGAACCCCCATGCGACGCTGGCCGAGCTGCGCCAGCGCGGGCCAGTGGTGAAGGCCAGGGTGCCCGGCGGCATGGACGCCTATCTCGTCACCAGCCATGCCGCCGTTGCCGAAGCGACCAAACGGGCCGAGGATTTCTCCTCACAGATGGGGCATCTCACCAACCGTCCGAACATGGACAATCATGAAGCGCTCGCCATTCTGGCGGAGGCGGGCAAGTCCGGTTCGGGGCTGCTGCTGGTGTCCGACGATCCGGACCACAAACGCTATCGCGCGCTGGTCAACGCCGTGTTCGCGCAAGGACGCATCGCCAATCTCCAGCCGCTGATCGAACGGATCGTGACGCAGTTGCTGGACGATATGGCGCAGAAGAATGAAGCGGACTTCGTCAACGAATTCGCGGTGCTGCTGCCCACCTATGTGATCGCCGACATATTGGGGCTCGACCGCGATCATTGGCATCTGGTGCGCAAATGGTCGGACGCCGCCATCCTGCTGGTCAGCCGCATGGGAACGGCGGAGCAGGAAGTCGAAGCGGCGAAGAATGTCGTGGAATTCATACGCTTCATCCGGGAACGGCTGGCGGTGCGGCGACAGCAGCCGGCGGACGACCTGATCTCAAACCTGGTGAACATCGGCGTGGACGGCGTGGCGCCGCTCAACGACGATGAAGCCGCGGCGCTGACGCTGGAGATCGCGGTCGCGGGCAACGAAACCACGCGTAATACGCTGATGAGCGGCCTGGTGCAGCTGCTCCGCCACCCCGAGCAGATCGAGATGCTGCGCAAGGACCCCACGTTGATAGCCAATGCGGTGGAGGAATTGCTGCGCTATGAGACGCCGGCGACGTCGATGTGGCGTATCGCCACACGCGACACGGAACTGGCGGGCACGGCAATTCCGCAAGGAGCCGCCGTGCTGCTGCGTTTCGATGCGGCCAATCGTGATCCGGCCCGCTTCGAAAAGCCGGACCAGTTCGACATCACCCGCAAGGACGCCCGCAACCATGTCGCCTTCGGCGCGCCGGGCATCCACCGCTGTCTGGGCCAGATGCTGGCGCGCAAGGAACTGGTGATCGCCCTGCCCGCGCTGTTCTCGCGGCTGAAGGACATTCATATCCTGGAAAGCAGCGATACCGATTATTGGCCGGGGCTGCTACATCGCGGCATCACGAGTCTGCATATCGGGTACAAGGCGAACAGCGAGGCTTGATAACAGACATCGCCGTTCCGAGACCGAATAGGTAATATCGTTTTTCAGTCGTAAAGGCTTCGATCATGTCAAATGTTGCGCGCAAGGTGGAAATAACCAAAGGCTATGGCACCAAGGAACGTCCCGTCACCCAGGAGGTGTGGGACAAGGAGGCGTTTTTCCCCGACCATGTCTCGCTGCGCGTTCATGGCGACATCGAACCGGATCATCGCCATTTCGATCATTCCATCTATTTCGATCCGAAGATTGCCGCCGCTGAATTCGAATTCATATGGGAAAAGAGCTGGCTCTATATCGGCCGCGAGGAAGACCTGCCCGAAGTCGGCGACCGCATGCCGGTCAGCGTCGGCCGCCGGTCCTACATGATCGTCCATTCCGCCGAGGATGAGTTCAAGGCCTATTATAACAGCTGTCCCCATCGCGGCACCGAATTGTGCGCCACCAAGGAAAATGCCCAATCGATCCGCTGCCCCTACCATGGATGGGAATGGCAGAACGGCGGCAAGCTGAAGCGTATCCCCAGCCACTGGGACTTCAAGGAAATCACCCCGAACAACGGCAGCCTGCCCGAAGTGCGGTTGGAGCGGTGGGGCGGATTCCTGTTCATCAACGCGGACAAGAACGCGCCGTCGCTGATGGATGCGCTGGGCATGATCCCTGAACATTTCAAGGAATATGACTACGCCAATCGCTATACCCATGGCCATTTCCGGCGTGAAATGGATTGCAACTGGAAGGTAGCGCAGGAAGCGTTCCAGGAAGCCTATCACCTCTACGCCACCCATCCCGAAGCGGTCCCCTTCGCGGGCGATGCGCAGGGCAAATATGACGTGTGGGCGACCAAGGGCAGCCATGTCGGCCGCAATTCGACCTATTCCGCCATCCCTTCGGCCCATGCGCCGCTGGACACGGACCCGGTCGCTTCAGCGCAAATGTTCATGCAGGCCACCGGCGACTGGCACTATCCGGGCTACCCGGTCACGCAGCTTGATCCCGCCAAGGATCTGCGGGAGCAGGTAGCCGACTGGATCCGTGGCGCATTCAAGGCGAAGCATGGCATAGACAGCGCGGTTCCCGACGCGATCCTGCTCGATTCCCTGCTCTATTTCTTCTACCCGCATAGCTGCTTCTGGCTGTCCGAAGCGGTGCCTTTCACCTACCAGTTCTGGCCGCATGCCACCGACCCGAACAAGAGCTATTTTGAAGTGCGCATGCTCTACCCGGTGAAGGCCGGCGAAAAGCGGCCCCCGGCGACGCCGCGTGTCGATATCGGCCCGGACGGGTCGATCTTCACCGCGATGCAGGACCGGTTCGGCTTCCTCGCCTATATCTTCGATCAGGATTGCGGCAATCTGCCCCGTGTCCAGCGCGGCGCGCATTCGGCCAACATTGAAAACCCGACGACCCATCTGGGCGCCTATCAGGAATCAATCATCCAGCAGTGGAACCTGATCATCCTTGATGCCATCGAGAAGGGAATTGCCGCAAAGGCTGCGGCAACCGCCTAAGGGACGGGGACAGGAAGGATCGGGAGGGACGTCGGCAAGGATGAGCCGGCGTCGCTTCCCATGGCGCCGCCCAACCTGAACCTGGCCGATACTGAACGATGACAGACAGAGAGGATATCTGATGTTGACGCCCTATGACGAGTTTCCCGTCCACCAGGCATCCCGCCCCTTCAGCTTCATTCCATCGACCGACTATAGCTGGGACGACGGCTATTATTTCGGCGTGTTCAACCCGGACGAGGGCATTTTCATCGCCACCGGCGCGCGGGTCAATCCGAACACCGACATGTTCGGCGGCTACGCCTTTCTGAACGACAATGGCGTTCATTCGACCACCCGTTTCAATCGTGCCTGGCGCCGCAATTTCGACATCGCGATCGGTCCGTGGCGCGTGGAGTTCGTGGAACCGCTCAAGAAGATCCGTCTCGTGCTGGAAGACAATGGCAGCGGTCTGTCGTTCGACATCCTTTGGGAAGGTGTTTCGCCCGCTTTCCTGGAGGACCATCATTCGGCCGAAAATCGCGGTCGGCTGACCACGGATCAGACCCGCTATTCGCAGCCGGGCGTAGCCACTGGCTGGGCCGAGTATAAGGGCAAGCGCTACGAGATCACGCCCGACAAATGGTTTGCCGCGCGCGACCACAGCTGGGGGCTGTACGCCGAGCGGCCACCGCTCGCGCCGGTCGCCTCACTGCTGCCGCCCCGACAGAAATCAGGGCCGCAGCGCGCGATGCGTTGGTGGAACTGCTTCGTGGCGGGCGACTATAGCGGCTTCTACCACCTGCACGAAACGCCTGAGGGCGTGCAGGCGAAGATGAATGACGTCTTCGGGACGCCGCTGGGCGGGCATGTGTTCAAGGGCTGGGACAGCGAGGCGCTGCATTTCACCTCCGCCCGGCACGAGATGCGCTTTGCCGAGGGCACCCGCATGCTGACCGGCGCGACCATGCATCTGGAAGATGACCGGGGCGGCAAATGGCGGATCGACTATGATGTCGCCGCGCCGCCATGGATGGGCCAGACGATGGGCTATCACCCCGGCAGCTGGAAGGATGGCGGCACCTTCTTCACCTATCATGGGTCGGAGGAACTGGCGATCGAATGGGACACGTTCGACTGGTCGGAGCAACCTTTCACCTACACGCCCTACAAGGTCACGGGGGAACAGATGGCGACCAATTTCGGCGAGGGCACCGGCGTTGAGGACAAGGGCAATGACGGCAAAAAGACCCACGGCGTCGAATATCTGATGCGGGTGACGCTGCACGCGCCCGACGGTTCGGTCCATCGCGGCGCCGCGCAGGTCGAGATGTTCATCAACGGCCGCTATGATCCCTATGGGTTCGAATGAGGCTGGGGCTGGATGACAAGGTTGCGCTCGTGTCCGGCGGCAGCGCCGGCATGGGGCGCGCCATCGCGCTGGAACTGGCTGAGGAAGGCGCGGCCGTCATGGTCGTCGCGCGGCGGGAGGACCCGCTGCGCGATACCGTCGCTGAAATAGAGAAATGGGGCGGACGCGCCGCCTGGATCAGCGCGGACATGACGGTGGAAGCCGACATCCGCCGCGTCGTGGCGGAAACGCGTGCGACGTTTGGCGACCCGGACATCGTCATCGGAAATGTCCGGTCGGTGCTGCGCTATAGTTTCGACGACGCATCCTATGATGATTTCCGACAGAGCAATGAACAGGTCGTTCTGTCGCTGGCGATGCTGGCGCGGGAAACCTATCCGGCGATGCAGCGGAAGGGCTTTGGCCGCTTCGTCAATCTGGGGTCGGTCTGTTCCAAGGAACCGCACCGCTTCTTCGACATCGTGCTGTCCAACACCTATCGCGTCGCGGCGGTGGGCCTGGCGCGCAGCCTGTCCAACGAACTGGCGCCGCATGGCATCACGGTCAACACCATCGCCCCCGGCAGCATCGCCACTGGCCTGAATGAGGAAACGCAGGGCGGCGGAGAAGAGGCGCGTCCCCGGCGCGAGGACCCGCCGGTGATCCAGATTGGCCGGCACGGACGCCCGGACGAAGTATCGGGGCTGGTCGCGTTCCTCTGTTCGGAGCGGGCGAGCTATATCACCGGGCAGACGATCGCCGTCGACGGCGGCTGGACGCGCGGCCTGTTTTGAGGAGGGAAGGAACGGCATGACCCCGCAGGAAATGCTCGCCCGAGAGGCGATCCGCTACACGATCGAACTTTACAACAAGGCGGCGGACAACGCGCAATATGAGCTGCACCATCAGGTCTTTCATCCCGACGCCCTGTTCGAAGTGCAGGGCAAGGGCGAACTGAAGGGCCCCGAGGCGATCATCGCGATGCTCCACCCCGCGGCCAAACGGCGCGGCGCGTTCGAGAGCGGGAAGTTCCAGCGCCACAACCTGACCACGACGATGATCGAGTTCACCGGACCGGACAGTGCGAAGGTCGTGACCTATATCATCGTCGTGACGGAACTCGGCATCGATCACAGCGGCCGCTATGATGACGAGTTCGTACGGAGCGGGGATCGCTGGCTGATCATGCGGCGGCGCGCGACGATGGAATGGGCAAGGCCGGATTCGCGCTTCACCCGGTGGCTGGGGCAGGCTACCCCCTTAGCGAGCGAAAGCGAATAGCGATCGCCGCCGGGCGACAGCAGGAGGAGGTCGAGATGGAAGTGACCCGCTATCCGGAGTTCGGCTGCTATGCCCTGCCCGGCCATATTTCCGATCCCACCGCCGCGATTGGCGAGATACGCGATGCCGAACGGCTGGGCTTCGGGTCGGTCTGGATTTCGGAGCGGTTCGCGGCAAAAAATGCCGACGTCCTGTCGGGCGCTGCGGCGATGCTGTCACCCTCCATGGGAATCGCGGCCGGGCTGATCCAGAATCTGCCGCTGCGCCACCCGATCGTCGCCGCTGGCTATGCCGCGACCATGGCGAAGCTGACCGGCGACCGGTTCGCGCTGGGCATCGGGCGCGGAACCGACAGTTTTGCGGACGCGAGCGGGACGCCACGGGTGAATTTCCGCATCATGGAGGATTATATCACGATCCTGCGCCAGCTGTGGCGCGGGGAGGCGGTGAATTATGAGGGGCGGCTGGGGACGATCCGGGGTCTGCGCCTGGGCGTCGACCTGCCGACGACGCCGCCGATCATCTGCGCGGCGATGGGCGAAAAGACGCTGAAATGGGCCGGGCGCCACGCCGACGGGGTCGTTTTCAATTCGCTGTGGACGCCGCAGGCGGTCGAACGGTCGGCAAGGCTGGTGCGGCAGGGCGCGGAGGAAGCCGGGCGCGATCCCGCTTCGGTGCGGATCTGGACGATCCTGGTCACCGCCTGCGATGTGCCGGAGGAGGCGATGCTCAACTATGTCGTCCGCCGCATGAACACCTATATTCTGTTCCCCGGCATGTTCGACGCGATCTGCGACGCCAATGGCTGGGACAAGGCGGAGGCGGTGCGCCTGCGCGAGGCTCTCGCCCGGTTCGACAGTAATCGCCCAGCGGGCACGATGGGCGACGAGAGCACCACCCGGGACATCGACCAGTTGCGCGCGATGGCGGACCTTTATCCCCGAAGCTGGATCGAGGACGGCAATGCCGTCGGCTCCGGCTGGGACGGTGCGAACGCTGCCCTCGCCCGGCTGGCCGCAGGTGCCGACGGCATCCTGTTCCACGGCAGCGCGCCTGCCGAAATGGTGGGGGTGCTGCGGGCCTGGCAGGACATCCGCCCCGCCAGCCTGGCGATGCGTCCGGTCAATCCCGGGCTCTGAACGTCCTGGCGCTGGCGCGCGCCGATCCTAGAGCAGAATCCGACCCGATTGCATCAGATCGGCTGCTCTAGACCTTTGTTTTGCCGCGTTTTCCGAGTCAGCAGATGATTCTATCTGCTTAGAAAACGCTCTAATGTGCGGCCGGCGCGTCGATCGTCAGCATCGCCACCAGCATGGCGGCGACCTCCTCCATCCGGGGCGGCGGCGGGGGATCGCCCCCCGGCAGCAGCAGCTTGCGGTTGGCGATGAAGTCGATGCAGCAGCGCCCGAAAGCCCGTAGCCGCATCTTCCAGCTTTCGTCCGACAGCTGGCCGGCATGGCGGCGAAGGGCAGCATAGATGCGGTGGGTGACGGGCGCGGTCGATGCCGAATCCTGCCACAGGCTGCCCTCCACATCATAATGGAGCAGGGCATAGAGAAAGCGCCCATAGGCCGCCAGTTCATGGCGGTCCTCACTCAGCAGCAGCGGCTCCAGAATGGCGAGCACCAGCAGATGCGGGGACGCCGTTTCCGGCGCCGCACCGCGCGCATCCAGAAAGACCTGTCGCAACCGGTCGACATGAGGGCGACGATATTCGAGGACAGCGCGGATCAGGCCGTTCCGGTCACCGAAATGATATTGGGCGGCGAACTTGTTGCGATGCCCCGCCGCCTCCGAAATGTCGCGCAACGAGGCGGCGGCGATCCCCTGCTCGCCGAACGCCCGTTCCGCTTCGAGGATGAGCCTCCTCTTCGCGTCGGGGAGATCGGGTACGGCGGCAGGGGTCGCCTTCATGCAGTCAACTTCAGCTTTCAGGTTCGACATGGCCGTTGATGGTCCGCTCGAAACAGCCGTAGCCGGGCACCGAGCCGTTGAGCATCAACCCCACCGACTGTTCGGCAAGAACCAGCGTGGGTTTGCCTTCGGTCGGGTAGACGCCAACATATTGGTCGTTGGGCGAGGTCAGCGACAGATAGGAGTCGGTCTGATATTCCGTCGTCTGGATGTCCAGCGTGCCATTTTCATAGTGGAGCCGGAAGCTGACCGGATCATGATCCTGCGCAGCATTGTCGCACCGCCAGGGCAGTTCCAGGCGCGCTGGGTACAGCTTGTCGCCTTCATAGACCGCCGCTTCGGAAAACACGACCTTGCCGTTGCTGCGGGTCATCGCGTCGAACAGCAGGAAGCTGATGCCGTTCTCGAAATAGCCCTGATGCCACTGGTGGTTGAGCAGATCCTTGTTATCGCGCGGGCCGAGCGAATGATCGCGATTGGCGATCGTGTCGATCTCGTAGACGTCGTCGCCCACCTGGATCGTGCCGGTGACGCGGCCGATCTGCTCGATATGCCCGGCCGGCAGGAAGTCCTGCGTGCCGCCGACCTTGTGCAGATCCCACACATCGGCGTTGGACTCGAAGGTCAGCGCGACCTTCATCGGCGTGCGCGGGCCTTCGGCAACCAGCGCGTCCTTCATGCCCATCGACGGTACGCGGCGAATGCCACCGTTATAACGGTAGGTGAGTTTCGCGCCCGGCTCGACGATGCGGATGGCGTAATGCGGGCCGCCCGGTCCGTCCTCGGCGGAATTGGCGTTGCCGATCGCGCGCGATGCGGCCACCGTGCCATCGGGCAGGCGCACCACTACCGTTTCGCGGAACATCTCCAGATCCTTGCGCCAACGGCCGCAATGCATCCAGAAACCGACACCGGCCTTGGGGTCCTGCCCGGCCAGCAGGAAATTCTCGCTCCAGTTGGGCGTGTCAGGGAACTCACCCTGCCATGGATAGTCGTTGACGGGTACGTGGGGCATGGATTTGCCTTTCTGTTTCTTTGATGATCAGCTGATGTCGACCGCCAGCCGGGTGAGGCGCAGCGTGGCGATGCGCCAGTCCCCGCCGATGCGGCGATAGGTTTCGTGATAATGGCCATGGCCCCGCATTTCGCGGAAGGGCGCCCCTTCCGGCGCGCGGATTATGTCGGCCATCGCCCAGATGCCGGACGCATTTTCATCATCGATGATCGTGATCTCGGGCATGTAACCCTGGTGGATCGACACTGTCGCATCCAGCGCGCCGCGCAGGAAGGCGACCGCTTCATCGGCGCCGCGCACCGGCGGTTCCGCATAGCTGTCGTCGATCTTGCTGGGCGCCAGACCGCCGCGCACGTCCAAGATCACGTCATCGGTGAACAGGGTGCGCAACCCCGCCCAGTCCTTCCCGTCCATGAAGCGGAAATAGCGCGCCTTGAGCAGGCGGATCTGTTCGATCGCGTCGGACATTGCCGTCATCTCCTCCAGAGTCAGAAAGAATCGAGGACGTCGTAATCGTCGATCGCGGTGCCCATGCGCTTCAGGAATTCCACGGTCGTGCGCACCGGCTGCATGTCGGGCATGTCGCCGGTCGGGCACATGGTGATGGTCCAGAAGGCGAAAGCGGTCATCAGCTGCTGACGGACGTTGAGGAACGCGTCGTCGAAGTCGATCTTCGGCACGCCGTGCCGCTCCATCTCGCTGATATAGATGCGCAGCAGGTCAAGATGCCATTCGCGGCGCTGCTCGACCGTCAGCGCGGTCGTGGTCGAAAAGACGAAGTCGCGCGACCAGTGGCCGATCGTGGTGAGCTGCCAGTCGTGCAGGCCCATGCGGTCGTCGGGCAGGATGAACCAGTTTTTGAGGTGCACGTCGCTGTGGATCAGCGTGTGGGGCAGTTCGTTATGGCGCGCGACCGACTTTTCGGTCGCCGGCCATACTTCAGCCCGCCGCGCCACGAGCCGGGCGGGCAGATGCTCCTCGACGGCCTCGAAACCCTTGTCGCAGAAATCCGGAAAGTCCGGCGCGCCTTTCATCTGGTTCGCCCACCAGACCGGCCAGGTCGTGAACGGCAGCGCCGCCGTGCCCAGCGCTTCGCTCTGGTAGAAACGGCTGTGAAAGCCAGCGAGCGTGACGGCCATCTGCTCCGCCTGCTGACGGGTCAGCGTCGTCCGCTCGTCGGGGAAGCGCACGCCCTGCGCCATGTCATCCATCATGATGAGATAGGCGAAGCTTTGCGGGTCGAAGCGGGCGTAGCGCGCCTTCGGCGTGGGAATGCTCAATTGCGGCTGGACCAGATTGTAGAAGTCCGCCTCGGCCCGGGCGGTGTCGGACACGCCGAGCACGATCCGGTTTTCCAGCGACTCGGCCGCCTTGCAGAAGACGGTCGCGGGCAGGCCTGCCGCCTCCCCCGCCGCATTGTAGGAAAGGAAGATGCGCCGACGGTTCGACGACCCGTCATCGCGCTCGTCGAAGGAGAAGTTGGCCACCTGCGCGCCAGGCACATCGGCGCACAGAACATCGTCGAGCCATTCGCGGGTGATGGACATATAGGAAGGCGGCACTTCGTCCGCACGCGTAACCGGGCGGTCATGCACCTCCGACTGATACACCTGGCGCACCTGCTCCGCACTAACCTGCATCTCATCTCTCCGCGACGCTGAACTTTCACTGCGACGGCGACTTAAGGCATAGGCCTTAAACCTGTCAAGCCTGCGTCAGGTTCGGCCGAAGCGTTCGAAGCTGGCGCGGGCCTGCTCACTGTCGCAGGCGGCGCTGAACAGCCGGTTCGCATGTCGGTCGGCCTCTTCGCCCAGCCGCTCCACGGCGAAATAGTCCTTGACCGCAGCCACCTGATCAACGGGCAAGGCGGCGAGCCGTTCGGCGATCGCGATGGCTTCGCGCGCGGGGTCTTCGGCGACCAGATCGACCAGCCCCGCCTCGGCAGCCTCCGCGCCGGACAGCGTTTCGATGCCGAAAGACAGGCGCCGCGCCCGCGTCCGCCCGACGCGGATCGTCACGGCTTCCAGACCCCAGGCGGGGAAAAGGCCGATCTGAACCTCCGGCAGGCTCCATTTGGCATCGGCGGTGCTGACCACGATGTCGCAGGCGGCAGCGAAGGTCAGGCCGCCGCCGATCGCGAAGCCGTGGACCGCGGCGATGACCGGGCGGGGGTGCGCAGTGAGGGCGCGCGCAAGCCGCCCGCAGTCAGCCTCGAACGCGGACCGCTCCAGCATGCTCATCCCGGCCAGGGCGGTGAGGTCGCTGCCGGCGCAAAAGCCCCTGCCCTCGCCCAGGACGACGATCGCACCGGTCGCCTGCCCTTCCGCGGAGCCGAGCAGGTCGAGGACGCCGTCGACCATGGAAACCGACATGGCGTTCCGCTGCTCAGGCCGCGACAGGCGCAAAAGGATTATGCCGCCCGGTCCGGAATGGGTTTCGACTCTTATGGCCTGGCTCATCATCACTCTCCCACGCGATCGGGCATGTCGATGTGCCTTCCTAGCCGACGAAACGTTATTCAGGAAAGGAGCGGCCGGGGCACGACATCTCAGGCGCAGACAGAGAAACGCGATGCAAATGATGCACCGACACTTGCCTGACGTCGTTGAAACACGGCCGCGCGGGGCGGGTCAATCTTCCGGCGCGATGGTCACGCGCAGACCGTCCAACGAGTCGCTGAACGGCAACTGGCAGGAGAGGCGACTATGTTCATTCCGATGATCCGAACTGTCGAGCAGGTCGTTTTCATCATCGCTGATCGTCGGCAAGCTGTCCGCGAAAGACGGATCGACATACACATGGCAGGTGGCGCAGGAACAGCAGCCACCGCACAGCGCGAGAAGTTCGTCGAACCCGTTGTCGCGAAGAAGTTCCATCACCGACAGGCCGTCCTGCGCCTCGATCGTCTGCTCTTCGCCTGATCGGTTGACCACGGTCAACTTTGCCATTTACCCGATCCCTCCAATTTTCCCACCCCCGTAAAGATCGCATGGTTCAAAAGCAACTCGCATCGTATGCTAAAGAACCATTTTCAAAGTGCGACCCATGCCGGTCCGGCCCGGAGCCTCGGTTCCGGCTTGATCGCGGCGACAGGTCCTGCAATGGCGGGCCTGCGAACAACAAGCTTAGCGCGCGCTATCGCGCCAGGAGAGGCAAAGGGTGGATAATCCGACGCATGTGACCGGGGATCATACCGGGATCGCGTTTCCGGTCAGCTTTGCGGTGCTGGAGGAAGGCGGCGCGTCCGCCCTGACGACGCTGTTCCGGCAGATGGAGGCGATCAGCGCCGATAATGCAGTGACCGCCATCGTCCGTTGGAAGGAATTTTTCGGCGGCGGCATGGGGCGCAAGGTCGCTATCGACGTGACCTATGCGCGGGACGAAGGCGCGCCGACCCGGCTGTTCGCCAAGTTCACGCGGGAATTTGGCGATCCGTTGCGCGAGCTGTTTTCGCCGGTGATGGACCCGGAGGTGCGCTTCGCCCTGCTTTCGCGCCGCCCCGGCTTTCCGCTGCGGGTGCCGCGCTGCATGTTCGGGGACTATAGCGCCGAGTTCAAGACCGGCCTGCTGATCACTGAGCGCATCCCCTATGGATTGGAAGGGATCGAGCCGGCGCTGGAAAAATGCGTCGATTATGAACTGGCGGACCCGCTGCCTTATTATGAAGCGCAGGCGCGCGCGATCGCGGCGCTCGCCGCCTATCACCGCGCCGGCCATTTCGGCGACGAGATCGACCAGGAGTTCCCGTTCAACCCCGCCGACGACGCGTTGCTGAAGGTCATTCCCTATGACCAGGCGCAGTTGCAGACCAAGCTTGAGAAGCTGAAGGATTTCGCCGCGCGCGCGCCGCAACTGCTGCCCGATGGCCTCGCCGATCCCGCCTTCCTGGACGAATTCGCGGCGGGCGCGGCGCAGGTGCTGGCGAAGGAGGAAACGATCTGGCGGCGCCTCTACGCGCGCAGGGACGCGATCGCGCTGGTCCACTGGAACATGAACCCGGACAATGCCTGGTTCTGGCGCGATGAAGATGGCGTGATGCAGTCGGGCCAGCTCGATTGGGGCGGCGTGGCGCAGGCCAATATCGCCCAATCCTATTATGGCATGCTGTGCGCGGGCGAAGCGGACTTCCTGGCGCGGCATGACGCGGACCTGCAGGCACTGCTGCTGTCCGAATATGAACGGCAGGGAGGGCCGAAGCTGGATGCGGCCGCGTTCGACGAGGATCTGAAGCTCGCGATCGCGGTGCTGGGCACCGCCTGGATGCTGGACGCGCCGTCGCTGCTGGAGGCGGAGCTGCCGGACTATGCGGACCTCACCGACCGTACCGACCCCCGCCTGCGCGCCCTGTTCATCCCGCGCTGCCAGTTGCAGCTGCTCACCGTCTTCCTGTCGGAATGGCGGCGCAAGAATATCGGCGAGACGGTCGACCGGCTTCCCGGCTGACCGCCCTTCCCCGCTTTACTTGCGACCGGGCCGGAACAGGATGGTCAGCAGAAACAGGACGGTCTTGACGTTCAGCAGCTTCAGCGCAGCGCGCGCCTGATCGGGGGTGAGCACCGCGCGCACGGGCAGCGTGCCCATGATCTGGCCTTCGATCAGCAGATTGTTGCCGTCGGGCGACATCTTCTCGACCGTCATCAGGCTGTCATTGTCTTTGGTCAGCAGTTCCATCATCAATCCTCTCTGCCCTGGGGCCAGGTAGCTCAATAGTTGGTGAAGCCGGCTTTCAGGTCGATGCCGAGCTTCTGGTAGATCTTCATCGCCGAAGCACGGCCGCCCAGAGTGGCAAGGCCACCCGGATGGGTCGTGCAGCCAGTCAGGAACAGGCCGTCGATCCCAGGTATCTGATATTGCGACAGTTCGGGCGTTGGCCGCGCGCCCATCAACTGGTCGGCGGTCATCGCGATGCCCATGATGTCGCCGCGCCGCATGATGCGGCTGTGGCGGTCATGATCTTCCGGACATTCGATCAGCCGTCCGAGGACCTTCGACCGGTCGATATTCCTGGTGAACTTGCAGAACCAGTCGAACAGCGCATCGCCCGCGCGCTGCTTGTCGACCGCCCAGCCTTCCTTCGTCTCATAGGGGGCGAAGCAATAGAGATAGAGGGCGGTCATGCCGTCGGGCGCCCGGCTGGGGTCGAAATTGCTTTGCGGTCCGCCCAGCGGTTGCAGCACGTCATAGGGAAATTCGTTGCGCCGATAGGCCTCGAAAGGCTTCATGAAATTGTCCCAGTCGGGCTCCATGCATTCGACCAGGATTGCTTCGTCATAGGCTTCACCGCCGATCCACTGGATGCGTTCGGACAGCGCGATCTGCTGGTTGATGGCACCATATTCGGACAGCTTGACCGCCGCCGCGCGCTCCGCGATCCCCTTGTCAATGCCGGGAACCATTCGGCCCATGTCCCAGGGGTGAAGGTTGGCGACCACCGCCTTGCGCGCGCGGATTTCCTCGCCGGTATCGGTGATCACGCCGTCGATCCGGCCGCCGCCGCCGATAAATTGTTCGACCGTGACGCCGGTGCGCAGTTCGCCGCCATGATGCTTGAGGCAGGCGATCAGGGCGTTGGTAACGCTTTTCGCGCCGCCGACGACGGTCGCCATGCGGTACTTATGCCCCAGCCCCAGGATCAGATACATGGTGAGGCCGGTGCCCGGATAATCGGGCGCGCTCATCACCTCCGACGCCCATTTCGCCATATGCACCTTCACATGCGGCGATTCGAAGCGCGCGTTGAGGAAGTCGATGACATTGCCTTCCAGCTCGGCGCGGATCTTTCGACCCTTGGCGCTGTCGTTGAGCAGGCGCATGAAGCCGTCATGCGGCATGGGCGGCATGAAGAAGCCCCGCGACAGCAGCGGCAGCAGTTCGTTCGCTTCCTCGACCAGCTGGGTATAGGCGCGCGCGTCCCGCTCCGAAAAACGGGCGATTTCCTTCACCGCCCGGTCGAAGTCGGTGTAGCTGATCAGCCCCTCCCCATTGGGATAGAGCGACGCGAAGGGCGCCGGCGCATAGGCAAATTCCAGGCCGAAGCGCGTTTCCAGCTCCAGCTCATTATCCTTGAGCGCCGGGTTGGCGAGCAGCATGAGATAGCCCATGGCGTGGCTGTCATGGGTGAAGCGCGGATCGGTATGCACCGACACGACGCCGCCGCCGCATTGTTCCTCGCGCTCCAGCACCAGCACCGACAGGCCGGCCTTGGCGAGATAGCAGGCGGTGGTCAGCGAGTTGCTGCCCGCGCCGACAACGACGAAATCATAGGCCATTGGCGTTTCCTCTCACAGCAGCGGGCAGCAGTTGCGCGACGACCGTGCGCTTGAGCTGCTCGCGGAAATAGATGTTCGAGCCGGCCGCCTGCGACATGCGCTCGATAAAGGGACGGCCCGCAATGGCCGTCACGATCGCGCCGTTGAAGGCGAAGAACAGCAGGTCGGGATCGGGCGCATCCTCGCCCGTGCAGCAGGCCGACGCGATCAGGGGCGCCAACAGATCGTGGATCGGCTTGACCAGCTTCTGGAAAACATAGTCGCTCTGTTCATTCTGCCGCACCAGTTCGCTGAGCACGAATTTGGCGATCTGCGGATTGTCGCAGGTGACATCGACCAGATGCGATACGGCGTCGATCACCGCCCGGTCCGCGCCTTCACTCACGATCGCCCTGGCGGGGGCAAGGGCGGAAAGCAGTTGATCGGCGAGGGTATCGACCGCCGCGCGCCACAGATCGGCCTTCGACCCGAACTGATGCTTGATCAGCGCCGGATCGACGCCCGCCTGCGCAGCGATGTGCCGAACGCCGGCGCCTTCAAAGCCCTGGGTCGCGAACGCCTCCAACGCCACCGCCAGCAACCGTTCGGCACCGGTTTGGCTGTTGGTATCGGCGGCATTACGCCTAGGTCGGCCACGCGCGCGGGGGGTGGAAGGCGATGATGACATGCCTTCCTTTTAATTCAACGATCGTTGATTATCAACCCTGTCTATACAGCTAAATCAGTCCGCTGTTGCATTGGCTGGAACGAGTGACTGGCGCTTGAGCGCACCCAGGATCAACACGCTGGTTACGATGATCCAAAGGCCGAAAATGCTGAGCGGAATCCAGAAGACGAACAGACCGTTCCAGGCGAAGGGACCGGTACGCGGAATGAAGCCGAAGGCGCCCAGTTCGAACATGATCGCGGTCCAGATGGTCAAATAGCCGAACCAGCGGGGGAAAGGCGACAGCGCATCCTGTCGGCCCATGAGCGACACGACCGCGATCGCGACAAACTGGAAGATATAATATTGGTCGGTCGTCACCAGTGTCAGATTGGCCAGCTCATGAATGGCAAGCGTGATCTCCGCCGGGCGATCGGGGCTGAAGGCCGCCACGCCCCAGATCAGAGGCGGGAAGACCAGAAACATCGACATGAGGCAGCCGCCGCACAGCTGCAGGACGGACCAGATCGGCCAACCCTGTTCGATGCGCCGCATCTGGACGGCGATGACCAGCGCCAGCGGCACCATGAACGCGGCGACCCAGCTGCAGATGACGCCGCCGATGCGGATGCTGACGCTGTTTTCGCGATAGATGGCGGCGACCTGCTCCGCGTTCAGCGACGCAGGCGGCAACGGCACCATTTTGATGAGGAACACGAAACAGAGCATGAAGGTGACCATCATCAATAGAGCCCACCAGATCAGCGCACGCTGTGCATTGATCGAAACCGACATACTTCCCCCCTCAACTGTTTCATTGTTGTTACACTGCCGAGGCCAGCATTTTCAGGCTGGCCACAAGCAGATATTCATCAGTTGCTGATTATACCTTCTCGGGCAAAGCGCAAGCCATGATCAGCGGATGCCAGGCGCCACATAGATGGAGATGCAAGCGAGGCGCAGGGCGTCTATCATGGCTGGCAGTGTCACGCCGCGGGGGGAAATATAAGTATGCCTGCGTACCAATGAGCATATCGACTTGCGACCGCGACAAATTGACATATCTGGCACCTGGTGCCATTGGAGCACGATCATTCTGAAGACGGCATAATACCGCCAGGGCCATCGAGCGCAGAAATCGGATTTGGGAGGGGTGAGGATTGAGCAAGCTCGATCAGAAGATATGCGCCTGGCGCGGGCCTTTCTGCGCCGCGACGCTGGGCGCGGGGCTGCTGATGTCGGGCTTCTTGGCGCCCCCTGCCCCCAACCTTTCGGTGGGCGCGATCGCCATCGGCGCGCTGAGCGACAAGCGCCCCGACCCCGTCTTTCCTTCTGGATTCCGGCGCCGGCTTTCTTTATCTGGCTCATCATCATGACGCCGATTACGCTCAGCGCGATCAATCGTACCTTTGAAGGCGATGCCCCTTATGCATGACTTACGATCCGTCCAGCATGCCCACGCCAAGCGCATCCCCGGCGAGCCCGGCCTCTGGGTGATCGTGTTCGGCGACCTGCTGGTCTTCGGCCTGTTCTTCCTGACCTTCGCCACCTATCGCCTGGATGAGGTGGCGCTGTTCTCGCGATCGCAGGTGCAGCTTAACCAGGGCCTGGGCCTGCTCAATACCATGTTGCTGCTCAGCAGTTCGCTGGCCATCGCCATCACGGTGGCCGCGCTGCGCGAGGGCGCTTTGCGCCGCGCGCGCATCGGCGCGAACCTGGCGATCGCCTTGGGACTCGGCTTCATCGGCGTAAAGATCATCGAATATGGCGAGAAGATAGCGGCCGGGATCGATCCGACGACCAACAACTTCTTCATGTTCTACTTCAGCTTCACAGGCATCCACCTAATGCACGTGATCGCGGGCCTGGGCGCTCTCGCCTTTATCCGCAGTCGCTGCAACGTGCCCCTAGTTCCGAACGGCATCAGGGCGATCGAAGGATGCGCCGCGTTCTGGCATCTGGTGGACATATTGTGGGTGATCCTGTTCGCCATCCTCTATCTGCATCAGTGAGCGCGCCATGAAGCATGTTATCCAGTCCCCGGTCACGATCTGGGCCATCCTCGTCGTTGCGACGCTCGCTTCCTATCTGTTCCAGCTGGAGGCGATGAAGTTTGATCCCCGCATCGTGGGATCGGCAATCCTGGTCATCGCCTTTTTCAAGGTGCGGCTGATCGGCCTGCGCTACATGGAGATTGACGAGGCGATCCTGCCGCTGCGTCTTGCCTTCGAGGCGTGGGTCTTCGCCGTCGCCATCGCGCTGCTGACGCTCTTCTGGATCGCGGGATGAAAAAAATCGCGCGATCGGGATTTCGCCCGACCGCGCCAGGTGGAGAGGAGGGTCGGGCCGCCTGCGCGATCGTGTCCGCCACATCCGCAAAGCTCACCCGAATCGGCTCTCGCTGCTTGTAGAATTCCAGCGCCTTGGCGATGCGGGTCAGCACCTTCGGCTTGGCCGGATCATAATGGGGCATGACAAGGCCCGGCATGCTGGGCAGCATGTAGGCCAGCTTGCGGCGCACGAGCCGCTTTTCCCGCTTGATCGAGGCGCTCCGCTCCGCCGGGGGGCAGCAGCCGGACGCTCGTGCGGCGCCTAGCCAGTGAAGGCACCAGCTTCGGCCAACGTCCTTGACGAGCATCGGCGCGCCTATGCTGTAATATTGGCGCGGGCCGGACGGCTTGGTGCCAAGGATACCGCGCAGTTGGCTTCCGCAATCATCAGAGCCTGCGCCGCGCCTTTCAGAAATGGACGGACGGGCCATTGGGCCGCTGGCGGAGCGGTCAACCGCGCCGCTGAAACCAACGCGGCCTGATCAATGCAATGCGGCGAAGGCGATTTCGATCCATTCGTCCAGGCTATGGCGATCATCCACCAGCCAGTGCCGGAAGGCGGTGGTGTAGAGCATCGAGATGGCGACGACCTGGGCATGGACCTGGAACGCCGCATCACCTTGTGCGCCGACCCGGTCGATGATCAGTTCGGCAAATTCGCGCTGCCAGTCGTTGAGCCCCTGGTGCATGCGGCGCGCAAGAGAGGGGGTGTCGAAGATCAGCCGGGTCTTGATCCGCGCCGCGTCGCTGTGCTGCGACTCTTCCATCGCGAGCGCCTGATAGGCCCATTTGATCCGCTCCACCGGCTCAGTCGGTCCGTCCGCAGAGCGCAAGTGATTGCGCATGAAGTCGCCTTCACACCGGTCGAGGGAAAGGAAGACGATATCGTCCTTCGTCGCGAAATAACGGAATAATGTTCGACGCGAGATGCCCGCCGCCTGGGCAAGTTCCGTCATGCTCACGGCATCGAAACCACGTTCGAGGAACAGGCGAAGGGCCAGGTCGACAATCTGCTGGCGCTGAAACGCTATGCGATTTTCCGTCCGTTCCGGCCTGTCGTCGCGTCGCGCCAAAATCTCTGCCTTTCCGCCTCGCAAGCCTCTTGCTCGATAGACCAAATGACAGCTTCCGCAAGACCGCGTCGCGTCCTCGGGTTGGCATTGGGGCTCGGGGATAGAGCAGCATTCCGGCGCCGGGAAATGGTCCCGGTCGCGATCCGCACGAACCGGGATGCGCGCGGCTGGTCAATCTCGGCATGGCCGCCGCCCGCGCCGGTGCGTGGTCCGGCTATCCTCCGGTGTGACGGGATGCGACATCCGCCGCAGTCGAACGACCGGCGCCTGCCTATGCCAGGCGCCGGTGCAAGCCGCGTCAGCGCTTGTCTTCGAGATACAGGTCGAGTTCGGCCAGGAACTGCTGGATGCGCCGCTCCTGTTCGGAAAAGACGATCGTCTCATTGAGGCCGCGTGAATGCATGCCCCGCTGCAACGTCACCATGTTGGCGATGTCCTGCTCGACGACTTCGCCGCCTTGCGGATCTTCATGCGTCGTGCGGCGGACCATGGGCCGCTGCTTGCCCGACACGTCGACATCGTCCTCGACGCCCATATAGGCGGGCGGGCGGCGGCCCTCGGCGAGATGCGCCGACAGCACGAACACATCCTGATAGCCGCGTTCCGGATCGGTCGGATGCGGACGGAAACGCTGCAACAGCACGCCTTCGGGATGCATGTTCATCGTGACGTTGGGGAAGAGCGAGGGGTTCCAGTCGTCGGTCAGCTGATTGTCGGTAAAGCCCGAATAATCGAGACCGAAGGGGTTTTCCACGTTGCGCTTCGCCTGCTGGATGGCGCGGCGGACATGGCGCGCGTCGCCCTTGAAGCCCGCGGTCTTAACGCCGGCTTCCTGCAGGAAAAAGGCCAGGCCCATGTTGACGAAGCGGCCGTCGGGCCAGCGCGGGCTGACGGTGCCGACCGCGAACAGATTGCGGTTATGGCCGTTGGGATAAAAGTCATACTGGACGAAATGATCGTCCACATAGGGCTTGATCTGCGGATGCGTGGCATGCGCGTGATAGGTTTCGTTGAAGACCGAATACATGGTCTTCCAGTTTGCCGGCACCTCCACGACCAGATGCTTGACGACGAACATATTCTCCATGTGATAGGAATCGAGCATCGGCAGCAGGTCGCCGTAAAATTCCTCGAACGGCATCGGCTCGGGCGCCAGGCTGACGAAGATCAGGCCCGCACGTTCCTTCACATGCACCGGCGTCAGGTCGAGATTCTGGCACAGCGCCTCCGGCCCGAAAGTGTCGCGATCGGTAACGCGGACATTCTTGCCTTTGAGGTTGTAGCGCCAGCTGTGCATGATGCAGGTGAAGGAGGTGGCGTCCTGCCCGAAATCCTCCTGCACCAGTTCATTGCCGCGATGCTTGCAGACATTGTAGAGCGCATTCAGCTCATTGTCCTTGTCGCGCACGATAATCAGCGACTGCGGCCCGATGTCGAACTTGAACCAGTCGCCGGCATTGGGAATGTCGCTGGAAATGCCCGCGAGCAGCCAGACCTTGTTCCACAGCTTTTCCTCTTCCCGCGCCTTTTCGGCCGGGTCGACGAAGCGCTTGGTGGAGACGGCGCGATAGTCGGCAATGTTCGGATAAAGCTGGTCCAGCCGGTGCGGCGAACGGGCCTCGTAATCGGCCGTCACCTCGCCCGGTTCGAGCGTGAAACTCTCCGGGTCTACCAACTGCTGCTTTATTGGCCGGTCGTTGAACCGGATTTCCGCATAGCGAACCTTGCTCGCCATCGCGCCTACTCCTTGTTTGCGTCCTTAGAACTGGACGCGTTTGGTGAAACCGCCGTCGACGACGACGTTGGTGCCAGTCACATAGCCAGCCGCCGGGCTCGCCAGGAACGCCACGACCTTCGCGACTTCCTCGGGGCTGCCCATGCGGCCCATCGGGATCTGCGCGACGATGCCGTTATAGAGATCGGGCATCAGCGCCTTGGCGCCTTCCCAGTTGCCGCCCGGATAGGTGATGGGGCCGGGCGAGACCATGTTGACGCGGATGCCCTTGGACGCCCAGGCCTGGCTCAGCTGCTTGCCATAGGTGATGACCGCCGCCTTGATCGCGTTGAACGCCTGCGGCACCAGGAAGGTCTCGAACGCCGCGGTGCTCGACATCAGGATGACCGAGCCGGCCTTGGACTTTTCAAGATAGGGCTCCAGCGTTTCGCAGCCGTCGACCGCGCCCAGCATGTCGAGCCGGTAGCTTTCGTCCCAGTCCATCGAACCCTGTGCGCCCGACGAGCTGATCGAATGGATGAAGATGTCGCATCCGCCCAGTTCCTCGGCCAGGCCCGACAGCATCTCCTTGTAACCGTCGCGATCCTCCAGCACGAACTCGCGGGTCACGACCTTGCCGCCCAGTTCTTCCTTCAAATCCTCCAGCGCATCGCCATTGCGCGAGAACAGGCCGAGTTCAGCCCCTTCCGCCGCCAGCAGCTTCGCGGTTTCGCGGCTGATGCCCCGGGTCGCGCCGCCTAGGATCACTTTCAGTCCAGACAGACCCAAATCCATAATCGTCCCTCCTGATGAGAGCCTTGCCGACCGACGCGGTCAGCCCTTGCTCCAATATACCTTATCCATGCTCTCTCCGGCATCAAAACGTGCCTGGATCGATTTCATGCTCGCTATGCTGTCCGGGTTGGCGAACAGCGTCTGGCTGATCTTCTGGTCATTTTCGATGCCCTGGCTCTGATTGAGGTCCTCGGCCTCGCCCAGCATCTGCTTCATGCCCGCCACCGACTGCGGCGGCAGCTTGGCGATCTCGCTGGCGAGCTTCAGCGCCTCTTCCAGCGCCTTGCCCTTCGCCACCACGCTGTTGACGCCGCCCAGTTCATAGAGCCGCCGCGCCGTCAGTGGACGGCCGGTCAGCACGACCTCGGCGGTCACCGTCCGACCGATCAGGCGCATCAGGCGCGATGTGCCGCCGATGCCGGTGCCGGCGCCGATGATGACTTCCGGCTGGCTGAAGCGCGCCTGCTCCTCCGCCACGCGCAGGTCACAGGCCCAGCCAAGTTCGCAGCCGCCACCCGAGGTGTCGCCATTGACCGCAGCGATCGTCACCGCCTTGCCCCGATTGAGGATCTGCAGGCAGCGGAACCAGCCCGCCGGATCACCCGAAGCCGGCTTGCCTTCGACCAGCTGGACGATGTCGTCGAGATAGGCATGTTCCAGCCAATGACCTTCCACCGACGATGCCAGTACGATGATCCGCGCGCCGTCGCCGATCGCGCCTTCCAGCACATCGGCCAGCGCCGACACCGTCGCGCACGTCGTGGTGTGGTTGGAGGCGCCGCCGTCGCCGACCGTGACCAGCGCGACCCCGGTTTCGGGCCACGCGACTGAAATGTTGGATGCCATTGCGACAGTCTCTCCACCTTCGGATCCGGCTCGGGCCGGACTCCATCGATTCATTGCGGTGCAGGCTAGCCATCGCGCGTGCCCTGTCAAGATGGTATGTTAGCAGACATTATAGGTACGCCGTTCCTGCCCGTCCGACGGAACAGATTTGACAAATACTAATGTACCGTAATAATCGCCGGCCAGAAGGTTGCTCACCCTGGGGAACTCATGACCGGCCTGTTCGACCTAAGCGGAAAGATCGCGCTCGTGACCGGCGGCAGCCGGGGCCTGGGGCGCGCCATCGCCCTTGGCCTTGCCGATCATGGCGCCGATATCGCCATCGTCAGCCGCAAGCTTGAAAATTGCGAGGCCGTCGCTCGCAAGGTCGAGCAACGCGGACGACGCGCGCTCGCCCTGGCCGGCCATATGGGGCGTTGGGACGAGATCGAGGCGGTAGTGGAGCGCGCCTATGCGCATTTCGGCCGCCTGGACATATTGGTGAATAATGCCGGCATGTCGCCCATGGCCGCTTCCTCGCTGGAAACGCCAGAAAAGCTGGTCGATGCCGTCCTGGCGCTGAACTTCAAGGGGCCGATGCGGATGAGCGCGCTCGTGGGCTCACGCATGGCGGCCGGTGACGGCGGCTGCATCATCAATATCAGCAGCGCGGGCTCGATCCGGCCCACGCCGGAAATCATACCCTATGCCGGCGCGAAAGCGGCGCTCAACGCCATGACGGTCGCGCATGCGCAGGAATATGCGCCCAAGGTGCGCGTGAACGCGGTGCTGCCCGGCTCCTTCCGTACCGATGTCGCCAAATATTGGCCCGCCGACAAGGAAGCAAGCACGCCCGCCGCGCTCAAGCGCTTCGGCGAGCCCGAAGAGATCGTCACCACCATCCTCTATCTTTGCAGCGACCATAGCGGCTTCACCACCGGATCGATGATCCGGGTCGATGGCGGCCGTCCATAACCAAAAGGGCATGACATGACGGGACGTCAGGAACAGTTCAGCGGCGAGGAAGCGCCGCCCGCCCATCTTCAGTTGGACCTGGGCCGGCTCGCCGCCTGGCTCTCGTCGCGGTTGCCCGGCGTGGATCGCGACCTTATCGCCACCAAGTTCAAGGGAGGGCAGTCCAACCCCACCTATCGGCTTAGCGGCCCCGGCGGCTCCTATGTGCTGCGCCGCAAGCCGCCGGGCAAGCTGGTGGCGTCCGCGCACCAGATCGACCGCGAATATCGCATCCTTTCCTCGCTCGCATCGACCGGCCTTCCCGTTCCGCGCCCCTTCCTCTATTGCGAGGATGAAGGGGTCATCGGCTCGGAATTCTACATCGTCGAACATGTGGCGGGCCGCGTCTTCTGGGAAGCCGATATGGAAGGCGTGTCCCCGTCGGACCGCGCGACCATCTATGACGACATGAACCGCGTGCTCGCCGCCCTGCATGATCTGGACCCGCAGGCGATCGGACTGGGCGATCTCGCCCGCACCGGGGACTATGCCACGCGCAACCTCGCCCGCTGGTCGAAAAACTACCAGCAATCCGCGCTGGAGCCGATCGCGGACATGGACTGGCTGATAGAGACCTTGCCTCGTCATCTGCCTGCGAATGAACAAACCAGCTTCATCCATGGCGACTATGGCCTCTACAACCTCATCATCCATCCCACGGAGCCGCGCATCATGGCGGTCCTCGACTGGGAGATGGCGACGCTTGGCGATCCGCTGATCGACCTGGCCCATCATCTGCGGGCCTGGTGGGATCTGCCCGATTCCGGCCTTGCCGCCACCAGCCTTGTCGGCCTTGACCTGCCCGCGCTCGGCATCCCTTCGATGGACGAATATCTCGCCCGCTATTGCGAGCGCCGCGCCATGGCCGTGCCCGACATGCGCTGGTATCTCGCC
The DNA here is from genome assembly GCF_001563285.1 of Sphingobium sp. MI1205. Taxonomy (NCBI): domain Bacteria; kingdom Pseudomonadati; phylum Pseudomonadota; class Alphaproteobacteria; order Sphingomonadales; family Sphingobiaceae; genus Sphingobium; species Sphingobium sp. MI1205. Next base: position 190,438 of record NZ_CP005189.1, read on the forward strand.
TACGCGCAGTTCCGCTATGCCGCGATGGTGCAGGGCATATTGAAGCGCGCGGCCGACGGCACCGCATCTTCGCGCGTCATGGTGCACAGCCAGCACCGTGTGGTGCGCATCGCCGCCATGGCGCGCCGATCACTGGAAACGCTGGCGGGGTGATCGGGGGCAGCTCCATTGCGGGGCGGGGACAAAGACGATATGCCGGCCCATGATGCGGCGGCAGAATGATTTCCCCCACCCGATGATGATCTGGCGAGCAGGAGCGGCAGCTCCCGCCCTGAATTGCGCATGATGGTCCAGCTGCCCGAGGCCGACTGGCTCGGCTGGCACACCGCCCGGCAGCCGGACAAGGCCGCCCTGCATGTCGTCGGCGGGCCAAGCGTCAGCTATGCGGTGCTGGACGATCGCGCGTCGCGCCTGGCCTGCTGGCTGCGCGGCCTGGGATTGCGGGAAGGCGACACCATCGGCCTCCTGCTCGACAATGATGCCCGCACCGTGGAGATGTGGTGGGCGGCGCGGCGCGCGGGCCTCTATTTCGTGCCGCTCGGCACCCGCCTGAAACCGGCCGAAATCGTCTATATCCTGCGCGACAGTGGCGCACGGGCGCTCGTCGCCGCGCCCGCGTTCGCCGACCTCGCCGCGTCGGCGCGCGGCGAATGCGGGACCGAGGGGCCCGCCCACTGGATCATGCTGGGCGGCGCCCGCGAAGGCTGGACCGACCTTGATGGGCAAGTCGCCACCATGCCGCCCACGCCGTTCCAGCCGTCCGTCACCGGGCGGGAGATCATTTATTCCTCTGGCACGACCGGGCGGCCCAAGGGGATCAGGCGCGATCTGGCGCCCGCCGCGCAGGCTCGCGTCATTCCCGCCTTCGAGCAGAAATTGCGCGCCGCGTGCGCGCTGGACGATAGCAGCATCTATCTCTCGGTCGCGCCGCTCTACCATGCCACCGGGCGCTATCTCATGCGGCTGATCGAAAGCGGCGGCACGAACGTCATCCTGCCGCACTTCGATCCCGCCGCTGCCCTGCGCGCGATCGCGAATTGGCGCGTCACCCATTCGCAATGGGTGCCAACCATGTTCACCCGGCTGCTCGCCCTGCCGCTGGCGGAGCGGACCGCCTATGACCTTTCCAGCCATCGCGTCGCACTGCATGCCGCCGCCCCCTGCCCCATCGACGTCAAGCGTGCGATGATCGACTGGTGGGGACCGATCCTCAGCGAATATTATGGCGGCTCGGAAAATGCAGGGGTCACCTTCATCACGTCGACGGAGTGGCTGGAGCATCCAGGCTCGGTCGGCCGCTCCATCACCGGCCCCATCCACATATTGGACGAGGAGGACGGCGAGACGGAATTGCCGCCCGGCACGATCGGCCTCATCTATTTCGAAGGCGGCGTGCCCTTCCGCTATATCGGCGATCAGGACGCGCCGGCCGGGGCGCCCGACGGTTATGCGACCTATGGCGATCTTGGTCATGTCGATCGGCAGGGCTATCTCTTCATCAGTGACCGGCGCAGCGACCTCATCATCCGGGGCGGCGTGAACATCTATCCGCGCGAGGTGGAAATGCTGCTCGAAGCGCACCCCGCCGTCCGCGAAGTCGCGGTGATCGGCCTGCCCGACCCGGAATATGGCCAACGCGTCGCCGCCATCATCTGCCCCCGCAAACAGAGCGTCGACCCGGAGCAATTAAAGGCAATATTACTGTCCTATTGTCGGGAGCACCTCGCCTCCATCAAATCCCCGTCTTTTGTGGATTTCATTCATGAACTCCCCCGCAGCGAAAATGGCAAACTCCTCAAACGCCTCCTCCGCGACCATTATGCGTCCATATCCTGACATCGTCGTCCCGACGCTCCACGCCACAGTCGCGCGTCACGCCCGCCAGACCCCGGATGCCCCCGCCATCCGCTTCAACGGCGCGACGCTCAGCTATCGGGAGCTTGACGCCCTGGCCGACCGCGTCGCCCACAGCCTGATCCGCGACGGGATCAAGGCCGGGCAGCACATCCTCTTCCTCGGCCGCAACAGCGACGCTGTGCCCCTGTTCGCACTCGGCGCGAATAAGATCGGCGCGATCCCCGTCCCGCTCAACTGGCGCCTCGCCCCGGCAGAGATCGCGCAGATCGTACAGGATTGCGCGCCGCCCCTGCTCTTCGTCGAGCCGGGCTTCGAACGGATAGCGGAGGAGGCGACGGCCCTCTCCCAAGACCCGGTCCCCATCCTGTCCGCCCGCTCCGTGCGCCACGACGGGGAATGGCTGGCCGAAGCGCAGGCGCCAGTCGAAATGGTGCATGACCCCGAACAGATTGCGATACAGGTCTACACCTCCGGCTCGACCGGCCGCCCCAAGGGCGTGATGCTGCCGCACCGTGCCCTGCTCGGCATCAACGTCCTGCGCCCCGCCATCGCATGGGATCGATGGGGCCCGATGGATGTGACGCTGGTGCAGGCGCCGCTCGGCCATATCGGCGCCTTCGGCATGATGATGCGAGCGTTGTTCTTCGGCGCGCTGGCGGTCATTCACGAAAGCTTCGACGCGGTGGCAACGCTCGCCGCCATCGAAGGCGACAGGGTCAGCAAGCTGTCCCTCGTCCCCACCGCGATCAAGATGATCCTGGACCTGCCGGAATCCGAAGGCGCGGATTACCGGTCGCTCGACACCGTCATCTACGGCTCCGCCCCGATCACGCCCAGCCTGTTGCGCCAGGCGATCGCGACCTTCGGCTGCCGCTTCGCCCAAAGCTATGGCATGAGCGAGACGAGCGGCCCCACGGTGGCGCTGCCGCCAGACGACCATGATCCGGCCGGGACGAGGCGCATGACCGGCGCGGGCAAGCCGCTGCCGGCGACCGAACTGCTCATCACCGATGAGGAAGGGCGCCCGGTGCCGACCGGCGAAACCGGCGAAATCCGGATCAGGTCGATCGCCAACATGGTCGGCTATTGGAACCTGCCGGAGGAGACCGCGCATACGCTGACACCCGACGGCTGGGTTCGGACCGGCGACGCGGGCTATCTGGACTCTGACGGCTATCTCTATGTCCGGGGGCGGATGAAGGACATGATCATTTCCGGCGCCGAGAACATCTATCCGGCCGAGGTCGAAAATGTGCTAATCAGCCATCCCGATGTCGCGAACGTGGCTGTGATCGGCCTTCCGCATCCGCATTGGGGTGAGGCGGTGACAGCCGTCATCGTCCCGCGCCCGGGCACCAGTCCGGACCCCGACAGCATCATAGGCTGGGCGCGCGAAAGGATCGCGGGGTATAAGCTTCCCAAGTCGGTCTATTTCATCGACGCGCTGCCGCTCTCGGGCACCGGGAAGGTCGACAAGCGCCGCTTGCGCGAGGATCGGTTGCATAGCGGGTGAAGCAGGAATGGCCGCTCCACCCGCTTGGCGCAGGTCGAGGCGACCACCACGAAAGGTGGCCGCCTCAACATGTCAGACGATGGAATTGGGAGCGCCGGGCAGGAAGGGCGTGAACACGCCCAGCGTCTGCCCGCCATCAACGGCCAGTTCCGCACCACACATGTAAGAGGACTCGTCGCTCGCCAGGAACAGGTTCACCTGCGCCACTTCCTCCGGCTCGCCGATGCGCTGGATCGTCTGGCCGACATAATATTTCGACAGCTCCTCGGGCGCTTCATTGGTGACATTGCCCATCACCGTGTTGATGCCGCCGGGGAAGACGGCGTTGACGCGCACGCCCTTGTGCCCGAATTCCATTGCCGCCGTCTTGGTGATGCCGCGCAGCGCCCATTTACTGGCCGAATAGGCGGTCAGCCCGTTCATGCCCCACAGTGCCGAGGTGGAACAGACATTGACGATCGAACCCTTCCCCTTGGCGATCATGCCGGGCGCCAGCGTCTTCATGCCGAGCCACGCGCCCACCAGGTTGATGCGCAGAACCCGCTCGAAATCATCCTTCTTCAGGTCCAGCATCGCAGCCGGATGGACGATGCCCGCATTGTTCACCAGCACGTCCGCCGCGCCCCAGCGATCGGTGGTCGCCTTCGCCAGCGCTTCCCACTGTCCTTCGTCGGACACGTCGATCTTGTAGAACATGGCGGACTCGCCGATGCTGGCGGCCACGGCCTGCCCTTCTGCTTCGAGCATATCCGCCAGAACCACCTTCGCGCCTTCCGCGGCGAAGCGCCGGGCCGTGGCCTCGCCCTGCCCGCGCGCGCCGCCCGTGATCACCGCCACCCGACCTTCAAGCTTCCCAGCCATACATCCACTCCTTGATTGCACCGATGCGAGATATCCCTATAATGGGATGCCCACACACTGTATATATGCTAACCATGCATCAAGCTATGGGAGAGGAAGAACATGCGACTGAACGGCAAGGTAGCGCTCGTCCTGGGGGCCGCTGGCAAGGATAATATGGGCCAGACCATCGCCCGCCGCCTTGCTGCGGAAGGATGCAAGGTCGTCGTTGGTGGCCGGCACATGGATGAACTTGAGGCACTGGCCAAGGAACTGGGCGGCGCCGCGGTCCAGGTCGACATCACGGACAAGGCGGAAGTCGATGCCGCAGCGGACCTGGCGGTGTCACGTTTCGGCAAGCTCGACATCGGTGTCAATGCGACCGGCTGGGGTCTTCTGAAGCCGACGCATGAAACGACCGAAGCCGACCTCGACAAGATATTGGCGATCCAGTTCAAGGGGCCGTTCTTCTTCATCCAGGCGATGCTGCGCACCATGGGCCGGGGCGGATCGATCATCCAGATTTCGTCGGCGACCGCGACCATCATGCTGGACAATCACGCCGCCTATATGGGCACCAAGGCCGGCATCGACCATGTGATCCGCACCGTCGCCAATGAATATGGCGTCCGGGGAATCCGGGCCAATTCCATCTCGCCGGGCCTCACCGAAACGCCGATGGCGGGCTCGACCTTCGACTATCCTGAGATGGTGCAGGCCTTTGAGCGTGAATATCCGCTGGGCCGGATCGGTACGCGGGACGATATTGCCGCAGGCGTGGTCTGGTTGGCGTCCGACGAATGCTTCATGACGGGGCAGAATCTGCAGATCAACGGCGGCTTGACGCTGCGCCGCAATCCCAGCCTGACCGAACTGGGCGAGATCGCGGCCAAGGCGACGGCGCATCTAACGAGTTGAATCGAACGCGGCCACGCTTGACCGCAAGACCAGCTTCGGCAAAGAAAATCGGTTCCCCGGGTTTGCGACCGGGGATCTGACTAAACGGGGGAAAGCAATGGCATCCACAAGTCCGAAAGGCGATCTGGCGAAAGTTTCGCCGCCTGAACAGCAGGAGCCTTTCCCCCATTTCAAGGAAAGCCTGGCCTATCAGGCGCAATTGTTCGCCCGGCTGACGCAGAACGATTATATGGCCCGGATCGCGGGCACCGGGATTGCGCCTGCTCAAGCCTATGTGCTGGGCGAACTGTGGTTCAACGAACCGCTGTCGCAGGTGGAACTGGCCCGGCGACTGGAAATCGGCAAGGCGACAATCGGCCAGACCCTCACCCGGCTCGAACGGGCAGGCGTGATCGAACGTCGGCGCGTCCAGTCCGATCGACGAGTCGTGATGGTGCATCTGACGGAAAAGGGCCGGTCCTTGCGCGAGCCGCTTCGCGGCGCGACGGTTCAGCAAACCGACGCGTTGGAAGAGGCGCTGGGCAAGAGGAGGATGGAGGAGCTGACGGAAACCCTGACGCGGGTGAACCAGATTCTGCTCACTGACTTCAACCGGCCTGGCCTCGATTGATTTTCGCCGCGTCAAGGGCGGCGCCGGAACATGTGCTCCCCTGGCCCGATCACATGCTCCAAACATGGCCTGACGTCAACGCGAACGGGTCGATCAGCCAATCTTGAAATAGCGAATGGGCTCGGCACCATCAAAGCCCTCAGCCGATTTGCGGACCAAGTCATAAACGCCGAGCAATTGCGGGGTTGGCTCATATAGCTCGACATAATGACCAAGCTCGGCGACACAATCCATCATGGCGAATCCGACGCCAGGAGCAACCTCCGCATAGAGACCGACAGGGTGTCCAGCCGCCTCGAAGCGGGCCATTTCCGCTTTGATATCGTCGACGATCAGGGCGACGTGATGCATGCCCTGCCCGCCATCGGGATACATGTCATGGAAGACGGAGGGGCCGGCATTATTCTGCTGCACGAACTCCACCATGATATCGCCCCACTGGCCGTAGGCGGACGTATGATCCAGTTCGGCCGGTTGCCCGCGATGAAGGGAAAGAGACAGGGGAATATGTTCAGCGACGTAAAAAGGGCCGGAACCGAAGGCCTGTATATGGGCCTTGGCGGCGGTAATAACGTCGGGCACGAAATAGGCGATCTGCCTGATAGGCTTGCCTGCGATCAGGCCTGTCATCTCTCTCTCCTGAAAGTTTGACATGCAGCAGAATTTGTTATCGTGTGCTGACATACATTTGGCCAAGCGGCAAGAACGGATCAATAGCTTTTAGCGCCGCCGGCAAGAGGGGATTGCCATCACAATGACTGTTGCCGCATCATCGCCTTCGGCGTCCAGCTTCCATGGTTGGCGCATGGTCGCCATCACCTTCCTGATCCTGAACTGCGTGCTCGGCGTCAACTTCGCCGCCTATGGCGCGATGGTGGAAGCGATCCAGCGGGAGTTCAACACCAGCCGCGCCCTCGCCTCGGCGGGCTTGAGCATGGTGACGCTCGCCCTGGGCCTGCTGTCGCCTCTGGTGGGAGCGCTCATGCAGCGCGTGTCCATCAAATGGATCATGATCAGCGGCGTCGTCCTGAACGCGCTCGGGTTCGTCGCGCTCACCCAGATCAACAGCATCGGGCTGTTGCTCGCAATCTACGTGCTGATGATCGGTCCGGGCGTCGCGCTGGCAGGCCCTGTCACCTGCACTGCGGTCATTTCCAACTGGTTCAACAGCGGCCGTGGCAAGGCGCTGGGCATCATCAACATGCCGGCGGGCAATACCCTGATGCCCCTTCTGGCAGCGCTGTTGCTCAGCCAGTACGGACTGCAGGTCGCCTTCCTGTCATGCGCGCTCATCCTCGCCCTGCTCCTGCCAATCATGTGGTTCCTGGTCGATGCGCCGGAAAAGATCGGTCAGCACGCCAAGGGCGCCGCAGCGGATTCGCAGCGCGCCGAAACGGTTATGACGGCCGCGCAGATCTTGCGATCCCAAGCCTTTCTGGTCCTCACTGCGGGCGTGACGCTATTGAGTTGCGCGGGGCTTGTGATGGTGACGCACATCGTTGCTCTCGCAACCGACCGGGGCATCGACCTGGGGTCAGCGTCGCTGCTGCTTTCCGCCTTCGGCCTCGCCGGCATCGTCGGCGCGCCCCTGTTCGGCTGGGTCGCTGATCGGATCGGTGGGGGCCGGACATTCGCCCTCATCGCGCTGCTGCAGATCGCGCCGTGGCTTGGACTGATGGGTGCGGGAAATAGCCTGCCGCTGCTGCTGGTATGCGCCTTCATCATCGGCATGTGCAGCAACGCCATCCTGACCTTGTTCGGCGCGACCATGGGTAGCTGGCTGGGATCGGCGAATGTCGGCCTGGGCATGGGGCTGTGCTATACGCTGCAGATACCCTTCATGTTTGGCGCCGGCCCGCTGGCCGGCGCCATGTTCGATCATTTTGGCAGCTACGGGCCGACCGTCCTGCTCCATGTGTCGACATTCGTGCTGATCGGGGTGCTGTTCCTTGTTTATCGACCCCGTCCGCTCGGGGTCAGTATGTCTCCACCAGCAGCCGGCTGATCCGGAGCGAGGCAATCTTCCACAGCCCTTCGACGCGACGATAGCGTTCATGGTAATGGCCATAGCCGTAAAAGCGCGCGAAGGGGGCTCCGGCTGGCATCCGCAATATGTCCGCCAGCGCCCAGATACCGGTAGCGGCGTCATCCGACAGGATGTCGATTTCGGGCATGTGCCCATAATGCGCGCTGGTGATCGGATTGATGCCGCTGCTGACATAATCGACAATAGCGGAACGGCCGATAATCGGTTCCTGATCGGGTCCGGGATTTTCCTCCAGCGCGCCGCGCACGTCGAATATTGCGTCTTCGGTGAAAAGCGCTGAAAATCCGTCCCAGTCCTTAATGTCCATCAGCCTGAAATATCGCGCCTTCAGACGTTTGATTTCCTCGATCGCGACCAAGCGTTCCACTGCATCGGGCATTCTTCTCTCCGTCCTCGATTGATATGTATGCTAGCATTTGATATGCTAGCGTCTTAACTGGGATAGAGCATAGGGCCGCTGAATTGGCAACGACGAAGCAAGAGACGTCAAAGACCTGGACCCTATATCGAAAAGCTGGTCGATGAATTGATCGACGGGATGTTGCCCAACGGGAAGGCCCATCTGTTGCCCGAATTCGCGATCAAGGTGCCGATGTACATCATCGCCGATCAACTGGGCGTGGACAGGGCGGATTATGACCGTTTCAAGCTGTGGTCGGACGTCACCGTCGAGCGCAACAATCGGCTGCTTGACGCCATCCACACGCTCGATCAACTGCACGTTGCGTTCTGATCCGCAATGTCGAATATCCAGCTATCGCCTATCAAGGAGCCGACATGAACTTCGACCATTATGAGATGCTATCCTTTTCACGGGACGGCCGCGTTCTCACCATCACCATGAATCGCCCGGAACTGCTCAATGCGGTGAACCACGCGCTGCATGAGGAGATGGCCCGGGTATTCTTCGACGCCGCCGACGACACGGAAAGCGACGTCATCGTGCTGACGGGCGAGGGCAAAGCCTTTTCCGCCGGCGGAGATTTCGACTGGCTGGAAAAGCAGGCCAGGGGTGAGCGCGTGCCGTTCGTCCATGAAGCCAAGAGCATGCGGCGGATCGTCATGGGCTTGCTCGATTGTGCCAAGCCGGTGATTGCGAAGGTCAATGGCGACGCGATGGGCTTTGGCGCATCCATCGCCCTTCTGTGCGACATCATCATCGCTGCCGACCATGCGCGCTTCGCCGACCCGCATGTCAAGCTGGGCCTGGTCGCGGGCGACGGCGGCGCGCTGATCTGGCCGCAGCTGATCGGTTTCGCCAAGGCGAAGCACTATCTTCTGACCGGTGAGCCGATCGGCGCGGTGGAAGCAGAGCGGTGCAATCTGATCAACTTCGCGGTCCCGGCGGACGAACTGGACGCGTTCGTCGACAAATATACCGCCAAGCTCGCCCGCGGCGCGCAGACGGCCATCCGCTACACCAAATCAGTCACGAATATCGCCCTGCGCCAGCTGTTCAGTTCGGTCTTTGAAGCGGGTGTCGCCTATGAAGGGCTGGCCACCTACACCGCCGATTTTGGCGAAGCCGTCCATTCCATGCTGGAAAAGCGGCGCCCTGAATTCACCGGCAAATAAGACGCCATGCCATTTCATGGCTTTTCCCCGCCATGACCGTATGTAACCATATCATATGTAGGCGGCCCGATCGACTGAGTCGCTCATGAGAGGATGATAGATGGACGACAGTCTCGAAGCGCGTTTGCGCCTGGCGCTGGATCGGCAGGAAATCGAGCATGTGCTCAAACTCTATTGCCGTGCCATCGATCGGTGCGACCTGGAACTGTTGAAGACCATCTATCATCCCGATGGCACCGACGATCATGGCGCCTTTTCGGGCAATGCCATGGAGTTCGCGGAGATGATCATCCCCTCGTTGCGCGAGGGGATTCTCGACGGCATGCATACAGTCACGCATTGCACCATCGACGTCGATGGTGACTTCGCCACCTCCGAATCCTATTATTGGGCCTATCAGCGCGCGCCGGGCGGCGAAGAGGCGGTGACGGCCTTCTTCGGTCAGGGCTATGCCGACAAGGCGAAGGCCGACGGCACGATCGACGGCTATCATGATTATTATTGCGGCGGTCGCTATATCGACCTGTTCGAACGACGCGACGGCCAGTGGAGGATCCTGCGCCGCAAGATCACCAATGAATGGAACGACATTCGTCCCAGCACGCGCATCACCGATGCGGGCCATGTCGCCCATTATAATTTGCCAGGCCGCCGCGACCGGCAGGATCCCGTCTATCTGAACACGATCCCCGGCCGCGCCTGAACGCGACCGACCGACAGGAGAGACACCATGTCCCGTGATTTCGACGTCATCGTCATCGGCTCGGGCGCCGCAGGGATGTCCGCCGCCATCGAAGCGCGGCAGGCCGGCGCCACCGTGATGGTGCTGGAGGCCGATGACCATCTGGGCGGCGCGACGCGCAATTCGACCGGCGTCGTCTATGCGTGCAACACCAGCACGCAAAAGGAAAAAGGCATCAGCGATGATGCCGATGCGGTCTATGACTATATCATGACGCTGAACCAGCATTCGGTGCGGCCCGACCTGATCCGCTATTATGCCGACGAATGCGGTGGCATGATCGAATGGCTCAAGGAAAAAGGCATCGAATTTCCGGCTAACATGCTGGTCCATTCCGACGTTACCGACGTCCAGCGCGGCCATACCTCCAAGACCTTCGGCCTGGGCATCGCCGATGCGCTGATCAACCGCGCCGGCGCCCTAGGCGTCGAAACCGCGCTTGGCACCCGTGTTGACGGTTTCCTGGTCGAGGACGGCAAGGTGGTCGGCATCACCGCTGAGGGAACGGAGTTGCGCGCCCCGAGCGTCATCATCGCCACGGGCGGCTTTGGCAACAACCCGGAAATGCTCAAAAAATGGTTCCCCACCGCGGCCTATCATGGCGACCGGGCCTGGGCCGTGCACCGCGACGCCCCCTTCATCCTGGGCGACGGCATCAAGCTCGGCGAGTCCGTGGATGCGCAGATCACGGGGTTCGACCGCGGCCTCATCCAACCCTCCCCCTGCTTCGACAACCGCTATGTCGAAGCCTTCCTGCCGCCCTGGCTCATCGCGGTGAACGAGCAGGGCAAGCGCTTCATGGCCGAATGGGAAAGCTATGCGGTCTGCGGCTATCTGATCAGCGAGCAGCCTGGCAAGCGTTGCTGGGCGATCTTCGATCATCCCACCATGGTCGAAAATGGCGATGATCTGTCCTATGCCGATCCCTATAATAGCGGCCTTGCGACATCGAGCTGGGAAGAACTCACCATCACGCGCGAAGTCGAAAAGGGCGTCGCCTTCCGGGCCGACAGCATTGCCGAAGTCGCGCGCATGGCCGGTCTGGACCCCATCGCCGTCGAAGAGACGGTCCGCCGCTACAATCATGATGTCGAGGTGCATGGGGAGGATTGCCAGTTCCGCAAAGACGGCAACGGTCATAAGCTCACCCCGATCAAGACGGCGCCCTTCTATGCCGTCGAGGTGCGCGCCGCGATCATCGGTTTCACCGCTGCCGGTCTGGACATCAATATGGACTGTCAGGTTCTCGACACGCGTGGTCGGCCGATTGAAGGGCTCTATGGCGCGGGCGAGGTGTTGGGCTGCTTCCATGGCAAGCGCTATGCGGGCGGCGGCACCAGCATCGGCAGTTCGGTGGTCTTCGGACGCCGCGCGGGTGTTAAGGCGGCACAGCGCGCCCTTCCCGAAGCTGTGGGGGCCTGAAGTCATGGACATGGACCGGAACGCAGCGATCGAGGCGCTGCTGGACAAGGAAGCGTTGCGCGATCTTGCGGCACGCTATTCACGTGCCATCGACCGTCGCGATCCTGAATTGTTGCGATCAGTCTATCATGATGACGCCATCGATGATCATGGCGTCGTATTCTGCGACAAGGCCACGATCTTTGTCGATCGGCTGTCCGAAATTATGGCGCAGTTCGAGCTGACTGCGCATTATATCTGCAACAGTTCCTATCGCATCGATCAGGAACGGGCGGATGGCGAACTCTACTTCATTGCCTATCACCGCACCTTGGGCTCCGATGCGAAGCATGTCCTCGTGTCAGGTCGCTATCTCGACAATTATGAGAAGCGGGCCGGTGAATGGCGGATCAGCCATCGACGTCTGGTCTGGGACAGCTTCGTGACATTAGACGTTGCGCCCAGCGACATGACGCAACTCGTCGCGCTCGGCATTGCCGGCGGCACGGACGCCGACCGGTGCTATGAGGCATTGCCTCTAATGGGCCGGGGGAAATAAGGGCTCTGCTTCTGCTTCCCGCTGAAACAGGGTGCGCAATCGGCACCCCTTCCTGATATCAGCCGGATCAGGCGCCCGCTTCGTCGCCCGTTTCATATTGCAGCGCTTCCTGCGCGAGCGACGCGACCAACTCGCCTGCCCGGTTGTAAACCAGCCCCCGGGCCATGTTCACGCCATTTTCGGCATTGGGGCCTTCGGTTTCGAACAACAGCCAGTCATCGCAACGGACATCACGATGGAACCATATGCAATGGTCGAGGCTCGCGACAAAGAGATGCGGGCCGGGCAGCGCGATCGTATGCGGCGCCAACGGCGCTCCGGCGAGCATGAAATCGGACAGGAAGGCGAAAATCTGCCGCTGCACCGCGGGGTCGTCAATGCCTTCTGTGCCCGGCGCCCGCAGCCAGTAATGGCGTTTGGCTTCCGTAGTAGGTTCAAGGAAACCGGCCTTGCCGGGCAAGCGCACCTCGATCGGATAATGGCCATGGAACAGTGCGCCATATTGTTTCCCGTCGGCGGCCGTGAAAGAGCTGAATTCGTCCTGTCCGAAGGCATTTTCCGGATCGAAAGGGATGGGGCTGGGACGGTAATGGCTGAACCCGTTCACCGGCGTCCGATAGGAGCATTCCATGGTGAACAGCGTCTGGCCTTTTTGCTGGGCGACGACGCGCCGCGTGGAAAAGCGCCCGCCATCCCGAATACGCTCCACCTGATAATCAATGGCTTCGATATCAGTGCCCGCCCGCAGGAAATATGCATGGAGCGAATGCACAGTGCGGCCGGGTGCCGTACGATCAGCAGCAGCCAGCGCCTGCGCCACGATCTGTCCCCCGAAGAGGGCGCGGTAGACATTACGCTGATTGTGGCGATTGCGGAATCGATCGGGCCCGACTTCATCCAGCTCCAGCAAGGTCGGAATGTCCTTGCTCCACTGTCCGTTATAGACTGTCGCATCGTATCGCCGCATTAACCTATCTCCACGTCCCTGATCCCGCTATAGGAAATATTCGAACCATATGCTAGCTAACTAGGGTTGAAAAGGATTCGAGAGGACTGATGCAGTCATTCTATAGTGAGGAGGAGAAGGCTTTCCGGGCTGAAGTCCGTGCCTTCGTCGAAACCCATCTGCCCCCTGATCTGGCGCGGCAGGGGCTTCATGACTATCACCCGCGACGCCAGGACCAGTCACGCTGGGTCAAGATTCTCGCGGAAAAGGGATGGTCGGTGCCGCATTGGCCGGCAGCTTATGGCGGGCCGGGTTGGACCGGCGTCCAGCGTTTCATCTTCGAAGAGGAAATGCGCCGCGCCCACGCACCGACCGCCGATCGCATCGGCACCGAGCTCGTCGCGCCGGTTCTATACACCTTCGCTTCGGAAGAGCAGCGGCAGAAATATCTGCCCGCTATCCGGAAAGGCGACACATTCTGGGCGCAGGGCTTTTCGGAGCCTGGTTCGGGGTCCGACCTGTCATCGCTGCGCACCCGCGCCGTGCGTGACGGCGATCATTATGTCGTCAGCGGGCAGAAGACCTGGACCACCGAAGGCCAACACGCCGACATGATCTTCATGCTGGTACGTACCAACGCCGAAGTGAAGCCGCAGGCAGGCATCTCCGCGCTGCTGATCGACCTCAAAAGCGCCGGTATCACGCGCCGTCCGATCTGGACGATCGACGAAGGGCTGACCGTCAACGAGTTCTTCTTCGATGACGTGCGCGTACCGGCCGAAAATCTGGTGGGCGAAGAAGGCGCGGGTTGGTCCTATGCCAAGTTCCTGCTGAACAACGAGCGCACCAACAGCGCCGAAGTCCCGCACACGAAGCGCGACATTGCGCAACTGCGCGAAATCGCGAAGATCGAGCTGAAAAATGGCCGCCCCCTGATCGAGGATGCCAATTTCCGAGCGCGGCTGGCGCGGATCGAAATCGACACGATGGCGCTGGAAACGGCGGTGCTGCGCGCGCTGACGGCGGCCTCGCATGACGGTGGATCGGTCGCATCGCTGGTCAAGGTGCGCGGATCGGAGCTGCGCCAGCGCGTGGCCGACCTGGCCGACGAGGCGCTGGGCGATCGTGGCCTTGCGATCTGTCTCAATCCCGAGGGTGAGCACAGGATGTTCGACGATGGCCTCACCTCGCCTGTCGCTGACCATGGCATCGGCATCGCCGCCAAGGCGATGTTCCGCCGTGCCACCACCATCTATGGCGGCGCGAACGAGATTCAGCGCACCTTGATCGCCAAGACCGTTTTGGAGCTTTGACGCCGTGGACTTTTCCTACACATCCGAACAGGAATCCCTGCGCGACAGTGTCAAACGCTTTGTCGAGCGCGAATTTGACTGGGAAGAACGGTTTCGCATCATCCGTTCCACCGAGGGCGTGGCAGCTGGCCACTGGGCGACCTTTGCCGAACTGGGCTGGCTGGGTGCCGGCCTGTCGGAGGAGGCCGGCGGCTTTGGTGGCGGGGCCATCGAAAATGCGCTGATCGCCGAGGAATTGGGGCGCGGTCTGGTGACCGAACCCTTCATCGCTCATGTCGTCGCCACCCAATTGCTGGCCGCGATCGGCGGTGATGTGACGGCAGACCTGATCGCCGGGCTGGTCATGGGTGAGAAGCGCATCGTCCCTGCCCTGCAGGAACCGGTCGGCCGGGGTGACTGGCGGCTGATCGACACAAAGTCCGAGAGCCATGTCCTGAATGGCGTCAAGTCGCTGGTGGAAGGCGGCGCGACGGCGGAACAGATCATCGTTTCCGCTCGGGATGGTGACACCACCAGCCTCTATCTTGTCGATCTGCAAGCGCCCGGCGTGACGCGGACGATCTACCGCACCCTGGACAATCGCCGGGTGGCCGACGTCTGTCTCGAAAACGTCGCCGGCACGCTGCTCGCGTCGGGTCCGGAGGCGGAAGCCGCTATCAACCGCGCCGTGGAACATGGCATCGTCGCGCTTTGCGGAGAAGCCTTGGGCGTTATGGACGCGGCGCTGTGGACGACTCGCGACTATCTGAAGGTTCGCAAGCAGTTCGGCACGGCGATCGCAAATTTTCAGGCGCTGCAGCATCGCATGGCGGACATGCTGATCGAAACGGAAATGACTCGTTCGATCCTGTTCCACGCTTTGGGCACCATGGCCGAGGGCGACGACGATTCACGCGCCGCAGCCGTTTCCGCGGCCAAAACACATGCGTCGAGCGGAGGCATCTACGTCGGTGCGCAGGCGATCCAACTGCATGGCGGCATAGGCGTGACAGAAGAACTGAACATCAGCCATTATTATCGGCGGCTCTACGTCATCGCGCGGCAGTTCGGGGATGTGGAACTGCATCTGGCCCGCTTCGCCGAAGCGACCGACCGCACGACCTAGTGTTCCAAGGGACGGCGGGTGGCTTGAGCAACCCGCCTGCATCCCTGAAGCACCGCAGCGTTCGACTGCCTTAGCCGCGCGTGATCGTCTGGCCGCCGTCCACCACCAGCGTCTGGCCGGTCACGTGACGCGCGCCATCAGATGCCATGAACGCAATCACGGCGGCGACATCTTCCGGATCAGCAATGCGGCGTAGCGGCGTGCCGCTGAGGATCGTGTCCATGAAGCCGGGCCGATCCTGCAGCGCGCGGATCATGTCTGTTCCGGTGGTCCCGGGCGCAACGCCGTTGATGCGGATGCCCTGCCCGCCCCACTCGACCGCCAATTGGCGCACCATCTGCTCCAGGGCGGCTTTCGACACACCATAGGCGCCGCTCCCGACCATGCCGAAGCGCGCATTGACCGACGATACGCACACCATCGCCCCTCCGCCCCGCTCGGCGATATGCGGCAGCGCATGACGCGCCAGACGGCGTGGGCCTCCCACATTGGTGTCCATGACCTTGGCCCAGCTTTCTTCTGCGACGTCGGTCAGGGGATCGAAGACCGGGTTGATACCGGCATTGGCGATCGCCATGTCGATCCCCCCAAAGGCCTTGACCGCCTCATCGACCAGGCGCGCGACATCCGCGTCGTTCGCGGCATGCCCCGGCACAGCGAGGCAGGTGAGCCCTTCCGCTTCCAGCCGCTGCTGCACCGCCTCGCAAGCTTCCGCCTTCCGGGACGAGAGCGCTACCCGCGCCCCGCGCCTCGCCAGATATTCCACGGTGGCAAGGCCGATGCCGCGCGTTCCCCCTGTGATGACGGCCACTTTGCCCAGAAAACGCTGATCTTCCATCATAATCCCTCCCTAACCACATAGAATGATTCGCCGTTGCCCCACATCCCTGCCGGATCCAGCCCGGCTGAGCGTGTGCGCTGATGCTCCCCGCCGGTCGCATGGCCCCGAGAGGCTCGACAGACGCTCGATATCTGATCATCGTACGCATTGATATTGTTCGCTAGAATATTAATAACGCACTCCATTCAACGCGCGCAAAGGCATCAGGAGAGTTAAGACATGACGTCGGACAAGATCGAACGCATCAAGGCGGCCTTTGAACGCGATCAGCGGGAGGACCGCCCCGCCGTCAATCCGGGCGACATCCCCTGGCGCTATGAGGCGATCACGCCGGAATGGATGACCCATATCCTGTGCAAGGACCATCCGGAGGCAAAAGTCGTCTCCGTCTCGCTGGACGCGCCCGATTCCGGCACATCGAACCGCCGCCGCGTGTTCGTGGAATATAATGACGCGGGCGAGCGTCTCGGCCTGCCCAAATCGGTTTTCTGCAAGGCAACGGTAGACCTGCTCAATCGCATCCTGCTGTCAACGTCAGCCCTGCTGAGCGAGACCACCTTCTACAACCAGATCCGCCCGCAACTGAATATCGAAGCGCCAGAAGCCTATCTGGCGGTCTATGATACGGAATCCTACGCCTCAATCGTGGTTCTGAAGGATTTGGCCGGAAAGGCGAGCTTCTGTTCGCATCATACCCAGATGACGCTGGAGCGGGTGAAGGACCAGATGGAGTTGCTCGCCAAGCTGCATGGTCATTTCTATAAATCGCCGCAGCTGGATGGCGAACTGGGCCACATGTTCCGCTACGATGACCGTTTCGCGGCCCTCGATCGCGACCATGACTTCAAAAGCATGTGCGAGGCGGGTCTGCGTGCGGCTGCTGACGTCGTACCGCCCCGCCTGCTCGCGCGCGAGGCGGAGGTATGGCCCGCGACGGTCAAGGCTTCGGCGCGCCACGGAGAACTGCCGCTCACCATCACACATGGCGACGTGCATCTGAAGAACTGGTACATCACCGATGAGGGTCGGATGGGCCTGGGCGATTGGCAGGTCACATCGAAGGGTCATTGGTCGCGCGATGTTGCCTATACGATCACGACGGCGCTGACCGTTGAGCAACGGCGCGAATGGGAACAACAGCTGCTGCGTCATTATCTCGACGCCTTCGCAGCCGCGGGCGGCGAAGCCGTGCCGTTCGAGGAGGCGTGGTTCAACTACCGCCAGCAGCTGCTGACCACGCTCGCTTGGTGGACGATGACGCTGACGCCGTCCAAGGATGTGCCGGACATGCAGCCGCGCGACATCACCGTCGAGTTCATCCGTCGCATCGCCATCGCCATCGACGATCTCGACGTTCTGGACAGCTTCGCCTGATAGCAAAAAGGCGCGGGCCGCAATGCCCGCGCCTCATTCGCCGGTCCGTCGATCGACCGACAGGTCAGAGCCGGTCGAACGCCATCCACAGCTGATCGGGGCCATGAGCGATATAGCTGGTCATCCAGCTGTAGCTGTCATCCCCGCGTGTCGCGCGGAAATTCGTCAGCCGCCGCGTCAACATCTGAAAAGCAAGACGCAGTTCGCCACGGGCCAGCTGATTGCCGATGCACAAATGCGGCCCCGCGCCGAAGGCAAGATGGCTGGCGGCATTGGTGCGATCAAGATCGACCTTCGCCGGTTCCGCATATTGTTTCGGGTCACGATTTGCCGCACCATAGCGCACCTCGACCAGAGACCCCGCCGGGATGGTCACACCCGCGATTTCCACATCCTCAGCCACCCGGCGGAACAGCGTCTGGATGGGCGCAAGCGTGCGCAGCACTTCTTCCACAAAGGGCTTGGCGCGAGCCGGATCCTGCCGGATTTCCTCGGCCAGTGCCGGCTGTTCGATGAACAGCTTCATCCCCGAAGCGAGTGTCGTCGTCGTCGTCTCATTCCCCGCCACGAGCAACTGGTGGATGATGCTGAGCAGCTCGCGCATCTCCAGCAGACGCCCGTCGGTGTCGGTGTTCGCCAGATGGCTGATCAGCGTATCGTTGGGCGTTTGCCGCACACTTTCGATTTCCGCCGCCAGATAGCGCTGCATTTCCGTAAGGATTTCCGCAATCTCGACCTCCCGCTCGGAGGTCAGAACAGGGCTCACCGATTCTACCGACACGTCCGACCACAGTTTGAAGCGGTCCATATGCGCGCGCGAGACGCCGAGCTGCTCGGCGATCACATACATGGGCAGGCGCACGGCGAAGGCCTCAAGGAAGTCGATCTCGGGCGCATCGACGAAATTGTCAATCAGCTCGTCGATGATCTCCTTGATGCGGGGTTCCAGGGCCGCGACGCGGGGCGGGGTGAACACCTTATCGACCAGCGTGCGATAGATGCGGTGATCCGGCGGATCGTTGGAGACCAGAGTGTCGATCGGCAACCATCCCTTTTCCTCATAGATCCGGTTGGCCGTGGGGTCCGAACGAGTCGAATTGATGCCGGTCCGGTTACGCAGCGCCTTGACGTTCAGGAGCGCCTTGCGAACATCCTCATAGCGGGTCAGGACATAGTTGCCCGTAACCGGGTCATGATAGACCGGGCGCTCTTCGCGCAGCCGATCATAGCTGGAGAAAGGGCAGCGCTGAACGGCGGGATCAGCGAAACTGAGCGGTGCGTCAGCTGTGTCGGTGGCTTTGGACATATTCTTTCTCCTTGGTCAGGTGGATCCGCGGGCGCGACCGACACGAACGGCCAACTGGGCGGAAACGGTATTCTTAAGAAGGTTGCGAAATTCACGATCATCCTGCGGCTCGCCGGAAATGCGGTCGAACAATCGCCGGGCTGCGATCGTGCTGACGACGGCCCCGGTCAGGGCGATGAACAGATAGTCGGCGTCGACGCTCCCTTGGGGGCGGGAATATTCGACAATCAATGGCCGCAGCCTGTCGTGGATCGGTTTGACGAGCCGTTCATAGCTATAGTCCGACCGGTCATTTTCCAGGACGATCTCGCGCAGGACGAATGCCGACAAGGCGGGCGTGTCGCACAGCATGTCGACGATCTGGCCTACCGCCTGATCCATACGCTGGCCAACGTTCATCTCAGTCGGCGCGTCTAGCGTTAGGTTTTTCAGCGCACCGAGCATCTGCGCTGATAACTGATCGATCGCCGCTTGCCACAACAGCAGTTTCGAGCCGAAATGATGAACGATCATCGCCGCATCCACGCCCGCGCAGGCGGCAATCTGCCGTACGCCCACGGCATCATAGCCCTGCGCGGCGAACTGCCCAATAGCGGCGGACAGGAGCATCTCTGGCACCGAAGCCCCTACCGCTCCCGCTGCCGCGCGAGGGCGCCCGCGACCTCGACGCGTGGCATCAGCACTGATAGCGGAATTCGACATGGCACGACTCAATTTTGCTGCACCCCATATTCATCAGCTGTTGAATAATGTCAAACAGCGTTCGCGATTTCGCTGCGATAGCGCCGTGGCAGCTATCGATCGGAAATCCCAATGGCAAAGATGGGGCGCGCTACGACGCGAGGTCGCACAGCGCGCACTGTTCTTCCCGAATGAAGAAAATCTGCGCAATTTGCTGGACGGAACCGGTACGCTAGATTACTTCATACATCGCATGTTTATGATCGGTGAACCTTCGCCGGTCCCATAAGAAGGATTGAATATGGCAACGGAAATCATCTTGCCCAAACTCGGTTTTTCGATGAACGAAGGCACGCTGGCCGAGTGGCTGGTCGCCGATGGCGGTGAAGTGAAGGCGGGTGAACCCCTGTTCGCCTTGGAGAGCGACAAGTCGACTCAGGAAGTCGAAGCGCCCGTCTCCGGCACGCTGAAGATCCTGAAGCAACCGGGCGAGACTTATGAGGTCGGCACCATTCTGGGTGAAATCTCCTGAACTGATCGGCCTGACCCGAGAATATCGAACATCGAACATGGAGGGGCGTGCTAGACGCCGGAAAGAAATGAAGCGTACTGACAAGGTCATCATCACCTGCGCCGTCACCGGCTCGATCCACACCCCCACCATGTCGCCCCATCTGCCGATAACCCCGGACCAGATCGCGGCGGACGCCATTGCGGCGGCCGAAGCAGGCGCGGCGATGCTGCACTTGCATGCGCGCAATCCGGAAACCGGCCAGCCCTCGCAGGATCCGGAGCTGTTTGCCCAGTTCCTGCCCCGCATCAAGCAGTCTACCGACGCGATCCTGAACATCACCACCGGCGGCGGCCTGGGCATGAGCCTGGACGATCGCCTGGCGCCGACGAAGAAGTTCAAGCCCGAAGTCTGTTCGATGAACATGGGGTCGGTGAACTTCAACATCTCCGGCGCGGGCGGCAAGACCAGCGAATGGAAGTTCGACTGGGAAAAGCCCTATCTGGAAATGACGAAGGACTTCATCCTGTCGAACACCTTCGCGCAGATTGAGCGGGCGATGACGGAGCTGTCCGAACAGGGCACGCGCTACGAATTCGAATGTTACGATGTCGGCCATCTCTACAATCTGGCGCATTTTGTCGATCGCAAGATGGTCGAACCGCCCTTCTTCATCCAGGGCGTCTTCGGCATCTTGGGTGGCATTGGCCCGGATCCTGAAAATGTCATGCACATGAAAACCACGGCGGACCGGCTGTTCGGCGAGGACTTCATTTTCTCGGCGCTGGCGGCGGGCAAGCATCAGATGCGGCTGGTCACGCTGTCGGCCCTGCTGGGCGGATCGGTGCGCGTGGGTCTGGAAGACAGCCTTTATGCCGGCAAGGGCGTGATGGCGACATCCAACGCCGTGCAGGTGGAGAAGA
Organism: Sphingobium sp. MI1205; assembly: GCF_001563285.1. Taxonomy (NCBI): domain Bacteria; kingdom Pseudomonadati; phylum Pseudomonadota; class Alphaproteobacteria; order Sphingomonadales; family Sphingobiaceae; genus Sphingobium; species Sphingobium sp. MI1205. The sequence continues at coordinate 211,500 of NZ_CP005189.1, forward strand.
TCCGCCGCGTGCTCGAAGAACTCAGCCTGACCGTCGCGACGCCGGCCGAAGCGCGCGAAATGATGCAGACCAAGGGGGGCGACAATGTCGCTTTCTGATATCGCCTTACCCGTCGGCGGCATCGCCGACGGCATGGCGTTTGCAGAAGGGCCCGCTCTCGATGAGAGCGGGCTGATCCTGCCTTCCGACTATCCCAATCATTTCGCCGCCATCACGCCCGATAAGCCCGCGTTGATTTTCGGCTCCTACAGCTGGACCTATGCGCAACTGGATCGGGCATGCGATGCGGCTGTCACCTTGCTTGCCGAACATGGCGTCAGCGCCGGCGGGCGCCTTGCCTATATGGGCAAGAATAATGACCTGTTTTTCATCCTGCTGATCGGCGCGATCCGCGCCGGAGCAGTGATGGTTCCTGTCAACTGGCGCAATACCGCACCTGAGACCCGCTATGTCCTCGAAGACAGCGCGGTCAGCCTGATCATCGCTGACTCCGAATTTGCCGGCCTCATCAAGGAAGCCGACACGCGGAGCCTGCCGCTGTTGCTGGTCGATGAAGACGGACCGCAGGGCCTGCGCGCGCGCATCGCCGCCGCCACGCCTGCGCCGCGCATGGCCCTTGATCCGCTTGCACCCTGCCTTCAGCTCTATACCAGCGGCACCACCGGCCGTCCCAAAGGCGTGGTTACATCGCAATATGCGCTCGGCATCGCCCGCCATGTCGAAAATATTTCAGGTTTCTTCTCGGATTGGGGGGACGATGAAGTCCTCCTCTCTCCCCTGCCCTCTTTCCATATCGGCGGCATGTCGTGGGTGTGCACCGCGCTGGTTCGAGGGGCGACCGTCTATGTCATCGCGGACACCAATCCTGCGGTCATCCTCGACAACTGCCTTGCACATGGCATCACCCGCACCTTCATTGTACCCACCCTGGTTCGCGCGCTGATCGGCGAAATGGATGCGCGGGGCGTGCGCGTACCCACCTTGCGGGGGATCCATTATGGCGCCGCGTCGATGGATCCGGCGCTGCTCGAACGGTCGGTCGATCGCATCGGATGCCGTTTCCTGCAATATTATGGCATGACCGAAGTGACCGGCACGATGGCGATCCTTGGCCCTGAGCAGCATGATGCCAGCAATCCCTATCTGCTGCGATCGGTCGGTCGACCCTTGCCCGGCTTCAGCATCGCGATCCGCGGCCCGGATGCCGAGCTTTTGCCGATCGACACGCCCGGCGAAATCTGGGTCAAAGGGCCCGGCCTGCTGATCGAATATTGGAACAAGCCCCAAGCCACGGCCGAAGCGCTGATCGACGGTTGGTATCGGTCCGGTGACGGTGGCCGGATTGATAAGGACGGCTATCTGTTCCTGACTGATCGTATCAAGGACATGATCGTGTCGGGGGGCGAAAATGTCTACCCGGCCGAAGTCGAGGCCGTGCTGCGCGACCATCCGGCGATCCTGGATTGCGCCGTGTTCGGCCTTCCCCATCCCAAATGGGGCGAGGGCGTGACCGCCGCACTGGAACTGCGCCCAGGGCAGGATGTCGACCCGGAAGAAGTCATCGCCTTTGCGCGCAAGTCGCTTGCGGCGTACAAGATTCCGCGTCGCATCGAGGTCGGCGTCGCGTTGCCGCGCACTGCATCGGGCAAAGTGCAACGCGCCGCCATTCGCAAATATTTTATGGAACAGGCGGAATAAACCGCCATGATCGGGAGGATGCTATGTATCTGGTGGCAAGGCTGGAGCTTTCCTACGCCGGTGTGATGGAGTTCATGACCGTCGCACCGAAGGTCCGGGAAAAGATGGAAGCACGCGGATGCAAAATGCTGCACGCGATGTTTCAGCAGGTCGAACGGCTCAATACCGTCATCCATATATGGGATGTGCCGGACGCCAATACCTATTTCGCGGCGGTCGAGGCGCTGAAGACCGACCCGGATTTCCCCGAAATCCTGTCGATCCTGGCACGGTCCGTAGTCGATGAGACGCTTACGCTAGCCACGGACGCGCCCTATGCGCCCGTACGGTCCTGACGATCGGAAGGAAAATTCCATGGGCAGATTGAATGGAAAGGTCGCCATCGTCACCGGCGGCGCACGCGGCCTGGGCGGGAGCGCCGTCGATGCCCTTTGCGCCGACGGCGCCTCGGTCGTCATCGCGGATGTGATCGACGCGGCCGGGCAGGAACGCGCCGCCCGACTGACGGCCGAAGGACACAAGGTCCATTATGTCCATCTGGACGTCCGCGATGCCGCTCAATGGGCGGCCACGATCGACGATACGATGGCCCGCTGGGGCCGGCTCGACTGCCTCGTCAACAATGCGGGCATCAATATCCCGATCGATATCGAAGAAGCGACGCTCGAACAGTTCCAGTCGATCCTGGACGTCAACCTGCTCGGCGCCTTCCTCGGGATCAAGGCCGCGCTGCCCGCCATGCGGAAAAATGATGGCGGTTCGATCATCAACGTCTCATCCAATTCGACCGCCATGGTTCTCCCGACCACCTCGCTCTATGGCGCGAGCAAGGCGGCGTTGGCCAATCTGACCAAGACCACGGCGGTTCATTGCGGCCTGCGTGGCGATAATATCCGGTGCAATTCGATCCATCCGGGCATGCACCTGACCGAAATGATCGACAATCCGCAAGTGCAGGCGTTGCCGCACGTGCGCGCGCTCAAAAACGCCATTCCAATGGGTCGGATGGGGCTTCCCGCAGAGTTCGGCAAGGTTGTCACCTTCCTTGCGTCCGAAGACTCCAGCTATATGACGGCGGCGGAACTTTTCACCGATGGGGGACTCACCGTCGTATCTTTCGCGGACCCATCGCGGGGCTGAGAAGACCTGACAACGTGCCTGCCGCAAGCCAGTAGCGATTCGCCCGGCTTGCGGCAGGCAATGTATTCCGATTATGGGCGGATCGCGTTTCAATCATCCGGTGGAGCCGAAGGACCAAGCTCCAGCTTATTCCACCCCGGTTGAGCGGACTCGTTCAGACGAGCAGACGCGTCCGGATCGCCGCTATGCCAGCATCATCCAAGGCGAGTTCTTCGCGGATAAAACCTTCGGCTGATCCATGCCGCGCTTCGATCGTGTCGAACATGGCAGTCAAATATCCCGGGTCGGCGCGCATCATCGGCTCCCAGATTTCGCGCGCAACATTGGCCAGCTTGTTGCCGATGGGGTCCTTGGTCACCAATTCGCAGCCGCGCGAGAAAAACTGGTCCGTGAGCTTATAATCCTCGATCACCTGATCCCGCGAAACGCCGAGAAGGTCGAGCAGCAAGGCAGCCGCGACGCCCGTGCGATCCTTTCCAGCCGCGCAGTGGAAGACCAGCGGCAGCGTGCCATAGGCGAGTCGCTGGAACAGTTCCCGATAGGACGGTGCCTGTTCATAGGCGAGATCATGATAGGCCTCTATCATCAGCTGGCGCGACTTTTCAGGGGTAGCGTCGGCATGCTGCATGGCTTCGGTCAGGTCGCCGGCGCTCATCTGATGATCGCGCGACCAGATTTCGTAGGTCGCCGCGTCTGGCAGCCGCGAGGGCCGGCGGTTCCGTTCCCTGGTCGACCGAAAATCGCAAATCACCTGCAGGCCGAGCGCGTCGAGGGCGGCATGGTCGCAGTCCGAAAGTTCGGACATCGTGCCGGATCTATAGACCAGACCCTTGGCAACCGTCCTGCCATCCTGCGTCCGATACCCGCCGATATCGCGGAAATTATGGCCTCCCTCCAAGGGGATAACCCGATCGAATTCATGCGCTGCGCTGGTCATTGGCTCTCGTCCGTCAATCTTTTTATAGGCCCACCTGATGTCAGTTCAGTGACGGTCAACCTTGCTCAAAATTTCGTTGGTGAAGGCAGGGACCCGTGCCACTGCCTCGTCCGACAGGCCATAGCGGGGCAAGGGGAAGCCCAGAAACCGCTTCCGTCCATCATCGGTGCGATACAGATATGTCACTGTCTGAATCAGGCTGCCGATCTGGCCGCCCGGATGCATGAAGGGCTCGCCGCCCAGATATTGTCCGCCGGCAGCCTCGGCCAAGCCGCGGACGATAGACAAATTCTTCTGCCACAGCCGGCGGCAGACCACATAGACCGCAAAGGGCGTGTCGGCCAGCAACGCCTGTGCCTCGGCGCTTTCCAGGAAGGATCGCACCGGCACTGAAGGATTATCGCCCCAAGTGTTGGTGAACAGCAGCACCAGATCATATTTCTGCGCGACCGCGCCCGCCGGTTCATAGGCGAGAGGGACGACCATTCCCTTTTGGGCGCCCTGCGTCCATTTTTTCGACGCCGCGACATTCATGGGGCGGGCGAGGACATCGGCTGGATCGCTCGTGCTGATCCGGCACGATGTCACGTCCCACCCTGCGGCGCGCGCCGCATCCTCAGCCAACGCGGCCGCCTTCTGGGCCTGACCGGTCAGCGAATAGTAGAGGATGAGGCAACGCATCGACTAGCGCCTTTCAAGCGAGAAGGAGGTCAGGCCACCGTCGCCGAACAGCGATCGAGAACCACCTCGCCACGCTCGACCGCGACCGCGCGGAAGCGTAGTTTGCCGTTAGCTTCCTCGAAGAATTCGATGCGGATCGTTTCGCCGGGCATCACCGGCTTGCTGAACCGCACGAACATCGACTTGAAGCGCGAAACATCATTGTCGCAATAGGCCGACAGGATGGCGCGGTTGGCCAGACCCTTGGTGCACAGGCCATGCAGGATCGGCATTTCGAAGCCGGCCTTGCGCGCGATCGCAGGATCGGCGTGCAGCGGATTCCAGTCGCCGCTCAAGCGGTAGATCAACGCCTGCCGGGGCAGCGTCGGGATCTCCACGACCCGATCGGGCGCGCGATCGGGAACAGGCTGAGCCGGCTGCATGGCATTGCCGAAAGCGCCTTCGCCGCCATTGCCCCGCAGGAACAGAGTGGAGCGCACCGTCGCCAGATGCTCTCCATTGGCGTCGTTATAAAGGTTCTTTTCCTGGTGCAGCAGCGCGCCGCGCCCTTCGCCCTTGTCCTCAATCCCCGCAACTCGATATTCACCGCGAATGGCACCCGTCGCGGGCAGGGGCTTGTGCACGACCAGATCCTGTTCGGCGTGCAGAATCTTCACCCAGTCGATGCCGAATTCGGGTTTTTGCGCCCAGAAGCCTGGGTGGCACAGAACATTGGCATAAGCCGGAACGCAGCGCAGATCCTTCTCATAGACGAAGGGCAGTTCTGCTTCGTTCAACGGGTCCGACCCGTAGCCCAGGCCCAGTGCGAACAGGATCGTGTCGCGCTTGTCATACGGCTGCAAGATCGGTTCGATCACCATATTGCTGATTTTTTCGATATCCATAAGCTTCTCAATCCTCGACGCCGCGCGCCCTTCAAGCCATCTGAACGCTCTTAGTTCGTAATCGCATTATATGCTAGCAATCAAAAAGCGCGGATGCCAGCATATAATGCTATGCTAGCATACGATCTTGACTTTGGAGCAAGGGAAGCTATGCTCCGCCTCCGCGGATTTCGGTCGCCACGGCGGCAGTGGATCGCTCATAATTTTATGGAGAAGGACGCATGGGTAACCAAACCAAGGTCGCACCCGATTATCGCCAGAGTGCCGCCCCCCTCTTCCAACAGGTCATCGCCGATGATCCCGTGCCCGCGCCCGCCGTGCTACGCGAATATTCCGAGTTGGACATACCGGTGGCCCACGTACCTCGCGACCGCTATCGTAGCCCTGCCTTCGCCGCGCTCGAGGATGAGCGCATGTGGCCGCGCGTCTGGCAGATGGCCTGCCGTGAAGAACAGATACCCGAAGTTGGCGACTGTCTCGTCTACAACAGCCCCGGCGCATCCTTCGTCATAGTGCGTTCCGCACCCGATGAGATCCGTAGTTATTATAACAGCTGTCTGCATCGCGGCATGAAGCTGTGCGCGGAAAACACCAGCGTTCGCAAGATCGTGTGCCCCTTCCATGGCTTCACCTGGAACCTCGACGGGACGTTGGCTCATGTGCCGTCCCGCTGGGATTTTCCTGATCTGCAGGAAAACGAGATGAACCTGCCCGAGGCGCGGGTGGAATGCTGGGACGGCTTCGTCTTCATCAACCGCGACCACGACGCGCCGCCCTTGATGGACTATCTGGGCCACATGCCAGCGCATTTCGCCGACTGGTCCTATTCGGACATGTATCTGGCGACGGTCATCCGCAAGAATATGGATGCCAATTGGAAAACCTGCATCGAGGGCTTTGTCGAATCCTTCCATCTTGCGGGCATCCACGCCCAGGCCCTGCCCTTCGGCGGCGATGCCAGCACCCAATATGATGTCTGGGCAGACGATCCGCATGTCAGCCGCTTCCTGGAGCCCACCGGCGTCATGAGCGACCAGCTGCCCCAGGCGCTGTCGGAGCAGGAAATCCTAGATTCGGCCCTGGCCTTGGTGTTCGGCGGCGGGGAAGTCCCCCGTCTGGACGAAGGCGTGAAGGCGCGGCACTTCATGGCCGAGAGCATGCGTACGGCGATGAGCCAAGCCCATGGGCGTGACTATTCGCAAATGTCCGATTCCGAAGCGGCCGATGCCGTGCAATATTCGCTGTTCCCGAACATCATCCTGTTCCGGTCGCTCGGCTATCCCTACGCCTATCGCTTCCTGCCCGAGCGGGGCAATCCCAACCGGTCCACGTTCGAATTCATGATCTTCAAGCCCAAACCGGCCGATGCCGACTTCCTTCCGGAAGTGGAAGTCGTCGATCTGGGCGACGAAGGCTCTTTTGCCGCCGCCGGCGTTCTTCCGCCCTGGCATGGTGAAATCTATGACCAGGACGTGACCGGCCTTCGCCTGTGCCAGGACGGCATCCGCAATGGCGGTGACGCCGACATCATCTATTCGGCTTATCAGGAAGTCCGCATCCGGCACATGCACCAGACGCTGAGCCGTTATGTGAGCGACGATCCGAAGGACGCGCCGGGTCGGCGCTGATCGCCACCTTCCGGAGATGCAGGCGGCAACGAGGCGACGCCCCTCCCATCTCCGGCGGTTGACGCTAGACCGGGGCTGCACTACCGATCCGCGACTTTCTGACACATTTCAGGGGCCTGTCATGACCACCCAAATCCCGCCCTTTTCAACACCTGAAAAGAACCGCCAGATCGTTCTGGCCCAGCGTCCCCAGGGCACCCCGCGCAAGAGCGATTTCGCGCTTAAGGAAGTCGCGCGCCCCGTCCCCGGCCCCGGCCAGGTGCTGGTGCGCAATCTCTATCTATCCGCCGACCCTGTGCAGCGCGGTTGGGCCAGCAACCCCGCGCTCACCCCGATCGACGCGCCGATGCGGGCCCTGGCGGTCGGCATCGCGATCGAAAGTCAGGACCCGACCATTGCGCAAGGCGACCTGGTCTATGGCTTCCTGGGTTGGCAGGATTATGCCGTGATAACCCGCGCCGACCTGCTGTCCCATATTTCCAACCCTCGGGCACCGCTGCCGGCCTATGCCGGCATTCTGGGAATGCCTGGGGTCACCGCCTGGCTGGCGCTGCATGACATCGCGCCGCCGTCGGAGGGCAAGGCGATATTGGTGTCGACCGCTGCTGGAACCGTCGGCAGCATCGTTGGGCAGATCGCGCGGCAGGCGGGCGCTTACGTTGTGGGCCTGACCGGCAGTGACGACAAGATTGAGCGCTGCGTCAGCCGCTTTGGCTATAACGCGGCCTTCAACTACAAGACCGGCGATCTGGCGGAGACATTGGCGGCGGCGCGGCCCGAGGGCTTCGACATTTATTTCGACAATACCGGGGGCTGGATCCTGGACACCGCCATTCGCGCCATGGCGAAAAACGGGCGCATTGTGCAATGCGGCACGGCTGCCACGCCCAGCTGGAATCCGCCGCCGACCGGGTTGCGCAACGAACGCGAAATCCTGATGCGGACGCTCAGCTGGACCGGATTTGTGATCTTCGACCATGTGGCTCGCTTTGGCGACGCCATTGAACGACTTACTGACCTGCTTCTCGCAGGCAAGCTCGTTTATGACGAAGATGTGGAAAACGGAATCGACAAGATCACGGATGTTCTTGAGGAACTCTTCGCTGGATCCAATACCGGCAAGAAACTGATCTACATCGGCGAGGATTGACCGGAACGCCCCGCCCCTTATTGCAAGAGGGGACGGTGCTCGGGCGCCGTCCCCATCTAATCCAAGTCCGTCAATCCTGCCGCCAACTGCCCAAGGCAGGGCGAACCGGCTGGATGGTCGGGTTATCGGCGAATATGCCCTCGATCATGAATGGATCGGCCGCCAGCAAGGCGCTCACCGCCTCTTCGTCCTTTGCCTCCAGCAGAAAAGAACTGCCAATGGCAGACGCATCGGGGCCATCGTCACTGAGCATGGCTCCAGCGACCTTCAAAATATCGCCTTGGGCGACCCAATAATCCACGTGACGCTGCCGATGCTCCAAGCGCTTTTCCAGCGCTCCCGGTCGATCGGCGGCAAATATCATGAAATACATTCTAGCTCCATCCCATAGCATCCCTCGCGCGGATGCTTCAGATTCCATTCCTCATCTCAGTCTTCACATCAGACAAACTGGATATTTTTGATTCGCCCATGGAAATCTTGTCAGCAAGAATTTCCTTCAGGTTTTTCTTCACTACAGAAAGGACTTTCTCTGCCCCCTCGACCTCCTGCATCGTCAGGCCCGAGAATATCCTTCGATTAACGTCCGAGGACACCTCCACCATCAGGTGAATGACCTCAAACCCTCGTTCCGTGATGAATACCCGTTTGGCCCGCCGATCCGATGCATCTGCTCTGCGCTCGACATGACCGGACGCTTCCAGTCGGTCGACGAGACCGCCGACGGTCACCTTCCCGACCTCCATCAATCTGGCAAGATCGACCTGCATCATGCCGTTATTGCCACCACGCGACAGAGCGCTCAACACCGACCATTGCGAACGGGTGATCCCATAAGGCCGCATGATGAGGTCCATGACCGTCCGCCGAATGCGTGAAACGTCGTGTACCAGATAGCCAAAGGCGAAATGTTGCGCCGAAGGCTCCTCTCCTAAATTGTCCACCTTATCGGCGGCTTGTTCCCTGTTTTTCATCGATCTTCTTCTAGATGAGCGGCAAGTATGCCGCCTCGTTTTATGACGCACCGTTCGATAAGATGCACGCACAAAATGCTTAGCGTACTGTATATTAGTATATGGTTTAATCCATGAGGATTGACCGGTTCAGCCTTCGGGCACCCCTAAGCTCTGGCGCTGCCACGGACTACAACATACTGGCGACTTCCTTTGTCGACAGAAATTGGCCAGCGTAGGCCTTGCGTGCGCGCGTTTCCTCCTCCACTGCCGCCGCTGGTGGATCAAGCACTTCTTCCGATCGCAATCGTGGGATCCGGGCCTGCCAGCAGCCCGTTTCCACCTCTTCCGCCTGACTACTAAGGTCCAGTTCGCCCCGATTATGATAGCGTTCGGTCCAGGCCTGCACTGCCGCGGAACGATCGGTTACGCCGTAAATCGCGACCAGGGGGAACCGAAACGGAGTCGGCAGCGACTGTTCCTCATGATAGCTGAACAGGCCGACGCTGCCGAAGCCCGGCAACGTCAAGGTGTCCGGCGCGTGATGTTGCTCGAACCACTGACTGAAGCCAAGCCCCCCTCTTTCATTAGGGACTATCAGGGCCGTGATCACGTCGTCACCACGTCTGAAGCCTTGTTCTCGGGTCCATCCATGCGACAGGAAGACGGGCCGATAGAAATAATCGCGCAGTCCCTCGAAGGACGCGTCGCGGATCACCTCCATGTCAACTGTCCCCACGCGCTCGTTATGGCCCAAGACTGATTTGGCCGCGCTTTCCCATTCATAGATGGTGTGCGCGAAATAGCCCGGATCGACCGGCCGGCCGTCCACGATCGGCTGCTGCAGAGAGGTAATGAAGCGCTGGGTCGCGATCGCGCCGTCCAGACGCATAGCGTCGCGGATGTGAATATTGGTGTACCAGTCGTCATAGCTGGCCTGACGGCCTTCCACCGCGTTCTGATAGACGATCAGAATGCTTTCTAATGCTTCACCGCTCATCGCATTATCCCTCGGCTCTCTCGCTGCAGTATTCATTCACGCTCTCCTTTGCGCGAAGGGACATGTGTTCGCAATTATCTGCGTCTTTTCGCCACGATCTCGTATACGATATGGGTTGACTCGGATTCCGTCAACGGTAGTGTGGCATACCGTCTTGCTGACGAAACGATAGTCCGGTCAGATGAAGAGCTAGGCAGGGAGAGTGAAATGAGTGAGCAGACGACAGCTATCGTGCACCGGCACTTGGACGCCTGGCAGAAGGGAGATGTCGACGCACTGCTGGCCGACTATGCCGATGACGCTGTGATGATGACTCGAGATACCGGCGTTGTAGCGGGCAAACCACAGATCAGGGCGCTGTTTGAACATGTGTTCGCGGAAATATTCAGGCCCGATGATACCCGTCTCCAGGTCACGGCGGAGCTGATCTCCGGCAATCATGCCCTGGTGCATTGGGACGCGACTACGTCCGCCTTCCGAACCAGTGGCGCGTTCGATGCCTTCACCATCAGCGACGGCAAGATCGTCGCCCAATTTGCGGGAATGGCCGCAGATTCTTGATGCAGAACTGCGGAAACTACCCGCATGTGGGCGAACCGCCCTCCGCTTCAGATTGACTGCGGATGACCGATCGCCCGAGGGCCCCCGTCCTTCTTGTGTTCGACAAAGCCGCGGTCAGCGCGATAGTCGTTTAGCACCTTGCGCGTCTGCTTCATCAGGATCTTGATAGCCTTGCCCTCGTCGCCAGCCTTGAGCGCCTGCGCTATCTGAGGATATTTGGGGGCGCACGCGTTGATCGCGCGATGCCCCAGGATCGTCGCGATAGAGCGGGTATAATGGTTCATGCGGGTACGGCCAGCCATGTCGGCAAGATAGCGGTTGCCGCAGGAACGAATGATAAGCGAATGGAAGCGGTTGATCTCACGCAGGGTCGCCGCGCCATCCAGGCCCTTGCCCCTCTCCTCTATGCGTCGCGCGATTCTGATCAATTCATCGGCCAGTGCTCCATGGCCCCCGTCGACGACCAGCCGCTCCATGGCACAGGCCGACATCCATGTCAGAAGCTCGAATCTTTCCAGTATCTCTTCAGGTTCGATCAGACGCACACGAGCACTTCGGTTCGGGACCAGTTCAAGAATGCCCTCGCCTGCCAGGATGCGAATGGCTTCCCGTACCGGGACGCGCCCGATGGAAAGCGCGGCACCCACTTCCGGCTCGCTGATAGCGTCACCGGGACGCAATAATCCACGGCCGATCAACCCGTCGATATGCTGAATCGCTTGCACCACCAGTGCGCTGGACCCGATCTTGTTGCCCGCCCCGCGCCGGGATTCCGTCGTTTCTTCAGCTACTTCCACGACCATCGGCTTTTCCAATATCCGCCACAATAGGGCGCTGGACATGGACCCTCTCAAAAATCGCCACAGCATTTCTGTATACGATATTCACATTGTCGAATACGAAATTATCGCGAATGAAGGGAAGTGCCCAGTTCGCGGCCAGCCTTTTTGACTATCCCTGGGAAGCAAGCGCGGCCATCATAGCCGGCGCACAATAAGCAATTACGGAGGATGCATTGAAGGAATTTGGAGGCAAAGTGGCACTGGTCACCGGCGGCGGAAACGGGATTGGCCTTGCCACTGCTCGCCTTTTTGCGGAGCGCGGCGCGCGGGTGGCGATCGCGGATGTGAATCGCGAAGCCGGCGAGCAAGCGGCCGAACTTTTGCGGGGTTCCGGCGCGGAAGTCATTTTCGTCTATGGCGATGTGTCCGACAAAGCGGTCGTGGAGCAGATGATCGGGGACACCATAGCAAGGCTGGGCGGCCTGGATCATGCCGTCAACAATGCGGCCATCGTCCATCCCCAGGATGGGGAGTGGGACGATGACGCCTTTCAGCGCACTTTGGACATCAACCTCTCGGGCGTCATGCACTGCCTAAGGGCCGAACTGCGCCATATGGCCGCGACGGGCAAGGGCTCGATCGTCAACACCGCCTCGATCGCCGGACTCATCGCCTCAGTGGTGCCTTCCCAGCCTGGCTATACCGCCAGCAAGCATGGAGTGATCGGCCTTACCAAGGTTGCCGCGCTCAAGCACGCAAGGGCAGGCATCCGCGTGAACGCGGTGTTGCCGGGCGTGACCTTGACCAACATGGTCAAGGACGTCATGGAAATGGGCGAGGATGAGCGCCGGGTTCTGGAAAATATGGCGCCGATGGGCCGCATCGCTCAGCCCGAAGAGATCGCGGAAGCAATCATCTGGCTTTGTTCGGACAAGGCGAGCTTCGTCACCGGCCACTCTCTTGTCGTCGATGGCGGCGCCCTCGCGCAATAAGGGCCTATTCGGCGGCCGCCTTGGATCCAGGAACAGGAGCTTCGCCTGGCCACGCAGCGACGGCGGATCATGTGCGGGCGCATGGCGGCCATGCACGGGTTTATCGGAAGTCTCTCCCAAGACCGGCTCCACTGCCGCACGGGGCAGGCCAGGCCATGGCCTTTGACGGCTTCGACATAAAGAGGGACGCAGATGAAAATCGCGCAAATAGAACAGCTCGCGCTCGATCCCGTCGAACAATCCTACGACCATCGGGACGTGATACTCTACGCGCTCGGGATCGGCTACGGCGCCGATCCCCTCGCGGAAGATGAACTGCCCTTTGTGTACGAACGCAATCTTCAGTGCCTGCCCTCCTTCGCCAACCTGCTTTGCGAAGCTCCTTTCTGGCAAAAGGACCCGGCCTTCGGCATCGACTGGCAAGGCATCCTGCACGCAGAGCAACGTTTCGAGCTGCATCGGCCGTTGCCGTCGCGAGGCAAGCTGCGGGGATTCAGCAGCATCATCGGCATTGAAGACAAGGGCGCTGGACGGGGCGCCCTTCTGCATCAGCAGCGCAATCTGGTGGATGCTGCATCCGGTGACCTGCTGGCGACGCTCCGCGCGACACTGTTCCTGCGTAACAATGGCGGCCAGGGAGGATTTGGCCAGTCCATCTCACCGCCCGCCCCGATCGAAGGGCCGGCGAACGGTCGCGTCCTTGAATATGCGACGCTGCCGGGGCAAGCGCTAATGTACCGGCTGAACGGGGATTGGAATCCGCTGCACGCGGACCCGGCCGTTGCTCGGCGGGCGGGCTTCGGACGACCCATCCTGCACGGCCTCTGCACACAGGGGATCGCCTGCCGTGCGATATTGAGCGCCTATTGCGGAGGCGATCCGGCGCGGCTCAAATCAATGTTCGTGCGGTTCAGCCGTCCGGTGATGCCGGGCGAGACGATCCGGATCGAGTTTCATGAAGAAAACAGCAAATTGCTGCGGTTCAGGGCGATTGCCAAGGAACGCGATCTGGTGGTGTTGGATCGCTGTTCGGCGGAGCTGCACTGATCGCAGCACCGCCGGTCAACGCAGGTCGTCAGCCGCGGAGCTGACGGAAACAGGTGCGCACTTCATTCACGAAAATCTCGGGTTGTTCAAAGGCGGCGAAGTGGCCGCCCTTTTCCACATTGTTCCAGTGGATGATGTTGCTGAACAGGGTTTCCCCCCATTTGCGCGGCGGCGACATGATTTCGCGGGGGAACTGGCTGTAGCCGAGCGGAATGGCGATGTTCATCGGCCGGAAGAAGCCCATGCTTTCCCAATAGAGCCGCGCCGATGACGCGCCGCTGTTGGTCAGCCAATAGAGCATGATGTTGTCGAGCATCTCGTCATAGGTGAAGATCGTTTCCGGCTCACCATCGCAGTCGCTCCAGCCGCGCAGCTTTTCATAGATCCAGGCCGCCTGCCCGACCGGCGAGTCCGCCAGGCAATAGCCGATGGTCTGCGGCCGGGTGGCCTGGAGCCGTGCATAGGCGGACTCGACGTCGGCGAAATGCTTGAGCTGGCCGATCGCCTTTTCCTCATCGGCATCCAGTTCCGGCCCCAGATCGTCGGGGCGGATGGAAAGCATGTTGAAATGCACACCGGCAAGGCCCTGGGGCGCCTGCACGCCCAGCGCCACGGTGACGGCCGAGCCCCAGTCGCCACCCTGCGCGACGTAGCGGTCATAGCCCAGCCGCCGCATCAGTTCGGCCCATGCGCGCGCGGTCCGCTCGACGCCCCAGCCGGTTTCGGCGGGCTTACCCGAAAAGCCGTAGCCCGGCAGCGAAGGCACCACCAGATGGAAGGCATCGGAGACATCGCCTCCGTGGGCGACCGGATCAGTGAGCGGCCCGATCACCTTGTGGAATTCGATCACCGAACCAGGCCAGCCATGCGTCAGAAGCATCGGCATCGCATCGGCATGCGGCGAACGGATGTGCAGGAAATGGATGTCGAGCCCGTCGATCTGCGTCTTGAACTGGCCGAAACCGTTGAGCATCGCCTCGCAGCGGCGCCAGTCATAGTCGTTCCGCCAATAGTCGATGAGCGCGCGCAGCCGGTCCAGCGGAACACCTTGCGACCATCCTTCCGCCGGTTCCCGTTCGGGCAAGCGCGCGTGGTCGAGACGATAGTTCAGATCGTCCAGCTCGCTCTGCGGAACGGCCAGGACGAACGGGGTAATGGTTTCACTCATGACTGGCGCTCCAGAATGGAATTGAGCATGAAGGCGATGCGATGGAGCAGGCGCTGGGTGAAGTGTGCGCCGGCGCTGGCGACCAGAATATCGTCGTTCAGGCCGCCTTCGAAGGAATCGCGCCCGCCGCTGATGACCAGGTTCATGAGGCGCAGGCCCGCGCGCAGGGCGAAGAAATCGATCTGCCGCTGTGGTACGTCGGCGCCGCCCGCCGCGCGATAGGCGTCCATGAATTTCGACCAGTCGGTGACGGCAATGACGACCGGATAACAATAGCCCAAATCCTCGCCCGGATGGCCGATCGCGCACTGTTCCCAATCGAGGACGGCGGTAATCTGGTCGTCCTGCGCCAGGATATTGTGGAAAACCATGTCGTTGTGGACGATCGCCCGGCGATCATCCATGCAGTCGACATTCTCGCGCAGCCATGAAATCACCGCCGACATGGTGACGGACTGCCAATGGGCCCGGCTGGTCCACTGTTCGGCCAGCAATTCCAGCTCGGCGCGCCAGCCTTCGACGTCATGGCGTTCGCGTGCCTGGCGCAGCCCCGCGCCCACCGTATCGACTGGCTGAGCGTGCAGCACCGCCATTTCGCGCGCAAGGCCCAGTACTACCTGTTCGCTTTTCGCCGGCAGCCAGTAATCCGGCTGCACTGTCGATCCAGCCACCTGTTCGACCAGCAGGAAGGCCGCGTCCAGCCAGACGGGATCATTTTCGACCAGCACGGGGCGAGGCACGCGCATGCCGGCGCCGGCAAGCTTTTCCAGTAGCTGATGTTGGAGCGCCTCGCTGAGGAAGGCGTCGCTGCTGGCCCGGCCGGGAATGCCGCGCTGGATGACCATGTCGCGCGGCAGGTCCGCACCCCCGGCGATGGAGAACAACGCGGTCTGGCGCGAGCGTCCGCCCACGATCAGGCGGAAGGCGGTGACTTCCACATCCTCGCAACCCGGGCGGCGGCGCAGATAGGCCTGCAAACGGATCGGATCGATCGTGCTGACATCGGCGCTCTCATGGGCGGGCGCGGATCGTTCAACGGCGTCGATGCGGTTCACCGCCGCATCCAGCAGCGATTTTTCCCAGCGAATCGCCTCGGCCAGCGCGCTCAAGGACGCGCCCTGATCCAGCTGCCCTGCCGCCTGCGCGATCGCCGCGCCCGTGTTGCGATAGGCGGCGGCATTTTCGGGCGGACCAATCAGCCGGTCGGTATCCACCAGCGGCTGATCGGCAGCAAGCGCTGGCAGCGCATCGGGTCCCGGTTCCAGAGCATTAGCCATGGTGGTCAGGATCCTGATCCCATTATCCAGGGCGTCGCGCGCATTGCTGTTCTCAACGCTGGGGCGGACCTGCGTCCGCAAACCGCGCGCTACACTCCACAGATATTGGGCATTGGTCACGTCAGAAATCTCTCCTAGAACAGGTTCGGCGGCTTACTGTATGATTGCGCATAATTTCAATGCCCCCGCGCCATTATTGCGCGTGCGCCATGGGCGCAGCGTTGCAGGGCATCGTCCAGAGAGCCATTGCGCAGCGGCGCCGACAGCACTTCCAGTCCGACCGGTCCGTCATAACCGGTTTGCGCCACGGCTTGAAGGAAGGCGGGCAGATCATAGGCCCCCTCCCCCGGTACATGCCGGTGATCGACCGTGTCGGTGAACAGATCATCGGGCGTCCCGGGGGTTACGTCGGAAATCTCGACCCCCGCGATGCGCGACCTGGGCAGACCGGCGAGCGACTGAAGCGGCAGCGACCGGCGCGCGAAGTGCCAGCTGTCCAGCATCAATCCCGCCTCCTCGTCCCGGCTGTCCCCGAGAACGGCGAGAGCGGACGGGACGTCGGCAATATTGGAAAAGGCGATGATCTCCAGCGCGAGAACGACACCGCTCCCCCGCGCGCGCTCCACAACGGCGGCAAATCGATCCGTCATGCGCGCTGTGGACGCGGGTTCAGCGGCGAAATCCCCTGTGACCTTGAGAATGCGCGCGCCAAGCTGTCCCCCAAGATCGAGCATGGTGTCGAGCGAACGGCGCCAGTCGTCATCGTCGCCCCACCAGCCGGTCAATGCCTCGATTTCCAGATGGCGCATGCCATGATCGGCGAGCAGCGACCGCATTCCCGCGACACCGTGGATGGCGACGGCATCGACCAGTTCCGGTTCGATCAAGCCGATGCCGGCAAAGCCTGCCCGCTGCGCCGCGCGCACGCGATCCGTCAGGGGAATGGGACAGGGCAGCGGATCGGCGGTGGGCCTCTGCCCCGCCAGCAGCCAATGCGCGGCGAGCAGATCAGGCGCAGCATGTGCCATGGGCGGTTGCCGCCCGGACAGCGTTTCTTCCATTCACTCATCCTCTCATCTGCCGCAGGCTTGGCAATGCCTCGCGATCGCCTTAATATGCTACCATACGGATCGCCCGCAAACCATAATCTCGGGCGACCATCCAAAAGACTGGAGGAGAGGTCATGGCCGATAGCTATGCGATCAACCCGGGTGCGGCGCGACCGCTGGCCGGTGAGCGCTATACGTCCCGCGCGTTCATGGAAGCGGAATGGGAAAATGTCTTTACGAAAAGCTGGCTGATCACCGTCCGCGCCGACGAAATTCCAGAAGCCGGCGACTTCATGGTCGAGGAAATCGGCCCCGAATCGATCCTGATCGTCCGGCAGGATGACGGGGCGATCAAGGCTTTCTACAATGTCTGCCAGCATCGGGGAAACAAGCTGGTGTGGGAAGCCACCGGCAGCATGCCGTCCTTCACCTGCCCCTATCACAGCTGGCGCTTCGAACTGGACGGGCGGTGCAGCTATGTCCAGGATCCTAAGGATTTTCCCGGCGGCGATCCGTGCGCCAAAGCTTCGCTGATCGAAGTCGCCTGCGAACAATTTTCCGGCTTTGTCTGGGTAAACATGGACCCCGATTGTGCGTCCCTGCGCGACTCGCTGGGAGCGATCTGGGACGAGTGGCTCGCCTATCCGCTGGACAATATGGTGCGGGTGCAGGCGACATCGGTGCGCATGCCGTGCAACTGGAAGCTGCTCATGGACAATTTCCATGAGACCTATCATCTGCCGACCGCGCACCCGGAAGGCATCGAATATTCCGAGGACAGCTATGAGGAAACCCGGCTGGAGCTGTTCGAGAACGGCCATGCGCTGGGCCAGTCGAAATGCTGCCTGCCCGCGCACCGGCTGCCCGAACACAAGCCGCGCATGACCGCGCCGATCGCCGCCGACCTGCAACGGTGGGAGCTTGATCCCAAGGACTTTGCGGGACGGGAGCGGGACGCGCGGGAGGCGGTGCAGCAGCAGAAGCGCAAGCTGGCGGCCGCGCGCGGCCTTGGCCATTATGAGGCGCTGAGCGACGCGCAGCTGACCGACGTGTTCCACTATACGGTCTTCCCGAACTTCGCGACCTCGCTCAATGCCGACGGGATGCTGTTCCTGCGCGCGACGCCGCACGCGACCGATCCGGAACGCTGCGTCTTTGACTGCTGGTACTATAGTTTCGGCGGCATGAGCTCGCATATCGAGCTGGTGACGCTGGAAGGGGAGTCGGACCAGCCGCATGCCGAGCGGGAATTTATCGACTATGGGGAAAAGAGCCTGGGCGTCGTGCTCGATGGCGACGCGTGGGTAATGGCGGGGCAACAGCAGGCGATGCGCTCGCGCGGCTATCGCGGGGCGATCCTGGCCAATCAGGAGCGGCGCGTCGCGCAATATCATGCCATGATCGACAAATATATCGCGGGCTATCGCCCTCGCCCGGCCAACAGGAGCGCCGCATGACCGCCGTCAATCATGTCCGCAAGATTGATCATGTGAATATCCGCACCGATCAGGTCGATGAAAGCGCGGACTTTTACCAGCGGCTGCTGGGGCTGGTGCGAACCGTGCCGCCGGGGATGCCGCCGGGCATGCAGGTCGTCTGGCTGTGCGACAGCGCCGGCCTCCCGGTCATTCACCTCGTCGAGCCGATGCCGGGGGACCAGCAGTTCCCCGCCGGAGATACCGGCCGGCTCCATCATGTCGCGTTCGATTGTCATGGCCATGACGCCATCACCCGGACGTTGGCGGACATGGGCCTGCCCCATGAGGTCAATGTCGTGGAATCGATAGGGCTGCGCCAGATCTTCGCCATCGATCCGAACGGAGTGCGGGTGGAGTTGAACTTTACCGGGGATTAGCTGGGAGAGGGGCGGCCCGCTTTTGTGGACCACCCCGCCAAACCAGCGTTCAGCCTGCCATCGGGTCGAAGATCTTGGTCTTGCCGTCCCAATTGGCGCCAGCCTGCTGGATCATGTCGAACAGGCCCTGCACTTCGGGCTTCAGGACGCCGACTTCCAGAATGACCGTCTCATCCTCGGTCATCGCGAAATAGGCGATCTTGGACCCATCCGCGAACTCGGCGCCCTGCAGCCGCGTGCCACCCCGCTCGGCGACCCAGGCTTCGGTATCTTCCATGCTGTCGGAAAAGGCGCAGAGGTGATGCACGCCCTTGCGGCCGGCATCCAGAAATTCCTGGAAGATCGACGGACCGCGCGGTTCGATGAGTTCGACCATGAGATCGCCGGAAAAGGCGATCGCCGCACCGAACTGGGCGAAATGATCCTTCCCGCGATAATCGCCCCGGACCATGTCGAAGGACGGGAAGACGAAGAAGGGGCCAACGCCCATCACCTCGGTCCACCAATCGATCGCTTCATTGAGGTCGGGCACCATGTAGGCAATCTGGTTTAGCCGTCCCAGGGGCTTGTCGACCATGATCTCTCCTTCTCCGTCAGCTACTGGTTATGATGATGACCATATGCTAGCACCCGATTATCGCGGTGAGAATGACTCCGCCAGAAAATATGAGGGATGAGGATGCGCAGGACGAAAAGTCCCGAATTGGACGGGAAGGTCGCGTTGATCACCGGCGGCGCGCGCGGACTGGGCGCGGCTACCGCCTGGGCGATCTGCGAGGCGGGCGGCAAGGCCATGATCGCGGACCTACTCGTCGAAAGGGGTGAGCAGACCGCTACCGAATTGCGCGAGGCCGGGCATGATGTCCGGTTCACTCCGCTGGACGTCCGGGACGAGGCGGCGTGGGCGGACGCCGTGCGGGCAACGACCGACGCCTTCGGCCGGCTCGACATTCTGGTGAACAATGCCGGCATCGCGACCGCCGCCACCATCGAAGATCTGACGATCGGCGATTTCCAGGCGATCCTGGACATCAACCTGCTCGGCACATTTCGCGGCATGCAGGCGGTGATCCCGGTGATGAAGGCGCAGGGCGGCGGCGCAATCGTCAACATCTCGTCCAATTCGACACAGCGGGTCAGCGCGATCACCACATCCTATGCCGCCACCAAGGCCGCCGTCGCCAACATGACCAAGTCGGCCGCAATCCATCTGGCGCAGACGGGCACCGGCATCCGCGTCAATTCCGTGCATCCCGGGCCGCAGGCGACGGAGATGCTGCTGGGCGGCGACTCCAAGGCCGACCTGCCCGAAGTGCGCGCGTTGCGCGACGCCATCCCGCTGGGCCGCATGGGACAGGCCGAGGAAGTCGGCGCCGTCGTCGCCTTTTTGGCTTCCGATGCGGCATCCTATGTCACCGGCACGGAATTGTTCGTCGACGGCGGCCTGACCCCGCACTGATCGCGTATTCCCCCCGTTTCCCTTTTCATGAATTGAGCGCCATGGACTTCACACCCCAGCAACTGGAGCCGATCCTCTCCGACCATCTGAACGGCCGGGTGAAGGTGGACAAGGTAGAAGGCTTCCCGCGAGGCTCTTCGCGCGAAACGCGCTTCGTCACCTACAGCATCGACGGCGGCGAGACGCGGGAGATGGTGCTGCGCAGCGACTTTCCCGCCGGCAGCACCGATCCCAATCCGCTGGATCTGGAATATTTCATCTACGACCGGTTGACGCAGGTGGACGTACCGACCGCGCGCACGCTGTTCTGGGAAGCCGATCCCGCGCGCACCGACCGCCCCTTCTACGCCCGCGAGAAGATCGACGGCGACTGGAACATCGAACATTTTTCTGATCCCGATCCGGCCTATGACAGCCTGCGCATCGCCATTGCGAAGGAGCATATCGGCGCGCTGGCCCGCGTCCACGCGATCGACTGGCGGACGATCGGCTTTGGCGAGCGGCTGCCCGTGCCGCGTGACGAAGCCGATGCGGCGCCCTGCGCGCTGCGCCATGCGCGCGACCAGTTTCTTGGCCTGGCTACCGAGCCCATCCCGCTGTTGCTGGAGGCGGTGGAATGGCTGTCCGACAAGGCGCCCGTCGCGCCAAAGCTGTGCCTGTGCAAGGGCACCAATGGCTATGGCGAGGAGGTTTTCCGGGACGGCCGCATCGTCGCGCTGAGCGACTGGGAAGAGGTCACGATCGGCGATCCGGCCGCCGACTTCGCCTTCATGCAAGGCTTTCTGGGCGACATCGTCCGCGATGGCCAAAAGCTGTGGGGACTGGAGCCGGCGCTTGACTATTATGCCGAGCTGACCGGGATCCGCATCGCGCCGGAGGCGGTGCAATATTATCAACTCGTCCGCGCGCTCCGCCTGGCAGTCATGTCGCACAACAGCGCGGCGTCGCTGCGGCGGCCGGACGCCCATATCCGCCAGGGATGGACCTCGACCGAGGTGCTGCATCTGTCAAAGCATATCCTGGCGTCTGCCATGGGGCTGGTGCCGCCGATCCCCGGCCCGCGCTTCGCCCAGCTCAATACCTCCGTGGACATGGGATAGAGCGATGATTCATCCATCCGCCGTTGAAATCATCCGCAACATCGAAGCCACGCTGGTCGACATCGTCGAACCTGCCGTGCAGACCACGACCGCGCGCAGCACGCTCGCCACCATCGGCCACCTTTTGCGCCACGTCGCGCTGCGAATCGAGGATGAGGGGCAGCTGCTGACCGACGACATCGCGGCGCTGAAAACGCTGCTGGGCGAGTTGGTTACTTATCTGAGCTCGGCGGGCGACGCGGATCGCGCGCGCGGCATTGCCACCTCCATGTCCGCCGCCGAGCCACCCGCCGGGCGCTATCCGTCGGTCCAGATTCTGGCGACCCAGGCGGGTGCGCTGCGCGCGGTCGTGCAGGACATCCTTTCCTATCTGCAGTCGCAGCGGGAGGCACGCCGGGACGAGCCGGACTATCAGGCGGCCCGCGCCGCGATCCGCGCCTATCTGACCGCTGATGTGCTGGCCGAAGCCAGGCTCATCCATCCGGCATTCGAGGACAAGGGACCGCGGCGCTAAGGCGTAGGCTCACTGGTCGCGCGGGAAGTCCGTGCTTTCGCTGAGGCCCCGCCAGTCCTCCACCGCCGCCCGGCGGCTGTCGAGAACGTCGAGCGCCATGGCATAGGCGTCGCTACCCAGAAGCAGCCGCAGCGGCGGATCATCGCTGTCCATCGCGCGGACGATGGCGGACGCCGCCGCCGCGGGATCGCCGATCTGCTTGCCGTCCACCGTCGCTGCCTGTTCGCGCTGGCGAGCGAGGAAGGGATAGGCCGGATGCGGCGTAGAGGCATGTACGATCGACCGCCCCGAAAAATCGGTGCGGAAATAGCCGGGTTGCACGATCATCACGTGGATTCCGAAGGATCGCAGCTCGCCCGCCAGCGCTTCCGACATGCCTTCCAGCGCGAATTTGGAGGCCCCATAGAAGGCCGCACCCTGTCGGGTCCGCATCCCGGCGATGGAGGACATGTTGATGACATAGCCGCTCCCGCGTTCGCGCATGGCCGGCAAGGCCGCGCGTATCAGCCGGACCGGCCCGAAAAAATTGACGTCCATCTGATGCGCAATCTCTTCGTCGGAGCTTTCCTCGACACCGCCGAGAAAGCCGTAGCCGGCATTGTTCAGCAACACATCGAAGCCGCCGAAACGCTCCGCCTCGGCCACCGCGCTAACCACTTGCGCCGCGTTCCCAACATCCAGCGCGACCGGCAGCACGCGGTCACCGCCCAGCTCGACAAGCTCCGCCAGCGCACCCGGATCCCGCGCCGTCGCGATCACGCGACCACCCTCCTTCAGCACCTTGCGCGCGATCGCTTTGCCGAGACCGCTTGAAGCACCGGTGATAAACCAACTTTTGCCCGCCCAACTTTCCATCATCGTCTCTCCTTTGCCGCTCTGGCCGAATCTCGCTGGGCTATCCTTCTAATTCAATTGGCCAAGTTCCTGGGTGCGACATTTTTGCCGCAGTCAGCTTGCGACGCGACCCCCTTGGCCAATTCATTGTTGATAGCGGATTTTCTCGCGGTATGTGCACCATACGTTTTATAACCATATACCAGATAATCATTCGCGTATTTTACTACATATGGAGGAAATTGATGGGGTTCCGCCTCTCTCTCATGCTGGGTAGCGCTGCTTTGGCATGCGTCCCGCAGATCGCTTATGCTCAGGACGCGGCAACATCTCAGGACGGTTCCGGCCTTGAAGAAATCGTCGTCACCGCCCAGAAGCGTTCGGAAAATCTGCAGGATGTGCCGGTCGCCGTCACCGCGCTTGCCGGCAGCCTCATCACCAATTCCCGGATCGACGCGTCGGAAAACCTTCCCCGCCTGACGCCGGGCCTGTCGGTCAACCGCAATGCGAATTTCGTCGGCCTGTTCCTGCGCGGCGTCGGCACGCTCTATGCCAATCCCGGCCTGGAATCGAGCGTCGCCATGTATCTGGACGACACCTATATGCCGCGCACGGCGACGGCGGCCTTCTCCTTCAACGATATCGAGCGCATCGAAGTGCTCAAGGGCCCGCAGGGCACGCTTTATGGCCGCAACGCGGCCGCCGGCGCGGTCAAGGTCGTGACGAAGGACCCCAAGATCGGTGAATGGGAAGGCGCTGCCAGCCTGACCTATGGCCGGTTCAACCGCACCTCCGCCGACGCGCTGATCAATATCCCGCTGGCCGACAATCTCGCCGCGCGCGCGTCGATCATCTACGATGCCAATGATGGTTATGTGAAGACGTCGGACCCTCTGCTGCCGCGCCTGCAGGACCGCCACCTGTTCCACGCGACCGGCAAGCTGCTCTATGAGCCGACCGACAATCTGACGATCAAGCTGTCGGGCGACTATGGCGTCAAGCGCGACCGCGAAGGCCAGGCCTTCACCAATCTCGAAGACAGCTGCGCCGACGGCCAGATCGGCCTGTGCCTGGGCGGCACGGCGCCGACCGGCTTCTACGAGAACGGCCAGGATTATCTGGCGCGCCGGATCAAGGGCGACAAGATGCACACGATCAACGGCGGCGCCGCACTGCGCGCCGACCTGGATCTGGGCGCTGCCACGCTGTCGTCGATCACCGCCTATCGCTACTACAAGTTCACCGGCGGCGCCGACCTGGACGGCACCAGCATCCCGTTCCTCCACGCCCTGACCGATGGCGAACGGACCAAGTCCTTCTCGCAGGAAGTGCAGCTGGTCTCCGACAATTCCGGGCCGCTCAAATATGTGGTTGGCCTCTATTATTATAAGGAGAAGTCCTGGAGCGATTTCAACATCGCGGGCATGGCGGTCAACAGCCAGCTGGGCATCAACGCCGCGCCGACCAGCGGCAGCGTGTATGACAATCCCTATCTGAAGGCTGTCGCCGCGTTCAATATCGAAAGCTGGGCGCCCTATGCCCAAGCCACTTACGATATCAACGACCAGTTTTCGCTCACCGCGGGCCTGCGCTACACCTCCGAACGCAAGCGCCAGCTCTATCATGACCTGATCGCCGGCATTCCGGGTTCGGGTACGTCGGTGATCGGCAGCGAGCCGGCCGGACAGGTCAAGTTCAACAAGCTGACGCCCAAGATCGTGCTGGACTTCAAGCCCAGCAATGATGTGCTCTTCTATGCAAGCTTCAGCCGCGGCTTCAAGTCGGGTGGCATCAACTCGCCTTCGACGGCGGTGCCGTCCGACCGCGTGACCCCCGAAGTGCTCGATTCCTACGAGTTGGGCTGGAAGACGGAGATGGGCAATGTCCGCTTCAACGGCGCCGCCTTCTTCTACGACTACAGCAACCTTCAGGTCACGCAGACCAGCCTGGCCTGCGGCGGATCCTGCGTGGTGAACGCCGCGACCGCCGAAGTGAAGGGCGTGGAGGCCGATCTGACCTGGGCCGCTGCCCGCGGCCTGGAATTCGGGCTGGGTGCCAGCTATCTGGACACCAAGTTCAAGAAATATGTGGGTGACACCTATGTGCTGTCGTCAACGACATCGGCATGCTCGGCGGCGCTCGCGACGCCGGGGACCGACGATGATGCCGCATGCCTTGGCTATACGGTCGTCTCGGGCGTCGACCATAGCGGCAGCCGCCTGCCCCAGGCGCCCAAGCTCAGCGGCTATGCCCGTGCGAGCTACACGCTGGAGCTGCCGTCGGCCGCGACGATCCGCTTCGACACGCTCTACAGCTATACCGGCAAGATCTTCTACGGGCCGGACGCTTCCTATGGTACAGAAAAGTCGCGCAACATGGTGTCGGGCTCGGTCACCTACACCACAGCCGACGAGAAATTCTCGCTCAGCGTCTTCGGCGACAATCTGCTGAACGAGAAATATCGCGTCAACGTGTCGCGTCAGCAGACCGGCGGCTGGTACGTACCGGGTGCGCCGATCACCTGGGGCGTGAAGGCCGGCGTCAAGTTCTGACGCAGTTCGATGATCGAGCGGCCTGATCCGTCAGGTCCGTGCATGAAGAGGCGGTGGACGCAAGTCCGCCGCCTTTTTGCCTGGCGGATGATCGTCGGATCAGCGTTGGGCAAAGCCGACCCGGGCGATCGGGGCTTCCCATTCCCGGCGATTTGGCTGACAATGAAATCCGGAATCAACGCCGTGCAAAGGCCTGTCCTCGGCCGGTCGGCAAAGGGGTGAAACTTCCGTGCGGCACCTTGACTTCAGCGAGTTTGCTTATAGTTAGAATGCGTACCAACGCCGGCTCGATCGGGCATGGTTTTCTAGGTTATGCCCCAGTAGGAGGGATTGAGTGGATATCAGCTTTTCGGAAGAGCAAGAGGCCATTCGCGACAGCGTGCGGAAGGTCTGCGACCAGTTCGATGATGACTATTGGTCGAAGCGCGAAGAGGAAAAGACCTTCCCGTTCGAATTCCACAAAGCGATGGCCGACGCCGGCTGGCTCGGCATCACCATGCCTGAGGAACTGGGCGGCGCCAATCTGGGCGTGACCGAAGCCGCGATCATGATGCATGAGGTATCGGCCAGTGCCGGCGGCTATTCCGCGGCGAGCACGATCCACCTCAATATCTTCGGCCCGCATGCGGTCGTCGTGCACGGCACCCCGGAACAGAAGGAGCGCATGCTGCTCCCGCTGATCAAGGGCGAGGACCGCGCCTGCTTCGGCGTCACCGAGCCCGACGCCGGCCTCGACACCACCAGCATCAAGACTTTCGCGACCAAGGTGCCCGGCGGCTACCGCGTCACTGGCCGCAAGATCTGGACCTCGTCGGGCCAGGTCGCCAACAAGATCCTGCTGTTGACCCGCACCACCCCCAAGGAACAGTGCAAGAAGCCGACCGACGGCATGACGCTGTTCTACACCGATCTCGACAAGTCGCAGATTGAAGTGCGGCGCATTCCCAAGATGGGCCGCAACGCGGTCGATTCCAACGCCACGTTCATCGACGATTATTTCGTGCCTGACGAGGACCGGATCGGCGAGGAGGGCAAGGGTTTCAACTATATCCTGCACAGCCTCAACCCCGAACGTATCCTGGTCGGCATCGAAGCCGTGGGCCTGGGCCGTGGCGCCCTGGCGCGCGCCGCGAAATATGCCGGTGAGCGCAAGGTGTTCGGCCGCCTGATCGGCCAGAATCAGGGCATACAGCATCCGCTGGCCGAAAACTGGACCTATCTGGAATCGGCCTACTGGATGATCATGCGCGCCGCCAACCTCTACGACCAGGGCAAGCCCTGCGGCGCCGAGGCGAATGCGGGCAAGTTCCTGGGCGGCCGTGCGGCGTTCGAGGCCTGCACCCGCGCCGTCATGACCCATGGCGGCATGGGCTATTCCAGCGAATATCAGGTGGAACGCCTGTTCCGCGAGTCGATCCTGCTGCGGATCGCGCCGATCACCGAGCAACTCATCTTGAGCTTCATCGCCGAGAAGGTGCTCGATCTGCCCAAATCCTACTGATCAGCCCAACTGGAGAGGCGATATGTCGAATTACCCGAAGCCAGATGCGGCGACGCTTCTGGAAATCTACAAGAAGGCCGCACTGATCCGGCTCAACGATGAGCGCGTCATCAGGGAGATGACCGCGGGCAAGCTGATCATGCCCTTCTATTCGTCGCAGGGTCAGGAGATCATCCCTTCGTCCGTCGCGGCGAACCTGACCGACGAAGACTATATCTGCACCATCTATCGCGGCACGCACGATATGCTGGCCAAGGGCTTTCCGCTGGAAGCGCTGTGGGGTGAATTGGCCGGCCGCGTCAACGGGTCGTGCAAGGGCAAGGGCGGCCCGATGCACCTGACCTACCCCAAGAAGGGGATGATGGTCACAACGGGCGTCGTCGGTTCCTCTATGCCGATCGCCGTCGGATTGGGTTGGGCTGCCAAGCTGGACGGCAAGGGCCAGGTGTCGGTCGCCAATTTCGGTGACGGCGCGGCCAATATCGGCGCCTTCCACGAGTCGATGAACATGGCGGCGCTGTGGGACCTGCCGGTCATCTTCATCTGCCAAAACAATCGCTATGCCGAACATACCAGCTTTGCCAATTCGACCAAGGTGGAGCGCATTTCCATCCGCGCGGCTGGCTATGGCATGGAAGGCGTAACCGTGAATGGCAATGATCCCGACGAGATGTACGGCGCGGTCAAGGTGGCGGTCGAGCGCGCCCGTGCAGGCGAAGGCCCGACCCTGATTGAGGCGATGACTTTCCGCTTCAACGGCCATCTGGTCGGCGACGCGGCGAAATATATTCCCCGCGAAGAATTGGCGGCCGCGAAGCAGAATGACCCCGTGCCAGCGCTGCGTGCCCGCCTGCTGGCCGAAAACGTAGCCAGCGAAGCCGATCTCGCCGCGATCGAGGCAGAAATCAAGGCAGCGATCGATGCTGCTGTCGAGGCCGGCTTTGCAGCCGAATTGCCCGATGTGTCCGAACTGAAGCGCGACGTGTTCGCCTATGACCTTGCTTGAGGCCCGCCATGAATGAACCTAAGAAAATGAACATGATCGAGGCCATCAACCGGGCCTTGCACGATGCCTGCGCGGCCGATTCCAAAGTGCTAGCGCTGGGCGAGGATCTCGCCGACCATGAGGAAGGCGGCGTCGTCGGCATCACCAAGGGCTTGTCGACCGCCTTTGGCACCGACCGCATCAAATCCACGCCGATTTCCGAGCAGGCGATCATGGGCGCCGCGATCGGTGCATCGCTGGTCGGCTATCGTCCGGTGGCCGAGATCATGCTGATGAACTTCGTCACCGTGGCGATGGACATGATCACAAACCACGCCGCGAAGCTGCGCTTCATGTCGGGCGGTCAGACGAGCGTGCCGATCGTCATCCGCACCATGACTGGCAGCGGTTTTTCGCAGGGCGGGCAGCACAGCGACTATCTGGAAGCCTGGTTTGCCCATACCCCCGGCATCAAGGTGGTGGCACCGTCAAATCCGGCGGACGCTTATGGCCTGCTGCGCGCGGCAATTGAGGACCCGGATCCCGTCATGTTCATCGAGAGCATGCCGCTTTACTGGACCCCGGCCGAAGTGGATTTCCAGCCGGTACCTCTGGGCAAGGCGAAGATCAGCCGCGAAGGATCGGACGTGACCATCATTTCCTATGCGATTGGCGCAGTGCACGCGCTGGCCGCCGCGGAAAAGTTGGCAGCTGACGGCATTTCTGCCGAGGTCATCGACCTGCGGACCATCTCGCCCTGGGATCGCGAGGCTGTTTTGGCTTCGGTCTCCAAGACGGGCCGCGCCGTGGTCGTCCATGAAGCGGTCAAGGAATATGGCGTTGGTGCAGAAATCTCATCGGTCCTGCACGAGCAACTCTGGGACAAGCTGGAGGGGCCGGTGCAGCGCGTGGGCGGTGCATATAGCCCGGTGCCTTTCTCCAAGCCGCTTGAGTTGGCGTTCGCGCCCAACCCCGCGTCGATCATCGCTGCCGTCAAGGTAGCGCTGGGCTGATCCGGACGATCCGGCTGCCGCCTGGGGGGGGCGGCCGGACATGAGGAATTGCAACATGATCCAATCGGCGGAAGATGAAAGCTATCTTGTCGAGTTGATCGATGGCGTCCTGCGCCTGTCGTTCAACCGGCCTCAGTTCGGCAATGCCATACCCAAGACTTCGGTCCCGCACCTGATCGAGCTGTTCCACGCCGCGCAGGCCGATGCGTCGGTGCGCTGCATCCTGGTGCGCGGTGAAGGCAAGGTCTTTTCCGCCGGTGGCGATATTGCCGGTTTTGCGCAGTCGCTTGAGCAGGATGTCGAGACACGCCAGGCCGACTTCGCTCGCCGCCTGCCGTTGGCGCGCAAGCTGGTGGAAGCCATCGCCGCCTTTGACGGACCGATCGTCACTTCGGTTCGCGGTGCAGCCGCTGGTGCCGGCCTCTTCTACCCGTTGGTGGCCGATTATGCGATCGGGGACGAAAGCGCTGCCTTCGTGTTCGCGCATCAACGCGTAGCTCTGTCTCCGGACGGCGGCGTGACTGCGGTACTGCCGCAGGTCGTCGGCACCCGCATGGCCCGCATGTTGCTGATGACCGCTGCCAAGGTGGATGCGGAAGAGGCCCTGCGCCTTGGCATCCTCCACCGGATCGTCGCTGCCGACGCGTTGGAGGACGAGGCAATGAAGATGGCCCGTCGTCTCGCCCGTGCGCCGCAGCTCGCAATCAAAACCGCGAAAAAGCTGGTGAACGACGCCCCGCAACAGACGCTGGGCGATATTCTGGATTCAGAGACCGCCGGCATTGTCGCGTGCGTGGGCGATCCCGATTTCGCCGAAGGGGTGCGGGCGTTCCTGGAAAAGCGGCCGACATCCTTCCCCTCAGCGCAGTGACTCTGGCGTCGCCCATTTGAAATGATGAGGCACGCCCCGAAAGGGCGTGCTCCCGGGACGGTGGGCCCGCAAGCTGAGCGAGGGCAGGCATATGGCTGTCGAGGCCGCAACGGGCAGTCGATGACACTGCACCGATGTGCTCCACAACCTGCTCTCGCAGATCAATCTCGCATGGCAAAACAGTCCGTCTGATGAGCTTGAGTAGAGTTGAGCACCTACATCTTTCGCTCATGACCGGTTTCCAAAGCTTGCCATTGCTAACGGCGAATGGCCGCCATATTGACCGGCTGAGCGGATTAGACTTGGCGAACCAAAACAGCAAGTTTGGAGGGATTGAGGGCGGCGAGACGCGGGCATCGCAGCGGCAACGCACGCGTTTCCACAGTTCCGGATCTCAAAACGCTGGACGCAGCAGCCGCTATGGATGTTGTCGATCGGTTCGATCTTCCCACCCTTCTGGCCGCGAGCGAGGCTATGACCCTGGAGGGCAAGGGTGCGCTCGTCACCTATTCGCGAAAGATCTTCATTCCGCTGACGCAGCTTTGCCGCGACGTCTGCCATTATTGCACCTTCGCGGTCCCGCGGTCCCGTCGTCCCGCGCAGCCAGCCTCTATCTGTCCCGCACCGACCTTCTCGCCCTAGCCCGCGCCGGCGCGGCGGCGGGATGCCGCGAGGCGCTGTTCACGCTCGGCGATAGGCCGGAACTGCGGTACAGCGCCGCACGGGCAGATCGCATCGGCGATTGGATTCGGAAAATTCAGGCAGGACATCACGCCTGATCTCTGTATTTTGGATCTGGCCTTCAGAGCGGACTGAACTTGCGGAATGCTTCGCGCGATCACGAGGCGGCGCGGCTAATGGCCCCTATCGTGGGATGGCTGGCGCCGCCCCGCGATCAGGCATCCCCTGATTGAGCGCCAGTACGATCTTTGTCGCCGTGTCTTCGGCCACCGCTGCAAGGATAGGCGGCAGCAGCAGGTTCATGACGGGGCCTGAACCGCCGCTGGCGTTGATCTCCAAGCGGCAACTCAGCATCGCGCCTTGGCTGACAGCCGCATGACCTGCCGCGGCTTGGCCATGCTCCAACCGCCGTCCCGTGAGGCGGGACAGCAGCCAGCGCAGCCATGTCGCCCGCCATCGCGCCCATCGGTTCTGGCTTGGTGACGTTTCGGCCGCCCCTTCGCCAGACATGATCCCGGCAATCCGGAAAGCACCCTCGCCGGCGAAGGGCTCATCAATGCCTTGAAGCGTGAAGGCGACATGGCTGGGCTCGACCCATTCGGTGATGGTCACATCAAAATCAGCCGTGCGCGAAAGCCCGGCCAACTCCCCCCTGACCGTCCATCGCGAATGACGATCATCGATCGTCTGATGCCGTTGATACCCTGCGAGCAACGGCGCCCATTGATCCATATCGCTGATGAACGCCCAGGCATCGGCAGGGGACGCGGCAGTCAGCCGCTCTATCTCAACTACGGGCATATCAGAACCGATTGCTGCCGGCAGCGGCGGAGCGCCCGGCGATGTGGCCGAATGTCAGCGCCGGGCCGATCGTGCCGCCGGCGCCCGGATAGGACATGCCGGTGAAGCTGGCCATCGCATTGCCTGCCGCATAGAGGCCGGGCACGATCCCACCACGACTGGACAGCACCTCGGCCCGGCTGTTGACGCGAGGGCCGCCGCGCGTCCCGATCGTGCCGATACGCAGTTCGCACGCGAAAAACGGCGCCTTGTCGAGCGGACCAAGCGTTTGGAACGCGCCCTCCAGTTCCCGGTCGCCATAATAGCGGTCATAGGCGCTCTCGCCGCGATGGAAGTCCGGGTCCACGCCCTTGGCCGCGTTGGCGTTGAAGCGAGCGACGGTGTCCTCCAGCCCATCCGGGTCGACGCCGATTGCCTGGGCAAGGTCCCGGATAGTTTCCCCTGTCGCCAGCCAGCGCGGGATGGGATCGCCGGGCATGCGGGTCATGAAAGTATATTTATCCAGATAGTCCCGGTGCACGATCACCCAGGCCCGCGCATTGGGGAAACCGAAGCTGGTGGGATCGAACGCCCGCATCGCCAGGCAGACGTCGTGATAGCTCAGGGCTTCGTTGACGAAGCGCTTGCCCTGCGCGTTGACGATGATGGAGCCGGGGCTGTGCCGTTCCGCCGATGTCAGGCGGTTGAGTTGATGCCCCTCATAATCCTCGCCGGGGATGCGCACCGAGGCATGATACCAGGCCTCGCACATGTTGCCGAGTTCGGCGCCGGCTTCTATCGCCATCAACAGGCCATCGCCTTCATTGAAGGGCGGACTGAGCGGAGCGGCCTCCGGCCCGTAGATGAAGTCCTTGACCAGATTTGCATTCCATTCAAAGCCGCCCGATGCGATCACGACCCCCCGCCGCGCGCCGATCCGGACAGACCTGCCATTTTCTTCGGCATGGAGCCCGGTGACGACGCCGTCCTCAATCACCAGCCGCTGCGCGCGCACGCCGCGCCGCATGGCAATGCCCTTGTCCCTGGCCGCCTTGATCAGCCCGGCCATCAGCGCGTGGCCGGTTCCTACCAAATCTTTCGCCATGCGATCCGCGATCATCGCGGGATCGAGCAGATTGGTCTTGCCGTCCGCGACATCGGCGAGCGAAACCGGGATCGGGAAATGCGGACTCATCCGCAGCGCCGGACGCAATTCGCCCAGCTCGCCTGCAGGAAACAGGCGGGCTGTCAGCGAACGGCCGATCTTGCCGCCTTCCAGTTCCGGATGATAGTCCGGAATGGTGAGCGCGACGAATTCCAGTTCCGTTTCCGCCTCCAGAAAGCGGATCACGTCAGGAGCGGCATCGACATAGGTTTCGCACAGCGCCTCGTCCATCTTGCCCAACGACAAGCGCCGCAGATAGGCGAGCGCTTCCTCGCGGCTGTCGCTCGCCCCGACCTCGTGCATATGCGCATTGTTCGGAATCCAGGGCAGGCCGCCCGAAACCGCGCTGGTGCCGCCGAGCTTGTCGGAGCGTTCCAAAATCAGCACGTCGGCACCCTGATTCCGGGCGCTGAGCGCCGCCGACAGGCCCGCCGATCCCGATCCGATGACGACGACGTCCGCCGTCATGTCCCAACTGTCCATCGCTCTTCCTCTCTTGTTCTTGCCCCGGCTTTGTGCCTTGTGGAGTCGTGAAAATAGCGGTCAGGCCTCCGTCCCGGTCCGCGCCGTTGCCCGCGCGCGGTGGAGGGCGCCTTCATCCTCGGCCTCGCGGCTGAAATGCCCGATCAATGTTTCCAGATCACCGACGAAGCGGCGCTCTCCCGCCACGCCGAGAACGGTCCGGATTTCACGGATCAGCGCCATCGACGCATCATTCAGCGGCGGTACGATGGCGCGGCCGCGCGGCGTCAGGCGGATTTCGACCCAGCGCCGGTCGGCTGCGGCGCGGTCCCGAGTGATCAGCCCGTCCCGCTCCAGCCGGGTGAGTGTCTGGCCGATCGCCGCCGGGCCGAGACTCAATTGCTGTGACAGCGCCTTGGACGTGAGCGGTTCCGTGCGGCTCAGTTCGTAAAGAATATAGGTGCCGGCCGGGCTTACCTCGCAGGCGGCGGTGCGATTGGCATAGATCGCCGCCTGCAGACGAGCGGCGAGCGTCAGAAGATAGGGCGCGCTGGATTTGATGAGATCGACCGGCACGGGGCCTACCCCATCGCTTGCCCGGCTGCTGTCTGCGGTCATGTCCGGTCCTGCGCCTTTCCTTCGGCAAGCGAGAGCATTGCCGATCACCGGTCGATAATCCACGCCGGGACCGAGGTACAGCAAAATATTATAGTAGCATAATATCTTCATCTTGCTAATCTCGCCTCCAACGGAGCAAGGCGACCCAACGCCACCCGCATGATGGTCGTCAGTCCGGCCAAGGAGAGGCGCATGGATATTTCCGCAGTCATGAACGGGGCCGACGCGACCAATGTGCGCGGCGATCCCATGAACGGTGAACGCTATTGGTCGCCCGCCTTCGCCCAAGCCGAATGGGACCATATGTGGAAGAAGGTCTGGCACATCGCCGGCCGCGAAAATGAGGTTCCCGAACCCGGCGATTATCTGGTCCACGACTTCATGCACGAGTCTGTGATCATCGTCCGCCAGGACGACGGCGCCCTGCGAGGATTCTACAACAGCTGCGGCCATCGCGGGCAGCGGCTTGCCTGGGAAAGCAGCTCCTCCGACGGTTTCACCTGCCCCTATCATGGCTGGCTGTGGGGCAAGGACGGCGTTCTTGCCGACCTGCCCGATCCCGACGACTTTCCACAGGGCAATCCTTGTGGCCGGCTTTCCCTGCGTGAAGTGCGCGTTGCCAGCTGGGGCGGGTTCGTCTGGTACGCGATGAGCGCCGCCGCGCCCTCCTTCGAGGCGTTTCTCGGCCCCGTATTCCACCAATATGACAATTTCCCGCTCGACACGATGATCCGGGTCTTCCAGATCAAAATCGATCTCGACACCAATTGGAAATTCGCGACCGAAAATTTCTCGGAAAGCTATCACACCCGCACCGCCCATCCGCAGGTGTCCGCCTTCTGCGATCAGGATCATTGGAACGCGCGGCTTGAGATGTTCCGCGAAGGCCATGGCCGAACCATCCAGCCCTTCCGCCCATCGCTGCGCGACAATCCCTATGGGGCTGGTCCGCATCCGTTCGAGGAGGTGTTGCGCAACTGGGGCCTCGACCCGGCCGATTACCCCGACTTTGAAACCATGGTGGTGCGTGGTTGGCACGACCTTGCCGCCGCCAAGCGCCGGTTGGGGCCTGGACGGGGACGCAACTGGTATGCGCGGCTCAGCGACCGGGAACTGACCGAGAGCATCCACTCGACCATCTTTCCGAATGTGACGCTGACCTTCGGGCCGGATGAAATCTTCTTCCAGCGCACCGAGCCGCACCCCGACGATCCGGGCAAATGCACGTTCGACCTGTGGTGCATGGTCTTTCCGGTGGAGGGGCAGGATCTCACCGAAACGCCCATGGTCGGTTCGGAACGATTGCCGATCCGCGAGGCGCCCCCGATCCACCGCCCCTTCGATCGCGGGCGCGGCGTGCCCGAATTGCATGGCGGCGTCGTGATCCAGGACCTGATGCTCGCAGAGGGGCAGCAGCGCGGCTTGCGCTCGCAGGGTTACACCGACGCCTATCTTGCCGGGCAGGAGACGCGGGTGCGTTTCTTCAACGAAGTGTTGAACGACTATCTGGAGGGGCGTCGCTGATGAAGCTGCTGGTGATGGCGGCGGCCGGTAATCAGGGCCGCATACTCCTGCCGCGCTTGCGGGAAGCCGGAATCGAAGTACGCGCCGTGCGCGCGCGATCGGATTGCGAGGACGAGTTGAAAAAGCTCGGCGCCAACGAAGTGATGGTGGGCGATGCTTGCGACCGGGCGTTCCTGCGCGAAGCGGTCGCCGGGGTCGACGCCGTCTATTATATCACCCCCACCGCCCATCCGCAGGAGCGCGAGATGGGTTGGGCGATGATCGACGCCGTGCGTGAGAGCGGC
This sequence comes from Sphingobium sp. MI1205, assembly GCF_001563285.1. Taxonomy (NCBI): domain Bacteria; kingdom Pseudomonadati; phylum Pseudomonadota; class Alphaproteobacteria; order Sphingomonadales; family Sphingobiaceae; genus Sphingobium; species Sphingobium sp. MI1205. The sequence continues at coordinate 246,645 of NZ_CP005189.1, forward strand.
ATCGGCCATCTCATCTACAGTTCCGTGCTTCATCCGATCGCCAGCCCCATGTTGCAGCACAAAGCCAAGCGGGACATCGAGGAGCGATTGCTGGAAGCCAATATCGCCTTCACCGTGTTGCAGCCCGCCGACTACATGATGCCAAACGTCATCGGCGAAGCGATCCGCAGCCGCGTCTGGCGTCAGCTCTATGACCTGGACCGCGTGCAGGCGATGGTGGCGCTGGAGGATGTTGCCGAGGTCGTCGTCAAGGTCGCGCGGGAGCATGAGGCGCATTTTGGCGCGACCTATCAGCTTTGCGCACCGGGTAATTTTTCCGGCAACGACATCGCCGCCGCGATTGCGCGCGTGACGGGATTGGACATCGGCGCGGAAATCATCACCCCGGATGATTATTTCCGGGCCTTTTACGGCATGGGGGATGGCGACGCCTACCGTTATCCCAAGGCGATGATCCGATCGGTTGCCATGTGGTACGGCCAATATGATTTCGTCGGCAACCCGAACGTCCTGACCTGGCTGCTCGGCCGGCCGCCCACGACGCTGGATCAGTTCATCGGAAAGATCTGGCGAGATCGGGGCTGATGGCGAGGTAGATCAGGACCGAAAGCGAAACATCGATCCTGATCCCGGCTTCCGTTCAGAACCACATGGGCAGGGAAAAATGGCGTCTGAGGATGCGTTCCCGGTGCGCGATGAGAACGTCGGGCACCGGCTGGCCGATCAATTGGACGCAGCCTGCCCCCCAATCCCTATAATATTGCGGCATCGGGCAGTCCGCCTCGTCCATCGCAACAACCAGGTTGGAAAAACAGGTCCAGTAGATGTCCGCCGCGCTGAGAGCGTCACCGACCAGATAATCGCTTCCCCTGGCCTGCTGCTTCTCAGCCCGGCGGGCTAGCATGTCGAGGATCTGGCCTGCTCGCGACGCCGCATGATCGAGCGGGGCGCCACTTGAAAATTTTCGGCGCATATGCTCGATCGGCACGCCCGCATTGGTCTGTTCCATGATGTGCAGCATCAACAGCCGCGCCGACCAGCCGAATCCATCCTCGCCGCACAGTTCATGGGCGATGCCGAACATGGCCACGCGCTCCTCCTCGTCCAGCGGCACCAGTCGGGGCTCGGGCTGCATACGCTCGGCCAGCATCAGTATCTCCGACCAGTGAGACCGGGGACGTTCGTCATCCAGCACGGCGCAGGGTGCCGAATTCTGCCCCGTCCAGGCCTGCAGTTCCGCATTGGGCTGGCCGCCGTTCTGGATAACGGGCTGGAAGTCTATCCCCTTGATGTTGAAAAAGGCCTTCGCGGCTTCGCCCCATGGGCCGGGCACGCCTTGCGTCAAAGCAATGCGAAGGCCTGCCATCGGCACCGCCTGCTCGACGGTGATATAGTCGCGACGCATATGTCCTCTCCTTGATTTTGTCGTTGCTATTCTTCGATCGACTTCGCGCCCGAACAACGAAATAGCTTCAATCCTTGATGTTGAAGAGGATGCGCCGCGTTTCGTCGTCGGGAGTGATCGGCAGTGGCGCTTGAAAGTCCGGCAGGGCTCGTCCGAACGCCGGCCTTGCCTCCATGGCCGCGAACCAGCGATTGACATGGGGATAGTCCGTCAGTTCGATGCCATGATGGGCACGAAAAAGGGTCCAGGGCCAGCAGGCGATGTCGGCGATGGAAAAAGCATCCGCGATCCACTCACGCCCCTCCAGACGCCGGTCCAGCACGCCATACAGACGGGCGGCCTCATCCGAATAGCGGCGCACGCCATAGGGATTGGGCTCGGGCGCATAGTTGCGGAAATGGCCCGCCTGCCCCAGCATGGGCCCCTGCCCCGCCATCTGCCACATCAGCCAGGCCAGCACCGTGCTGCGTGGTCGTGGCTCGGTCGGCAGCAGCGCGCCGCCCTTTTCCGCGAGATAGATGAGGATCGCGCCCGATTCAAAGAGCGACAGCGGCGGGCCGCCGTCAGCCGGATCATGATCGACGATCGCGGGGATCTTGTTGTTGGGACTGATCGCCAGGAATTCGGGGCTGAACTGTTCGCCACTCATAATGTCGAGCGGCTTGCGCTCATACGCCATGCCCAATTCCTGCAAGATCAGCAGGACTTTTATGACGTTTGGCGATTCCGGGCCATAAACATCGATCATTCCACATCCTCGCTTTTTGTTCGCCGGCGTATTTACGGCATGGGCTAACAACACACAATCGGATGTCCTCTTCCGAGCGACAATGCGCCGAGCTGAACACCAACCAAACGCGCAGAGGCGACGTGATATGGCGTCTCCGACACGATGTCGGCCGGAGCTATAGCGCGCAGCCATCTGTGTCTCGCACAGAAATAATGGATGCCTGACCGGAATCCTTAAAGAATTTCCGATTGCCCACGCCCGCCGCTCGCTGAAAATGCCCGCGATAATCAGGATAGGAGAATGTATGGGCAGATTGGAAGGCAAGGTCGCGATAATCACCGGCGCGGCGCGGGGCATGGGGGCGGAAACCGCGCGGCAGTTCGCCGCACAAGGCGCGCGCGTCTGCGTCACCGATGTGCTCGACACGACTCCTGTGGCTGAGGAGATCGGCACCGCCGCAATGGCGATGAACCATGACGTCACTGACGAAAGCCGCTGGCAGGCGGTGACAGCTGAAGTCGCGCGGCGCTTCGGTCAAATCGACATTTTGGTGAATAATGCCGGCATCGTCTTTTGGGGCGGCTCGATACTGGAGATCGAGAAAGCCGATTTCGACCGGCTATACAATGTCAATCTGCTGGGCGCATGGCTGGGTATCAAGCATGTCGCGCCATCCATGATCCGCAGCGGCGGCGGATCGATCGTCAACATCTGCTCCATTTCCGGCATGACCGGACTCAACGGTATCGCCCCCTATGCTGCGAGCAAATGGGCACTGCGCGGCCTTTCAAAAACGGCAGCCATGGAACTGGGACCGAAGAAGATACGGGTGAACGCGGTCTTTCCCGGCACCATCAATACCGAAATGGGCAACGTCGCCAAGGAATCGACCGAAGCGCTCAACGCCCGGCAGAAAGGACTGCCCATTGCTCGTATCGGGGAGCCGATCGACATCGCCCAGGCAAGCCTGTTCCTTGCCAGTGATGAATCGGCCTACATGACCGGGGCGGAGATCGTCGTGGACGGCGGCCTGACGACCGGCTTCTACAGCAGCGCCCTGCCCGGCGGTATCGAATGATTTAGGGGGTGGCCGACGCATCGATCGATGCGTCGGCCTTTTCTTCCAACAGAGGCAGTACGATCCCGCTGCGGGATTATACCGGTCTAGGCGATCTTATCGAACCGCAGCTTCAGCTTTTCTGCACCCCATTGCATATAGTGACGCCGCATCTGCACGGCGCCTTCCTCGTCGGAAAGGCGGAAGTTGCGCATACGGCGCAACATCGTTTCAAAGGCGATCCGCATTTCCGCGCGTGCAAGCTGGTTGCCGATGCAGAGATGCGCTCCCGTGCCAAAGGCCAGATGCTGGCGCGCATTCGGGCGGTCCACGATGAACTCGTCGGGATGATCGAATTTGTCCGGATCGCGGTTGGCCGCAGCCCATTGAAGCTGGATGATGCCGCCTTCCGGGATGACGACGCCGTCGATTTCCACTTCCTGCAGCGCCCGGCGCCAGAGCGCCTGGACCGGCGCATCAAAACGCATCAACTCCTCTATGAAATTGGTGATCAGTGCAGGGTCCTCGCGCAGCCGCTGCTCCAGCCCCGGCTGTTCGATGATGCGCAACATGCCGGTGGGAATCAGCAGTGTGATCGAGTCGTGGCCGCCGACATAGAGGGGCTGGAGGAACCAAGCCAGTTCCTGATCAGTCAGCCGCCGCCCGTCGACCTCGAAGGTGCGGGCGTGATGCATGAACGATCCGTCTTCGGCCGCCGCCGAAACATTGGCGCGCTCGACCATGTAATTGAGCAATTCGATGACCTTGCGGTTCATCGCTATCTCATTTTCTTCGTCGAAGGTCGGTTCGGTAAGAGCGTTGGATGCGTTGGTCCAATCCTTGAGCTTCTCCTGATCTTCGCGAGGCAGACCAAGAAAATCGCCAGCGATGATCGCCGGGAACACACCTGCCAGGTCGCGCGCCACGTCGATCTCGCCCGTGTCGATGACCCGGTCGATGGCCTCGTCAACCAGCATCTGAATATAGGTTTCCATCTGCGCCACGCGCTGGGCAGTAAAGAGCCGGTCCACGAGTGATCGGAACATGCGGTGTGAAGGCGGGTCATTTGTGACCAGCGTGTGCATCTGCGGCCAGGCGTCCTTCGCGTACATCGCGTCGATCTGCTTCTGCAACGGCGTGTCACGCTGGACCAGAATGCCCGTCTTGTTGGAAAAGCGCTTGGTGTCTGCGGCGATCTTTCGCACTTCGGCATAATCGGTAACGACATAATAGCCGTTGCCGGGATCCTGGTAGACCTTCCGTCCGTCCGCATGCATCCGCGTATAGGTCTGATAGGGACAGCCCTGCTGCATCACGCTGGTGAAGTCGATCGGATCGATCGGCTCTGCCGTGCTGGTCATTCTCATCTCCTGGTACATTGTTCGGCCTTCGCCGTGTGCCACCATCATGCCGAAGAGGTCCTCAAGCCGCAAAACCCCCGATCGGGACTATTTGACGAAGTTCTGGAACATTCCATCATTCCCCCCTGCTCCCTGCCACGAATTGCTTATGACTATGGGCGACAAGTCAAAACGGGGAGAGAGGCATGGTCGCGCCAGAGGCGTTCAAACTCACCGGACGCAAGGCCTTGGTAACGGGCGGCGGGACAGGGTTGGGCTATGCCATGGCCCAAGCGCTGGCGGCGGCGGGTGCTACGGTCATGATCGCCGGGCGCCGGATCGGGATGCTGGTGGATGCCACAGAGCAGTTGCGCGCAGCAGTGCCTGGCGCCACGCTGTTGCATGAAGCCGTGGACCTGTACGACATGGACGATGTCCTACGCTTTGCCGAAGTCGCCGTCGGTCGACTGGAAGGCGTCGACATTTTCGTCGGCAACGCCGGAGCGGTTCACGCCCAGGGCTTTGGCGCCATGACGCCGAAGGAAGTCGACCGCACGCTCCAGCTCAATCTTTCGGCGAACATCGCGCTCAGTCAGAGCTTCGCCCGGCATATGATGGCCCAGCGGTGGGGTCGCATCCTGTTCAGTTCCTCGACTGCCGCGCATCTTGCCGCCCCTTTGCAGGGCAATCTGGCCTATGCAGCGGCGAAGAGTGGCATCAACGGCTTCATGCGCGTCATTGCAGCGGAGCTCGGTCGTTTCGGCATTACGGTCAACAGCCTGATCCTGGGCGTGTTCTGGACGTCGATCCTGCGCGAAGCAGTCACCCAGCTGCGCGACGAGGAAAGTGACGATGCGGCGGAGGCGTTGATTGACGGCTTTGTCGACATGACCGCGCTCGGTCGCCTGGGCGAACCTGAAGACTTGCACGGCATTGTCCAGTTGCTGGCGAGCGATGCCGGCCGCTATATCACGGGCGCGAGCATTCCGGTGGACGGCGGCACCAGCATCATGATGCGGCCATGGTTGGGAACGCCGACTACCACCATTGAGCAAGAAGGGAGAACGGGATGACCGATAACCAGGCAGGCCTGCTGCGTGAACTGCTGGACCGGCAGGAAATACAGCATCTTTTAACACGCTACGCGCGCGCGATCGACAGGCTGGATATCGATCTACTCAAATCGCTATATCATCCCGAAGCCCGCGACGACCATGCTTCTTTCAAGGGGACGGCGCAGGAATTCGCAGACCATGTCATCGCCTTTCTGGGCGACGCCTTCGTCACGACCATGCATCATGTGACCCACAGCCACATCGGCGTGAACGGCGACGAAGCGGCAGCGGAATCCTATTATTACGCCTATCACCGGATGGAAGGCGACCACGCCAAGGTCGCCGGCTTCTTCGGCAAAACCTATGCCGACCGATGCCGCACGGACGGCACATTAGATGATGGCCATGAGTTCATCTGCGGCGGCCGCTATGTCGACCGACTGTCGCGACGCAACGGGGAATGGCGTATCTCCCACCGCGAGATCACCGTGGAATGGAAACATTTCCGCCCCGCCACGCACGGAGACCCAGATTCAGGCATAGAGGCCATCGTCGCGCCTGCCCGGCGCGACCGGGACGACATTGCTTACCGCTTCTTTGCGGAGGTGGGACCGCCCGCGTAGCGCATGAAGCGCGTCTCCCGCGGACACGGCAGGCGAGAATCGGCTCCAGTTCGTGCGGCGGGAACCGCATTTAGACGAATCCATAGGGCGCATACGGCCCATTAATGAACAATTCGACCTGCGACGAACCTGTGCTTACCGACCCGTCGGGCGCATAGGTGGTCACGCGCGCCAGATATTCGGGACCATGCACCATGTTACCGATCGACGTACCGGTGTTGAATCCCTCCGATGCGGCCGCGCCGCTGACGGCATAGGGTATGTATTCGAAGGGCTGCACCGAATAGTCGCCCTCGTCCCATTCGAGCGCCAGTTCTTCCGAACCATGATAGGTGAAGAATGTACCGCCATCCTTCCAGCTACCCGGAAAGGAACCCATGGGCTGCACGATCCAGGGGGGGGTCTCAATGTCGAACACCTGCCGCCAGTCCCGACCCTGCACGTCGGTAAGGTAGAAGGTCACCTTCTTGAGAATGCGAGTGCCGGGATTGAATTCCATCTCATGCCGCCCCGACACCAGTTCGATATCCTCTTCGCCCCAGCCCTTAAAGATGCGTCCGCCAAAGGGCGTGCCGAATACATCGTTCATTTTGCATTGCACGCCCTCGGCCGTTTCGTGAACATGATAGAAGCCGCTATAGGGCTCTGTGCGGAAGCAGGTCCAAAAGCGCATCGCGCGTTTCGGGCCCTCGTCCCTCCACGGCGGCGGCAGGATGGAAGGCGGCGGTGACAGCGGCGGCCGCGAGGTATATAGGCCCCAGCTATGGTCGCGGGCGCCCGACCAGATGTCTGGCGTTACCTTCCATTCGCGTTCACGTAGCTTGAGCCATCCGCTTGCCTTGCCCGGCTGTGAATAGCGGGTCTGATCTGTCGTGCGGCGGCCCCGATTGGTGGCGATATGATGGTCTTCCAGAAAGGCGGGCGAGGTGCCCTCCCACAAGATGTCGAAGCTCATGCCGCTGTCATTCTCCGCCAGTTCCAGGCGCAGACGCTTAAGCGGCTCGACGATCGTGACGCGGAACGGCCCGACCTCCAGCGCGAAGTTGCCCCGCCAGCAACGATTGAAGCGCAGCGTCGTCTGGATACCGCCGACGTTCAGGAGGACGCAGCCGCCGATCATGTCGGTATTCGGGTTCACCCGCAAATAGGTGCCAAGAAAAACTTTCTCGTCCGGGTTGAACACCGCAAACCAGTAACCCTCGTCCCAGGCATAGTCGGTGGAGGGGATGTAACTGAACGTGTAAGGTGCCTGATGCACAGGGAATTCGTCATAGGGGGTCAACATCACTCACCTACTTTCTTTTGCCTGAGCATGCCGTGCCGCTTCGCGGGCTGCGAGGCGGCACGGGTCTGCTCTATTGATTGCTGGCCCCTCGCTATCGGTCTGGAGCGACTTTTTCACCTAAAAACGGCGTCTCTTGTCAAAGTTTCACGCCAAACTTGACGCCGATAAGGCGCCAATATTGTCTTGCTGGAACTGCTGAAGCACCGGAAGAACCTCCCCCAACATCAGATATCGCCACGGCCCATGGATCAGAGAAACGCCCGCGTAGCGCGATTTGAGACGTAACCATCGCCTAAGCACCGCAGTTATGCAACTTGTGCGACATCTTGCTCTGTCAATCGCCGTTGCCATAGCATTTACTGGTCCAGCACGCAGAAGCGGTCGCGAGCAATCCTCGCCCATGTCCGGACCCCGTTAAGCCAGCGAATTTCCATTATAGAATTTAGAGTCACACTACAGAGAATGTCTCAGGCATGCGCCCCGAAGAACTCGCCATATTCCCGCGCGAGGCGTGACGGCTCCTCATATGCCAAAAAATGCCCTCCCCGTGGCAGCAACTCCCACCGCATGAGATTGACCCGCTCGGCAACGAATGACTTCGGCAGGAGGACAAGTTCCTTTGGTGCGACCGCAACCGCCGTGGGTACAGTTATCAGGGGCAACTGATCGTGAAGTGGCAGCCAGTTCATTCCGATGCCATTGCCCGCGAACTGCTCCTTATATATACGAAGGGACGATCCAATTGTATTGGTGAGCCAGTATAGCGATGCGGTCGTGCACAGAAAATCCCGCTCCTCCTTATCTTCGACCTTCTCTCTTCGGTCAGCCCATGCGATCCGCCGCTCCCATATCCAGGCGGCAGTACCCACGGGAGAGTCCGCCAAGGCGTAGGCAAGCGTCTGTGGATCATTACTGTGCACCGCGACGTGACTGGTAATCATCGGAAGCGCTTTCGCATTGCGCGCGACCATCCATTGCTCATCTGACGCATAATCGCTGGGCGACAATTGCATGTGATTCACACCTGGCAGCGCCACAAGCGTGAGGTGCATCGCGCGCAGTTTATGCGCATGCGCATGTCCAAGTTCCGCTGTGATGAGTGATCCCCAATCCCCACCCGCGGCAGCAAAACGATCATAACCCAAGCCCTCCATCAGCTTTGCCCAAAGCCCTGCAATAGCGCGGACGTTGAGACCAGTGGTGGCAAGCGGCGCGGAGAATGCCACACCTGGGAGTGAAGGGACCACTATGTCGAACGCAGGACCATCGTGGCGATGGCTCAATTGATCGACGACCCCAAGCCAATCGTAGAAAGTCCACGGCCAGCCATGTGTCAAAAGAAGGGGAATCGCATCCTTCCGAGGACTGCGTACATGAATGAAGTGAACTGGCACGCCATCGATCTCTGTCCGATAATGCGGGTACTCATTCATCTTCTCTTCATGATCGCGCCAATCATACTGATTGATCCAGTGGTCCACGATGGTTTGCAGCCACTCCTCTCTCACGCCATATCGGCCATCCGTGTTTCCGAAATCTCCTGGCCAGGATGTCGATTCGAGACGGCGCTTCATCTCGTCCAGGCGGTCGTCCGAAATCCGGATGGCAAATGCTTCGGGTGACGTCATGCAACTCTCCAGGATTCTGTTTGCCGGCCAGCCTGTAATTACAGCCGACCCGGGCAAAGTGGAAGCATCGTGATCGCATGAGCAGGCAAACCCGGTGACTCTATTATCTTTCGTGGATGTAGCGTGGGGCGCGGACGTTCCCCTTTTCCTGCAGGGGAACGCCGAACATGCTAAAATTTCTACTTGTTCCAGCGCGGCCTGGCACGCATGTACCTTTCACGAGCGCGGAGAACCTCTGCGAGCTTTACCGCAGGCCCATGCGGCGGTGAAGAATGCCCCAGGCGGATAAAGCGCCGGACGGAACGGAGATTATGAATGGCAAGCGGCCTTGAACCTACTCCTGCAGGCCTGAAGGTCTGGGAGGCGGCAAGCAGCCTTTTTTACAGGCATGGCATCCGCGCCGTCGGAGTAGCCGAAATATCGGAACTCTCGGGCGTCGCCAAGACCAACCTTTACCGGAACTTCCGGTCCAAGGACGGACTTGTCATTGCCTATCTGGACGAACAGGCAAGAGCGGGTCGCCAAATATGCAAGGATGCGCTCACGTCCCACCCGGGCGATCCCAAAGCGCAGCTGCGTTATATCATCCGTGAAACGGCGAAGGCGATAGGGTCTCCAGGGTACCGAGGATGCCCACTCGCCAATGCCGCCATAGAGTTTCCTGACCGCGATCACCCAGTGCGGCAAAAAGTAGACGAGTTAAAAATCGCCTTCCTAGAAAATTTGAACAATATCGCCGCGCAGATGAACATAAGAAAGCCTTGCGAACTGGCCTATGCGATCATGATGTTGCTTGAGGGAGCGAGTTGTTCAGCCCAGATATTCTCTGCGGAGAAATCGGCTAACGCGGCCATCGAAGCCGCTGATCGGGTAATCCTTTCCTATGACCAAGGCTGACGCAAATAAGGAGAGATCGAAGCGATTCCGGGCGCATGACGGCGTAATAGCCATTTAGCTGGGCCAGTCTGTTACTCTTGGGCAGCCGGACCGGATCGTCCGGCTGCACCTCCTTCCTGCAGCAGCAGCCTTATCTCGATCCGGAGATAGTTCGTCTCGGCGTCGGGGCTTCACGCGAGCGATTGCGCAGCTCGGCGTCCAGCATCGTATGATGCGCCGATTCTGGCGGGTCCATCGGCACTTCGCGGACAATGCCGATCGCCACATTCTGCACAATGCAGCCATTCAGCACGCGACGAACGCCTCAGACATCCTTAACGCTTACGCTACGCCCTTCTCGCGCCGACAGTTCAATCGCCGCAATCAGTTCATGTGTGCGTACCGCATCCGAAAAGGTCGGGGCAGTGCTTTCACCCGTGCGCAGGTCATGAGCCATATGGGCATACATGATGGCCACATTGCGCGTGAACATGTCAAATTCCTGAGACGGCAGATATGACTGGGGAACCGGCAGATCGCGCAGCCCCTCATCACCTTCGGTCGCGCCCTTGACGGACAGGTCGACAAATTGCGCATGCCCTCCCATGCCAATGACCTGAATGTCGCCCTTTGTTCCGTTAATTTCCCATAACAGACCGGTCCCCCGAGGCATGCCGCCACGATAGTGGATGGACAAGGGCGCACCACTTTCCAACGTGGCAGCGACAAGCACCTGATCGGGTGCGGTCATCGGCACATCTTCGCCGGTATCAACCACATGAACTGTCTTCCGACGGGTGGCCAGGCGCGCGGACACATTGGCGACCGGGCCCAGCGTGTCTGCTATCGCGGCCATCGTGTGCCCGACAGGTATCGTCAGCATGTTCGCACCAGTCCTGACGTCCAGGGTATAGGCGTTAGGCTTCTCGATCATAGGCCCCCAGTTCATTCCAGTGCCGACCAGCGTGCTGGACAAGACTTCTCCCACGAAGCCCTGAGCAACCAGATCCGCGACATAGCGCATGGCCGGCGCGGCACGCGCCTGGGTGCCGGCTACGGCGAGTATGTTCTTCTCTCGCGCACGCTCGGCCATTTCCCGCGCTTCGGCCAAGCCATTGCCGATCGGCCATTCGCAATACACGGCCTTACCGGCACCGATCGCAGCGTTGACGACATCGAAATGGTTGGGAACCTTCACAGTGATGGCCACGATATCGACGTCGGGATCGTTGACGAGTTCGGCTACACTTGCAAAAGCCCGGCCCGCGCCGGTCGCTTCGACGGCGCGTTGCGCCGACTCCAGGCTGGTATTGGCGATGCCGACAATCCTGAAGTCTTCGGAAAGCGCTTGAATTGCCGGAATATGCGCTATCGCAGCCCAGCTTCTGCCAGCTTGAACGCCGACCAATCCTACGCCATAAACCTTGGTTGCCAACTCACTTCTCCCGATGACGAACCGTTCCTGTTCAAGGGAATGGCCAATTTCGAATGACCCCTAGATACGAGGTTGCATCGACACGTAACGATCGGTACGCTAGCTTCCTGATCTTCATTGGTCAATTTGGATCGGCGCAGCGACGCAAAGAACAATTACATGGGAGGATAGTTTGGAGCGCTTGGCAGGAAAAGTCGCGATAGTCACTGGAGCCGCATCAGGCATGGGCGCGGCGATCGCTCGTCGCTTTAGCGCCGAAGGTGCCCAAGTCATATTGACCGACATTCAAGAGGAACTTTGCAGTCAAGTTGCCGAATCTTGCGGCGGCTCTTTTCGGTTGCAGGATGTAGCCAATCCGGACTCCTGGAATGCGCTCTCGCAATTTGTGAGTGATCGGTTTGGCCGGCTTGATATCCTGGTCAACAATGCAGGCATCTTGTCTTATCAATCGATTGAGAACACCGACCTGGCCACCTGGAATCGGACCATGGGGGTCAACCTGACCGGGCCGATGCTGGGATGTCAGGCGGCCATTGCCCTTATGCGGCAGAATCCGGGTGAATATCAGGGTTCAATCATCAATATCGCCTCGACGGCTGCTTACGGCGCTATCCCCGATGACTTAGCCTACACTGCCAGCAAGAGCGCTGTCCGCATGCTGACGAAGTCAATCGCGGTATGGTGCGCCCGCGCCCGTCTGCCTATCCGCTGCAATTCGATACATCCTGGCGCTATCCAGACAGCCATCCACGATAAGCTGCTGGCCGAAAGCGAGGCGCCCGAGCTTCTGCTTGCGGCCTTTGCGGGTATGTCGCCGATGAGCCGCATGGGCGCTCCCGACGAGATCGCCGCAATGGCGACGTTCTTGGCGAGCGACGAGGCGAGCTTCGTGACGGGGGGCGAATATCTCGTTGATGGCGGCATGATGGCGGTTCATCCCGGCGTCTGAACGATCTGTGGCGTTGGGGCGCCAATCGCTCAGGAGAATAGTCTTGAGGCAAGGGAAGCAGAGCTTTTTCATCAATCTGATCCAATCGGGGATCTTAGCCCTGTCGAAATAACAGCAACAGCGACTCAAAAAATGAGCCGCACATATGGGAGGAAGATAGAAACATGAAGGTACAACGCACCCAAGCGCTGGTCGGAACGGCATTAAGCGCCGTGGCGGCCTGGAGCGCCTCGGCCATGGCGCAGCCTGCGCCCATCAACCCGAGTACGCCGGACAGCGGGAGCACCAGTTCAGCCGCTACGCAGGCCGCTGACCAGAGTCGTCCCGGTAGCGGAGGCCTGAGCGACATCGTCGTCACCGCTCAGCGCCGTGCGGAAAGCCTGATCAACGTGCCGCTTTCCATTCAAGCCGTGGACAGCAGTATGCTGCAGAAACAGGGCATTTCGAGAATTGAAGAACTGCAGAACGCCGTCGTAGGCCTTAACATGCAATATGGGTCGAATGGTTATCTGACGCCATTCCTACGCGGCGTAGGCAACCAAGTTGCCGGCAATTATGCTGAGAACAGCGTCGCCATCTATATCGATGATGTCCCGCGTCCCCGTTCCAGTTCATCGACCGAGTTGGCCAACATCGAACGTGTCGAAGTGCTGAAAGGTCCGCAGGGCGCACTTTACGGCCGCAACGCAACCGGTGGCGCGATCAATATCGTGACCAAAGAGCCGTCCGATAATTTTTCCGCCGTTGGACGCTTCACCTATGGCAACTTTAACGCCCTGGAAGCGCAGGGCTATGTCAATGTTCCGCTGTCGGACAATATCGCGGCCAATTTCACCTATGCTCACCGCGAGCGCGACGGTCTGGTCAAGGCGACGTCGCCTTATACCAGCAATCCGCTGAATCCGACGGCCGGTGATACACGTCAGATCAATCTCAATGGCGGCTTGATTTATCCGCGCAAGGGGCCGCAGGGTCGCCGTGACTATGAAGACAAGAACAGCGATATCTTCGATGCGAAGATCCGTCTCGAATTTGGCGACGTGAAGATCGTTCTGCGCGGCGATTATACTAATATCTACGATACGGGGACCACCGGTTGGATCAACACTCAACCGGAAGTGGTCGCTGCAACACTGAGCGCTATCACCGGCTTCAATTTCACTCCGGATGAAATTGTCACCGGTCGTCCCGGTCGGACGTCCACTCAGGATCAGCAGGCGTTCAAATGGGTTGAAGATTACGGCGGCTCGGCAAAAATCGAGGCGTCGATCAACAATGTCACAGTGACGTCGATCACATCCTATCGTGAGAACGCCCAAATCGGATCGACAGAAATCGACGCGACACCTATCCCTCTTGCTGGATTCACGGCTGATTTCAGCTCCAAAATCTTCAGTCAGGAACTGCGCGCGGTCTCGGACAACGACGGTCCGTTGAACTGGATCGTGGGCGGCAGCTATTTCCATGACAAGACGTTCGATCAGATTCAAGGCGAAGCGGGCACAATCCTCTTCCCCGGCGGCGCTACCGGCCTCACTAAGGCCCAAATCCTTGCCGGCGATTTCCCCCGCGCCACGCTTCCAAATCTATATTCGACGCTCAAGGCCAAGGCTTGGGCTGTGTTCGGCCAAGCAAGTTATAAGTTCGGCAATGCGGAAGTGATCGCTTCTGGTCGTTATGCGGAAGAGAAGCGTACGCTTGATTTCCCGGGCCAAATCAATACTGGCGGTGTAAGCTTTAGCGGTTCGCGCCGGGAACATGCATTCACCCCTTCAGTAACGCTGAACTACAACATTCCGAGTGGCGGCATCGTCTATGCTCGATGGGCCAAAGGTTTCAAGAGCGGCGGCCTGAACAACCTGCTCAATCCCGCTGCGCTGGTGAATGGAGCGCCAGTGGGGATCAACCAGTTCAAGCCCGAAAAGCTGACCAGCTACGAGGCAGGCTACAAGGCCGAACTGTTCGATCGCCGGCTGCGCGTTGTCGCGTCGGCTTATCACTATGACTACAAGAACATCCAGGTTGCGCGTACATTGAGCGCCGAGGCCACCTCGTTCGTGCTCAATGCCGACAAGGCCAAGGTATCCGGCGCGGAGCTTGAACTGACGGCTCGCGTAGCTCAAGGTATAACGCTGTCGACCAGCGGCGCCTACACACACGGTAATTACAAGGACTTCGTGGTCGCGGACGCGGTGAACTTCGATGCGAGCGGCAATCGCATGATTCAGGCGCCGCGCTGGCAGTTCAACTCAACGCTTGATGTCGAACAGCCGCTCAACAATGGCCTGGTCTTTGCTGGTTCGGGAACTGTTTCCTATCGCAGCAGCTTCTATTTCGACCCAGAAAATACCGCGGCGCTGCGTCAGAACGGGTTCGCCGTAGTGAATGGACGTATTGGTGTGCATACCGAGGATGACAGATACGGCGCATATCTGTTCGTGAAAAATCTGTTCGACAAGACCTATAAGGCCTTTGGCGGTCGTACCGCGTTCGGCACTTATGTGGCCTTTGGCGAGCGCCGGCTGTGGGGCGGCACGGTGGAAGCGAAGTTCTAATCCGCGAAACAGTCCGATGCGTTCTTTGGTGCCGTCCACCATTTGAGCGGTTAATGAGGTGCAGGTGGATCAGACAAGTCTGGTCCACCTGCACCAAACTCATGGAAGATCGGCAGCGTGGGTGCTTATTCCAAGACACGCAAATTTCTGCGCGCCGCTTTGAACGGCTTTTACTATTGCCTGTTTCCCCAGCGATCAGACCGAATGGACATGTCGGTCGCTGCCTCTGCCTACCAGTTGCCGCAGTGATAGCGGAAGCGCGCGCCCCTTTTCCCGATTGCAAGCAGGTCAGACCACCGTCGCTGTCAACCTCGGCATGTGTCTGGACTGACCTTGTTTAGAGCGTATTGCGAGTGTTCGCTGCTTGATCGACTTTGATGATGGCACATATTCTCGCATCAGTAGCCGGCACGCGCGCAATCCAGCGACAGATACGGCATTATAGGTGATGTCGAAAAAGGCGGGGTGGAATAGATCCTGAATCCTGCGGCAGCCGGCGCAATGGTCGCATACGTGGCTTGCATCGGCGGGGCGGACAATGCCGAGGAAAATGCCGCCAGTGCCCTAATGCCATGCGATAGAATGATCTGCCCCCACCAATCGGTCCATTCAGTGGGGGGCAGATCAATGTTTGCAACTGCCGCTGCACCTGTTGTGACCGGATCGGGAAACTCGTGCTCAGGTCGGCATAAAAGCCTGGAATCGTTTAGACATTCGGGAAGTAGTCGATCCAGCCCTCGTTTGCTGACGGAGATAATATCATCTGGCTCTGTCCCCGCCCCTCAAAGTCTATGGATCAAACCCAGCCATCTCAGCCCACGCAAATTATGGCGCCATCGAGTCAACAGCCACCTCCCCGGCAGATTCCATTTATAGATATGTGACCTAGAGCGAGTTCATACCCCATGTTTGCTCACGCATTGCGATATAGGCACGCGACACCAATCTTGCTTCATCAGCCATCTCAGAGGTGATCGCATCCCATCGTCTGACGCTTGTCGAATAGATCGCACTCATCAAAATACCCATTGTCCGAAAAGGGTCGGCTGTCGAAAACGCCTCAACGGGCCAGGCGGGCTGCATGAAGTCCCTGTACATCCGAGCACTCATCAGATCCCAGTCGCTCTCGATCACATGAAGTTCGAGCGCGCCGCTGCCGAACAGCGTTTTGCGAGCCGCGCCATTTCCGTTGAAATAACGGCTTGCCGCATCGACGCTGGCGTCAATCAACGCGTCCAGCGATTGGGGATCGGCCTTGGCGATTTCCGCGTGGATCCAATTCCATGATCGCGTGACGTGATCACGTGCGATGACCTGAAAAATTGCAAAAGGCGTTGGGAAGAAGTCGTATATCGTCGTGCGTGCGACCCCCGCCTCCTTCGCGACCATGATAATGGTAATGTCGCGTAATGCATGATGTTCCAAAAGCCGACTCGTTCCATCGACGATCTGTTCGACTTTGGCACGACTGTCATTGCGAAGGGGCCGTTTCCTCATCACTGCTCCGCCGTCGCTTCTCACTACGTTCTCCAGATGAACCTCTTTGATGCTCCCACCCAAAACTTACATCAGAGCGAAGCCGGATGTCCCATAGAGCATAACCGAACACAAAAAAACAGCCTTGCCAAACCGGTCTGGCGGATCCAAAGAACGACATCGACATATGTCGGAATCGGCTAGCGAAGCCGACGCGGGCCGCAACGACGGCAAAGGGAGAGACTGATGGCAATAAAGACCTGTTATTTGGGCGCAGTATCTACGCTTCCTATCGCTCTGCTGATCGCGGCCCCGGCCATGGCCCAGCAGAGTGCAGCGAGTCCGCAGGATGGCTCAACCTTGCAGGACATCGTGGTGACGGCGCAGAAGCGTTCTGAAAACCTGCAGTCCGTTCCTGTGGCGGTGACAGCGGTTTCTGGCAGCCTGCTTAGGTCCGCCAGCATCGACGCGGGCGCCGATATTCCCAAGCTCACACCCAACCTGACCGTCAATTCGGGCTCGGCCTTCTTTTCGCCCTATCTGCGCGGCGTCGGCACGCAATATGCCAATCTTGGCCTGGAATCCTCTGTCGCGACCTATTTTGACGACCTCTATATGTCGCGCCCGCAAGGCGCGCTCACCTCGTTCAATGACATCGCTCGCGTAGAGGTGTTGAAGGGGCCGCAAGGGTCGCTCTTTGGCCGCAACGCAGCGGGCGGCGCGCTGCGCATCATCACCAACGACCCTGTATATCAGTTCGAAGGAAATGTCGGCCTGACGACCGGCAGCTTCAACCGCCTCGGCGTGGACGGCGTTCTCAATGTTCCGCTTAGCGACAAGCTGGCCGTCCGCTTCGCCTATTTCCATGACGAGCGCGATGGCTATGTCCACAATATCAATCCGGCCCTGCCGCGCATGAACGACCGTAATATCGACATGATCCGCGGCAAGCTGTTGTTCCAGCCGACCGACCGCCTGACGATCAAGATTTCCGGTGACTATTCGGACAAGAATGACTTCGAGGGAGCGTCGTTCATCAATGTCGATGGGGCGCCGAGACAGACCGGCGTGGCGATTGGCGGAACGCCCAGCCCCGACTTTTACACCGCGACACAGGACCGGGTGAAACGCCTTCACATCAAGCAGGCCGGCGTTCAGGTGCGGGTCGACTATGAGTTCGATCCGTTCACCCTCTCGTCGATTTCCGGCTGGCGTTACAACAACCTGCGCGCGCCGGCCGACCTCGATACCGTCGACATTCCTTTCCAGCACGATGTGTTTCTGGAAAAAAGCGACAGCTATTCGCAGGAAATCCAAGCCGTATCCAACGGGACTGGCCCGTTCAAATGGACTGCTGGCCTCTATTATTTCCGCGAGGTGGGGGGCAACACGTTCCAGGTCTTCGGCCAGGCGGTCGATGGTCAATTCGGCGTGCCGTCCGGGCCACTGACCGGGGAAGTCAACACAGGGCCGCAGCTGAATGCCATTTCCCACCTGACGACGGACTCCTTCGCGCCCTATATGCAGGCGTCCTACGGCATCACCGACAGCCTCGAGATTTTGGTCGGCCTTCGCTATACTTGGGAAAAGAAGACGCTGGACAGCAACGAGGTCTTTGCGACGGGCCTTGGGCCTGATCCCTTGCCTTTGTCGAACGAAGCCGGGGCATCACGCAAGTTCAAGAAGTTCACACCCAAAATCGGCATCAGCTACAAGCCGGTCGACAGGGTCCTGCTCTATGCCAGTTATAGCCAGGGGTTCAAAAGTGGCGGGTTCAATACCCCGGCATTCACCATCGCCGATACGGTTGAGCCCGAAACACTCGACGATTTCGAAATCGGGTGGAAAACTCAGTTCAACAATGTGCGCTTCAACGGATCTGCCTTCTATTACAAATATAAGGACCTCCAGGTTCAGAGGACCGATCAGAACACTGGTGGTACAGCGGTCGAAAACGCCGCATCGGCTAAAATCTGGGGGATAGAAACGGACATCACTTGGGCCCCTTCGCGGCAGGTGGAATTGGGCGTCGGCGGTGGCTATCTGCACACACGCTACAAAAATTATCTGGGCGACGCCTATGTTGCCTGTGACGCGTTCCCGACGAACGCGCAGTGCATCACGCAGGGCGGGCTTGGCTATGGCATCCAGGCAGGCGTCGACTTCAGCGGCCAGGGCCTGCCTCAGGCACCCAAGATCAGCGGATATGTCCGGGGACAATTCGAACAGCCATTGTCCGATGCCCTGGGCACGCTCCGGTTGAACGCGCTGCTCAGCTATACGGACGAATTCTACTATAACCCCGAGCGTTCGTTGCGGGAGCCTGCGCGCACCTTGCTGAATGCGGGTCTGACCTGGGTTCTGCCAGGCGACAAATATTCGATAAGCGTCTTTGGGGACAATATTCTCGACCGCAAATACAGCATTTTGAAGGTGCGGCAGGGCACCGGCGGTTGGCGCATTCCCGGGCCGCCGGCGACGTGGGGCGTTCGTTTCCAGGCCAATTTCTAAATTGGCCGGGCGAGCGATGCGGCGATTGGGACCGATGAAAAAACATTCACACGGGAAGCATGACATAAGCAATGGCTGTTTTTACTGATCCGGATCTTCTTCTGCTCGGTCTCGCCCGAACTCTCCGCCAGCGGGTGCTGCCGAAGATTACGGATGAAAGCGCCTTGTTCGCTGCCGAAAAGTCAATCGAGATGATCGTCAACCTGATGCATCGGCGATCAACTGCGGCGCCATCGCTGGACCGGGCACAGCAGATGGCGTCAGAGATCCGCCAACTGACCGGCGGCGAGGGGGTGGGGCGCGATGCGTCAGGGCGCCTGCTCGACCTACTCCGCGAGGATTCGTGCTGGTATGAGGAGGACCAGGCGGGCCACAGGGCGCGGATCGAGGCCGAGAACGCGGTCCAGGACGAAGTGTTCGATGTCCCGACCGACGCCGCGTTGACCGCAATTCTGCGCAAATGGAGCGGGGACGACGCGGTAGAGGGGCGTTTGGTCGGGCGCGCCGTCGGCGGCTATTCCAAACAGACGCTGTTTGTCGACATGCTGCGCGGCGGTGCCGTGCAGCGGCAACTGGTCATGCGCCGGGACCTGCCGTTCGCCGCGGCTGATCGATCGTCCGTGACACTGGAATATCCGCTCCTGCGCAGTCTTTTCGATCAGGGCTATCCTGTGGCCGAACCTCTGCTGCTGGAGGCGGATCCGGCGATCTTGCAGACGCCCTTCCTCTTGAGCGAGCGCATGCCCGGCCGGTTGTACGGAAACTCACTCGGTCTGGGGGAAACGCCCGATTTCGATCCGGAGGCCATGTTGGGGCGCCTGCTCGCACATCTGCATTCGCTCGACTTTTCCGCCGCCGGCTTGGATGGCGCACCGGATTCGGCAACCAGCCTTACCGATCAGCAAGAGCGTATCGATCGCTGGATCGAGATATACCGCGCACATGTCGAGGTGCCGTCCGCCGCGCTGGAGATCGGCCTGGCATGGCTGCGCGCCAATGCGCATCTGGTCGCTGGCCGCAGCGCCATCGTCCATGGCGATGTCGGGTTCCACAATATCCTGATCGAGCATGGGCAGGCGACGGCGCTGGTGGATTGGGAACTGGCGCACATCGCCAATCCGGTTGAGGATCTTGCCTATGCATCATCCTATCTCGCGCGGCCCGACGCACTGATCGACCACTATGTGCGCAATGGCGGGACAGCGCCCACAGCCGGCGAACTGGCCTATTGCCGCGTCTTCGGTGACATTCGCAATTCCGTCTATGGCACGGTCACCATGGCGCAGTTCAACCGCGGCGATCATCACGACGTCTCCGTGCTGCCCATCGTGCTGTCATCCTATTGGACCTATGTGCCCAAGCTTGAGCGAGAGCTTGGTGAAATTATCGCCGCTCGCGGCTTTTACTGGTTGGAGAGTTGAATATGGATCGGTTCTTTCCGGAGCTGGGCTTCTACACTTTGCCTGGTCACGTCTTCGCCCCGACCCCGGTGTTCGAGGAAATGCGCGACGCAGATCGGCTGGGCCTCGGCTCGGTCTGGATTTCGGAACGGCTAAACACCAAGGATATCGGCGTTCTGACAGGGGCGTGCATCGCCCGGTCCGACCGCATGGCGGTGGCAAGCGGGCTCATCAACAATCTGCCGCTGCGCAATCCGATGGTCGTGGCGAGCTACGCGGCCACCGCGATGATGCTTTCGCAGAACCGCTTCACGCTGGGCATCGGACGCGGCACGGATTCGCTGGAGAAAGCAGTGGGCATTCCGCACGCCAGCGACCAGCTGGTGGAGGACTATGTCGACATTCTGCGTCGCCTGTGGCGCGGCGAGCGCTTGACCTATGAAGGGCCTGCCGGCAAGTTTGACGGCGCAACGCTCGGCATCGAACTGGAAACTCCGCCGCCGGTCATCATGGGTGCGGTCGGCTTCAAAAATTGCGAATGGGCGGGGCGTTTCTGCGACGGCGTGCTGTTCAACACCTTCTGGACCAAGGAAGCCACGGCAGAAGGCGTGCGCCGGATCCGGGCATCGGCGGAGGCGGCCGGGCGCGACCCATCGAAGATCAAGATCTGGGCCATTCTGGCCGCCGCATGCGAAGTGCCTGAAGATGTCGAGCTGTTCACGATCATTCGTCGGCTCAACACCTATCTGTTCTTCCCGCGCCAGTGGAAGGCGACAATGCGGATCAACAATTGGGATCCGGCCACGGCTGAAAAGCTGCAGGCGGCACTGGCCGAAATTGATGGCGAGCAGAAGTCCGGGACCATCGGCGATGAGAACACCTCGCGCGATCTCGACCAGATCCGGCGCATGCGCGATCTGTGGCCGCGTGAGTGGATCGATGGATCGACCGCCACCGGCAGTGCCGAACATTGCGCCCAGGCGGTTCAGGACCGGTTCGATGCCGGCGTCGACGGCGTCGCCTTCCACGCCAGCACGCCCGCCAATCTCGCCCCTCTGCTTGATCGCTGGGCCCAGATACGGGACCGGCAGCGCTTCGATGCCCAGTCTCCCAATCCAGGAATAGCATGAGCGGAAATTGACGGTCGAACGACCGGTCGTGTGAGAAGCCCCCGACGCGGACTACTGATCTCCCCGCCTTCCATGCTGGATAGGCGGTCCGTCCCCGATGTAGGTCCGCCAATCGTGCTGCTCATCATTCAGGATCCGCGCAACGGCCGGCGACCGCCAGCTTGATCCCTAACTACCGTAGACTCGGGGGCCAAGTGGGAAAGGCGATATGATCGGCCGGCGAGGCTAAACGGCTGATCATCACGTCGAAAGGTGTGGAAATGACGATCGTCAGGGGTGCGGTCGCATGGGGGCAGAACGTCGTGACAGAAGCGCGTGCTGGCAAGGTCGTCAATTCCTGACAATTCGGTTTATAAATCGTAAAGAATCAGTGAGGATTTAAATGTAAAAACCGGCAGCCGCGCTCTTCAAGAGAACGATGGTGATCGGTGGAGGGCGCCTGCAAACGGCTGCAGACGACGACGAGATGAAATGTGAGAGGAAGGAAGATTGCAAAAAATCTATCTTCGCAACGCAGTCCTGCTGGATGGCGAGAACCCCGCCACGCCTGATCGGACAGTCATTGTTGATGGTGATTGCATCGTCTTCGTCGGCCCATCGCACGCCGCCGCGCCACCGGAGGTCGGTGATCTGACGATCGACCTCGAAGGCCTGATCCTGATGCCCGGGATGGTTTCCGGGCATTTCCACACGACTTACCACAATCTCGGCGCCGAGCCAGGTTTCCCGCTGCTCGAACGGCCGCCGGCATTCACGGCCTACCGCGCCCTGTCCAATGCCCAGTTGGCGATGTCGTGGGGGTATACCAGCGTCGTGGGAGCAGGCTGCGTATATGATATCGACGCGTCGCTCAACAGCGCGATCGAAAAGGGCCTCGTTACTGGACCGCGCATGGTGCCCTGCGGACGCGACCTGCTGTCGTCCGCAGACCAGACCCTGCCATGGTGGATCGATGGCCGTACGGAGCCGGGCCTTGTGTTGTGCGACGGCCCGGATGGCGTTCGCCGAGCGACCCGAACGGCGATTCAGCGCGGCGCGCAGATCATTAAAATCTTCGTGAGTGGCGGACATGGTGCCGGCGAAAAGGGTGTGCGCAACTTCACGACCGACGAGATTCGCGCCTGCGTCGAGGCCGCGCACGATCGCGGTGCACGCATCCGCGCCCACGTCGTGGGTAAGCCCTTCATTCTCGAGTGTATTGCAGCGGGTGTGGACGTGCTCGACCATTGCGACGACATGGACGAAGAATGCATCGATGCCATGGTCAAGGCTGATGTATTCGTTCTGCCTAGTTTGAATCTGCCGACGCGCATGCTCGCGATGGGTCCGCAGTTTGGTTTCGACGCCGACGAGATCAAGCGTGATCTGCAGACCATGTTCGCCATCCTGCCGAAGGCGGCTAAGGCCGGGGTCCGCCTCTGCATCGGCGATGATTATGGCGCTGCCGGCATGCCGCATGGCGATTATGCGAGCGAGTTGGCCCTTTACGTCGACAATGCGGATGTTTCAGCACTCGAGGTTTTGAAATGGTCGACTAAAAATGGCGGGGCGCTGATGGGAACCGCTGACCTCGGAACCATCGCCGAGGGCAAGCGAGCCGATCTTCTCGTGATCGATGGCGATCCGAGCAAGAATATCGGTATCCTGGGTAATCGGCAGAATATTCGCGGAATCATCTCCCGAGGAAGGCTGATCAAGGATCCCCGTTCCGGTGAGTTGCCGCCAGGCTTTGTATGCTCCCAAGAGTCAATCGGATAGAGGCAGGCGTGCGCATCCCGCCCGGTCAATAACGATGGCGCTGGCACAAGGCGTCTCGAAAGCTTGGGAAGTAGAGGTCATGCAAGGCACAGACGCCGCGAAGACCGTGGACCTGTTGATCGTCGGAAGTGGGGCAAGCGCCGTCTGCGCAGCGCTGTGCCAAGCAGAGCGGCATGGTACCCCTCATCGTGGAGAAACTGAGTACGTTCGGAGGCACCACCGCCTATTCCGGTGGTGCGATGTGGATACCGGATAATCCGATCATGGAACGCGAGCACGTTCCCGATGGACCACTCAGCGGGGGGCAGATCACCGCTGATCGGCCCCCCGCGTTCGGCATCGTTGGCGTGTTTCAACATCGATGCGGCTCAGAATTCGAACTTTGCCTCCACCTGAAACGTTCTCGGTTCGGCTGGAAGTGCCGTGTTCAGGGTCAGCACGCTGCCGACCGGCAGGCCGCCGGTATAGTAGGTGCGGTCGAACGCATTGCGCAGCAGCGCAGAAATCGTCGCCCCGCTGCCCCTGACATGCTCCCACGCCAATCGGAAGTTGGCTATGGCATAGCCGGGGAGCGCAGTACCCGGATTGATCGTGTCGTTGAGCGAACTGAAGTAAAATTTGCTTTGGGCATAGACATCGCCGTGCAGTAGGATCGCCTCATTATCCGCGCCGACCGGCATCCGGATATCCGCGAAGGCGGATCCTGCCCATTTTGGCGTGTCGGCGAACGGGCCGTAGCGCGTTGTCACACCGAACAATGTCGATTCGTTATCAGTGAATTTGGCGTCAGTATAGGTGAGGCTACCGCCAATGGTCAGCCAGCTGGCAGGCGCAATCTGACCGTCCAGTTCAACGCCGCGGATCCGCGCCTTGGGGATGTTGATCGTCAGCGCCGCCAGCCCGCCGCCGATCTGCGGAATGCCGACATAGACTGTCCGCTGCACATCCTTGACCCAACTGTTGTAAGCGGCGAGCGAAAAACGCGTCGGCATGCCGCCGATACTGCCCTGATATTTGAGACCCAACTCCAAATCCGTCGCGATTTCCGGGCGGAATGCCGCCCCGCCGACGGACGCGTCACCGGGGAACGGGGGCGCGGCCCCGTTAAAGCCGCCGCTACGGAAGCTGCGGCGTGTCACAGCGTACAAGAGCAGGCCGCTATTCACCTGATCCTGAATCCCAAACTGCCAGCTCATCTTATCGAAAGCGCGCGATAGCAGGGCTTGTGCCTCCGGGAACTGCAGCTGGAAATTATAATAGACCGACGTCGGCAGCTGCGACACCTCGATCTTCTCATGCGTGTAGCGCAAGCCAGCGTTGACCTTCAGACCGCCGATCCCGGTCATGTCCGAAAGATCATAGGTTCCATGACCATAGACAGCCCATGATTCCGTCCGGCGGCGCTGGTCATTATGCTGACGCGCCCGTGGAAGGAGCGGCTCCAGCCCAACGAAAGTCGCGTCGGACAAGGTATCGTTCTTATCCTTGGAATAAAAAACCCCCGCGACATAATCGAGGCGCTTCTCAAATGCCTTGCCTACGATCTGCAATTCGTCGGAAACAGACCAGCTGTCGAGTATCCGTCCCGTTGCCCCCGACTCTTCGATACCAAATGGCGTGCCGTCCAGTTCCAGAATATCCTGGCTGTGGATGTCAACATAGCCGAAAATGTTGCGTAACTGCGTATCTTCGGCAATCTCCAAAGAGGTTGTATTGGTTAGGATATGGCTTTTGAAATCGTGGCGGGGATCAACTGGCGTGTTAACCTTGAATGGCCCTCTCGCCTTCTGGACATCCGCATAAGAAAATAGCCCGCCGGGATCGACCCGGGGATTGGCGGCGACATAGGTTGCCCAGGCACCTGCGCCGAACAAAGAGTCGAGCGCCGGTGTAAAGAGTATGTTCGCGGGAATGGGCGCATTGATGAAGCCAACGGGATAGACGCCGTACAGGACGGGGATGGTGTTCGTCCCGCCGTCATCCTCGTAATTGTATACGGTCGTGTTGCTGAGACCCTCCACCGGTCGGAGGGTCAGGCTAAACCGCGCCGCCGTCCGCTTGATCTTGCCGATGTCCCGGCCGTCGAACACGTCCTTCTGATACCCGTCGCGCCGCTGATGGAATGCCGACAGGCGAAGGAGTATCTTGTCCTCCACCAACGGGACATTGATCGCCCCTTCGATGCTGCGAAGGTCATAATTTCCCAGCTTGCCGCTGACGAAGCCTTCGAACTGGTTCGACGGTGCCGCCGAGGTAATCAGCACAGCGCCGCCGGTGGCATTGCGACCGAACAGGGTTCCTTGAGGACCTTTCAACACCTGGATGGACTGGAGATCGAAGAATGCCGTCGATCCTTCGCTACTCACTGGCACCTCATTGAAATAAGGCAGCACAGCCGGCCGGGAATCTGAGAAGGCGTCGATCGACTGGCCGCGGATCGCGTAATTCAACTGGTTTGAGTTCTGCGTTGCGCGCACCGTCAGGCCCGCTACCGACGACTGCAAATCGCTTTCGGAGACGATGCCGCGTTCAGACAAGGCCGATGCGCTCAGGACTGAAACAGCAACCGGCGTCCTCTCCAGTGACTCGTTGCGGCGCTGCGCAGTGACGATGATCTCTTCAAATTGGCCGGGCGTGGCGCCGTCCTGCTGCCCCCATGCCATCTGCGGAATGGTTGCCACGAATATCGAGAGGGCTGACGCCCCGATCCATCGCAACCCTGAATTGTGCCTGAGCATCCTGTCTCTCCCCGTTTAACGTGTTTTTCTTAGTCCAGCCTATTGGGTCACTCTGTGAAGGTCGACGTCGACCGCGACAGTTCCTCCAGCGCCCGGGCATTGCTGCCTAGACTTGCGGCCTTCGCCAGGATGACCTCTACCGCGTCTCCACCGGCGGCGAACCGCAGCGGCGGCTCGTCGCTTGCCGCAAACTGCAAAATGATTTGGGCGAGGCGGTCAGGGTCTCCCGGCTGATTGCCGTCATTTCGGGCATAGAATTCACGATGTGCGGCATTGATGTCGGCATAATCCGCAAGGGCATCTGTCGGAAATCTTAGCGACTTACCGCTCATGAAGTCAGTGCGGAAAAAGCCGGGTTCTATGATCGTGACCGAAATGCCGAATGGCTGCACTTCACCGGCAAGCGCCTCAGAAAAGCCTTCGACCGCATGCTTGCTAGCGCAATATATGGATCCGCCCGGCCCGCCGGCGATGCCGGCGATGGAACTGATATTGACGACATAGCCGCTGCGCTGTGCGCGCATTATAGGCAGCACGGCCCGGCACATCCGGAAAACCCCGAATGTGTTCGTCTCAAATTGCTGTTCGATGTCCTGTTCGGAAAACTCCTCGAAAATGCCGAGATGGCCATAGCCTGCATTGTTCACAAGCACGTCGATCCGGCCAAAGCGTTCCATCGCAGCGCCAACCGCGGCGGTGGCTTGGTCGCTCCGGGTAACGTCGAGCTGTACGAAGTGCAGCCTTTCGTTTTCGGCGCCCAAGGCCGCCTTCAAAGTCGCGACATCCCGGGCGGTCGCAACGACCTGCTCGCCTGCTGCGTATGCGGCGCGCGCGATGGACGCTCCGATCCCCCGCGCTGCGCCAGTGATAAACCATGTCTTGGTCATGCGCGCCTCCTCAATCCTTCCACGCCAGGTGCAGGCTTTCAATCGTGTTGATCAGGCCGGTTGATCGCTCGATCTTGTCGTTGGCAAGCCGGAACTGCGGAATACGGGCGAACCATTCCTCCAGGAATATTCGCAGTTCGAGCCGGGCGAGTGGCGCACCCGCACAGAAATGACGCCCTTGGCCGAAGGTGTTGTGCTTAATTCCCGTCCGCTCCAGATCGATGGCCATCGGGCACGCATTCGCTTTGGGATCCAGGCCCGATGTGCCGTTGCAGATGTGGACCATCTCGCCGACGCGGATCTGCGCTCCCTCGAACGCCGTGTCCTGGCGAACGATCCTCTGCTGGTTCACAAGGCCGCGAAAACGGAGCAGCTCCTCCACTGCATTCGCCAAATTAACCTCGCGCCGTGCGATCATCGTCTGCAGATCGGGCCTTGAAGCCAGCACGAGCGCGATATGCGCCAGCGCATTCTTGACGGTGTCCAGGCCGCCGAAGAAAATAGTGATGGCCATCGGCAGTACGACATCATCGCGGGGGAGGAGCTGGTCGCCAAGCCGCATCTGCAGCAGTTCGCTCACCCAGTCGTCGTGGTGCCCATCAATGGCGCGATCGAGTATGGCACGCATGAAGCTCGCAATGCGATCAAGCGCGGCCAGGCGAGCCTCCGCGGTCTTGCCCGAATTATGTTCCTGCACCCAACCGGCGAGTTCTTCGTAGCGGTCGGAGGGGATGCCCATGCGATTGAGGAAAATCAGTACTGGCAAAGGAAGCGCGAACTGCGAAACGAACTCGCAGCGGCCTTTATCGATGAACTCATCAATCAGGCTATTGCACAGCGCCCGCACATCCTCTTCCATTGCCGCCAGCCGCGCGGGCGTGAACAGCGTGTCGACAAGACGACGGTAGGCCGCATGTTCGGGCGGATCGAGCTGAGACGGAATGAACGCCTTGCGCGCCGGCATGACGGGCGGCTTGGGAATACCCAGATTGTCGTTCCCGAAAACGCGGAAGTCGCGATAAACCTTTGAGACTGTCTGATATCCACACGCCACCCAATGGCCGCCGTTGCGCGGCGTCCAGAAAAAAGAAGGCGCATCGCGCAACAGTTCGACATAGCGAGCATGAGGGTCGGTTAGCAAACCCATGTCATTGTAGATGTCAAAGTCGCGGACCAGCGCAGGATCGACGTGCGGCGGCACAGGGGCAAGGTCGGAAAGCGTCATTCGGTCCGACCCTTATTTGAATTCGGGCGGGATGATTGTCGGTGCTGTCCGGATGGAGCTGAACAGCCAGCGGCCATCGACCTTCCGATACTGGTCGAAAGCATAATAGCTCAGCCAGACGGGGCGATCGCTGCCCTGAAATACCAGCGGGAAGATACCGGCCCAACGACCGCTTGCCTCGTTCCCCGCGACCTTCAAAATAGGGTTTGTCATGATATGCATGACGCGCGCAAAAGGCGCCGCGCCTGTCACCAGTTGTTCGCGGATGGCGGCATGACCCTGCACGGCAGCACCACCTACCTCGAACCGCGCATCCTGAGTGAAGAGTGCCACCATTTCGTCGGCCCGCAACTCACCATCGACGATATCGCCGAGATGCGAAAATTCGTAACGCAGTTCCTTTATCGCCTCGCGTGCTAGCAGTTCGGCGACCTGCCCCTCTTGCCCTTCTGCGGACATCTGCCTCTCCCGTTCAGACGCACTTTGTGCTGGTGCGTTTCGCTAATGTTCGCAGTGTAGATGATGGTCGTGGCGGCGGAAGCCGCACGGGGTGGCAAAATGCGCCGGGCAAGGGGGCAAAATGCGCCGGGCAGGGGGCAAAATGCGCCATCAGCGTGATTTTCATTTGGTCTCGCCAGCAAAGCGCGTACCTTGGATGAGAGGAGAGATAGCAGCATGCACACGGCAAAAGTCGAAGCATTGCTGTTCGCCGCGTCGGTGCCGGTAGAGCGGCTGAACAGCTTACGGGGATACCCGTTTCCGCAGATTGCCTATTCGCCCCCGGGTTCGAATGCGGCTGATCTGAATCAGACCACGGAACGGCTGGAGGAGCTTGCCCGACGCCGGTCGGGCAGCCTGGGCTGGCAATTGGGCCTGCTCTGGAACTTCAATGCCCTGCGGCTTATCGGTTACTGCCTTTTGCGTAGCCGGACCTATGGCGAATATACGGACCGCTACATCAATTACATGGATTTCATGGAGCATCCGTTGGCCTTCGTGTCATCAGTGGACAGCGAAGGCTGGCATCTAACCATGACGCCCCGCCGCGCGGGCATGTCGGCAACAGTGGAGCGCTTCTGCGTCGAGGAAGCGTCGGCCAGCGTCTTTCCCATTGCTGAAATTCTGACTGGTCACCGTCTCTCGCGGCCCACTATCACGCTGCGGACCTTCGATGCGGAACGGGACCGTATTGGCCAACAGCTTCTGGATGCCGACATCGTGTCCAGCGGCGCAACCATCAACCGCATGACGATGCGCCTGATCGATCGGATGCGTCCATTGCGGCTTGATCGCAAGACGCTGCTCACCTTTTGTGAAATCAATTGCGGCATGCTCTTGCCAGAGTTTGCCGATGGCCCTCCTCTGCTCCAGGCCGTGCGGCAGGAGTTGCTGCTTTCATGTGGCAAGCCGCCAAAGGTCGGCGACGTCGCCCTATCCCTCGGCCTCTCAAAGCGTACCCTGAACCGCAAACTCGCGGAATTCGGCTTGAGCTATATCAGCCTGGTCGACCGCTATCGCATGAATCTGGCGATGGCGCTTCTGCTTCATGAAAAGACGACGGCCAAGGATGTCGCCTACATGTGCAGCTTTGACAGCGCACGGGGCCTGCGGCGGGCGTTCGCCAAATGGACCGGTCAAACAATCTCGCAATGGAGCGCGGGCCAGCGATAGCGAACCGGCCGACGCCCCGTCTCCCCGCTCGCCCATCCCCCAGCGCCGGATCAATCCAGACTGCCACCTGCTGGTTCGATCAGGAAATCTTCATCGCGCATGTTCGTGAACGCTGCCCGCACCTCTGCGGAAGACCAGGGCGACTGCACCGCCGATCGGCCAGGCTGGGTGATATAATAGGATGCATGCGTGGTGCGCGGGTTGACTGATACAATGTGCTGCAATCGTTCGACCAGCCGCTCGTTGAAAGCATGATAGGCGCTTTCCTTGACCTCGAACGCGTCCCAGTCATTTTCAATGATGCGCTTAATGGTACGCAGGATGAAGCCCAGGGCCCATTCGCCATATTGCACTGGGCCAGGGTTACGAGGATTAGCATTGGGACCATAGAGGATGAAGAGATTTGGCATGTGTGGCACCATCACCCCCCAGTAGGCCTGCGGGCCGGTTTCCGCCCATAGGTCCGCGATGCGGACGCCGTCGCGGCCGATGATTTCGATCTCCGAGAAATAATCATTGGGATTGAAACCGGTCGCCATCACCACAAGATCGAGAGGATGGCTGCGGCCATCGGCGGTGACTATCCCCTCGGGTGTGAAGCGTTCGATCCTGTCGGTGACCAGTTCAACATTGTCACGCAGCAGCGCGTCGAACCAGCCATTGTCCAGCACCGGCCGGTTGGCGAAAATTGGATAGTCGGGGATGCTCTTGGCGATGAGGTCAGGCCTACCCTTCAGCTTGTTTTCAAGATGGGCCAGCGCCATCTGCCGGGCGGCCTGGTTTTCGGCGTTGACGGACAGGGGATCGGGCCAGTCGGGGTCGACATCGAATATGCTGAAAAGCTTGTGGTCGCCCAAAATCCAGCCCATCACGAAGCGCGACCAGTTGGTGTAGTAGGGCACGTTCGCATCCAGCCAGAGCGCCTCATCCGGCAGCCGGTCGCGATAGCCTAGCGTCGGCACGACCCATGCGGAGGAGCGCTGAAATATTTTGAGATGCTCTACCAGCGGGGCCAGGTCAGGCGCCATCTGAAGCCGCTTGCCCCAGTACCAACTATTCCATCGTGCTTGGCAGAGCCGATGGCTCGGAGCGACTCGTTTAGTCGGCGATCAGCGCATTCAAGGAAGAGGCGTAACAGGCTTATGGCTGACCGGGTCGCCTTTAGCGAGGATGAGGAGCGCGACCATCTACCGCCGGGGCAGTTGGCCGCGGGCCAAAAATTGCCAACGAGCGCCGGTGCGGCAGTCGATACTAGCGCTCGTTGGCACGCTTATTTCGATGCCTGGCCTTGGCTGATTTTGCGATCGATCATGTCATGGAAGGCAAGTATGCGGCTTTCCTGATATAGGCCGAAGGTGGCTTCGAAATGGGGATCGAGCGTCGACTGCAAACCCATCTGGACCATGGGACTGTTCGTGAAGTCCTGATCGAATATAGTCGCCATGATCCCCATCTCCGGCACGCTTGCAATCGGCGTGTCAAAGTCGATGTCCACCAGTTCCGCGGACTTGGGGCGTGGCCCGGCCGCAGGTATAGGAAGGGTCAGACGAACCTCCATGACACATTCGTCAGGATTATCGCCATGCGGCATGAACTGATAGGCAAGCGGCAAGCCCTCTCCCCACCAGGGCCAGAAGTTCGGGAACATGAAATATTGCGTCGCATCAAGCATATAGCTGTCGGAGCAGGCTGAATAATCAATTCCGAACATGCTGCCCAGAGTCTGCCGCCGCCATTCTGCAACCTGCGCACGACCATCCTGATCCGGATCGATCGAGCAACGTTCAATGCCAGGAAAGGGCAGGGCAAAGGTCGTCATGGCATCTTCGGCCGCGCGCAGGCCCGACGCCTCTTCGCCCAAATGCCCGCTCGGGATCGCCGATGGGGTGATCAAGCGGCTGACCTGAGACTTGCCGTCGTCCCAAACATCATATTTTGTCTGTGTGTCGCCGTTGTAGCTCATGATCTGGGAGTGGGTGGCGATTGTGTGATATGCCTCGAAAAATGCCTCTTGCACCTGCTTCCAGTTGCCGCGCACCTTTTTGCGAAATCCCACGGCCGTGTATCGTTCAGCCGACTCGCGCGGCCCGAAATGATCGGGCAGGACACCGAGCGCCTCCTCCAGCGGCCCGGCCTCATGATCCGGATTGATGAAAATCCACCCTCCCCAGGTGCCGATCTTCGCTTCCGGCAGGCGGTAGGCGTCATTCTGCACGTCCGGAAAGTCCCAGCGGCTCGGGATTTCCTTCAGAGATCCATCAAGATTCCATTCCCAGCCATGAAAGGGGCATTTGATGGCTTCACCCCCCGCGAAGCCGTGGCACAGGCGAGTGCCGCGATGGAGGCACGCGTTCTGCAGCGCCTTATAGCTTTCGGGCCCCGAACGGATGATAATGTAGGAAAGCTTGCCCACATCGTAGGACTTGCGATCGCCGATCTCCGGGAAATCCTCCTCCCGAGCTACCGCCTGCCAGGATTTCTTCCAAACATGTTCCATTTCCAGTTCGGCGAACTCAGCACTGAAATAGCGGCTGAAGGGAATCTTGCGCGAGTCTGGCACATAGTTGCCGTCGGCCTTCAATGCCGGTTCCAGTGGCCTCGTATCGCTGGCAAAAAGCTCGGGGAGCAGCGGTCCGGGGGTGGTCGCAAATCCTTCTAGCTTATGGCTGGGAATGGTAATCACTCAATTCTCTCCTGCTTGACCAACATATTCTCTACTGTTTGCTCTATTGACGCAGAACGCCTCAGCGGACCGTGAAGGGCGCCCCCTCTGCAGCCTCTATCCGTTGCGTGTCCATATTTCAGAAGACAATAAGCGAACTCCTGTCATTTATGAAGATGGAGCAGCAACCCAGCCAAGATGCGCGAGGCGCGCACGTCGGACTGCGTAGCCGTGCGCGCGTCTGGCCGCCGCAATAGGCCCGGGGCGCGTCAACGGCCCACACATCGTTGATGTTGACGCCGTTCCTGCC
This sequence comes from Sphingobium sp. MI1205, assembly GCF_001563285.1. Classification (NCBI taxonomy): domain Bacteria; kingdom Pseudomonadati; phylum Pseudomonadota; class Alphaproteobacteria; order Sphingomonadales; family Sphingobiaceae; genus Sphingobium; species Sphingobium sp. MI1205. The sequence continues at coordinate 279,351 of NZ_CP005189.1, forward strand.
GCTTGTCGCGATCTGTGAGAATAATCGTTCGGCTGAAAACCGGTGGCGAAGATTGCGATATCCACCGGTACATTTTCGCCCTTCAGCGTGATGATCCCACTTTCATCGAAACATTCGATACCATCGCTCAGCAGCCGGACATCGTCGCGCCGGATCGCCTCCAGCCAGCTGTTGTCGATGACCGGTCTATTGCCATATGGTGGATAGTCCGCCTCGGCGCTGACTTCGCTTGCGGCAACGGGCGGACGGTCCAGCGAGCCCAGCTTGGATGCCGTAACGATGATGTCGTTGCCATCTGATGCAGGGCCCGCGCCGTGTCGCCTGCGGTCTGGGCGAATGCGGGGGGTGCCGAGAGCGCCACGATCGCGCAACTATATAGAAATGCTCTCGTTTTTTCCCTCCTTGGGATGATTTTAATGGTAGACGCGTCCGCCATCGACCGACATGGCGATGCCGGTCACGAAGGAGGATTCCCCGCTCGTCAGAAACAAGATGGCGTCAGCGATTTCGCTCGCCTCCCCTACGCGCTTAAGCGCATAGGGAGATTCTGGACGCTTCGCCGCTTCGCTCATGCTGGGAGGCAACAATGGCGTGTCCACGACCCCTGGACACACCACATTGACGCGGATGGTCGGGGCAAGTTCGAGCGCCATGGCTTTCGAGAACATAACGAGTCCGCCCTTCGATGCACAATAACTGCCCATGCCGGGCGTCGATGGCATCAGCCCCTGACCTGATGAGATATTGACGACGGTAGCCTCCTTGGCCTTACGCAGATGCGGCAGCGCTTCGCGCATAACCAGAAAGGGCGCGGTCAGATTGACATCGACCACGCGCCGCCACGTCGCGCTGTCGATATCCTCGAGACGCTGCATGTCGCCGCCTATGCCGGCCACGTTGACGACGCCATCCAGCGCTCCCAGCACCGCCACGGACCGTGCAACCGCTTGGGCGATCTGTGCCTCGTCGAGGAGGTCCACGACTTCAAAATGGGCACCGAAGCGACACGCGATGCGCTCCAGTCCTTCACGGTCCCGGTCTAGCAGGGCAAGTTTAGCGCCTTCCGCCGCGAACCTCGTCGCAGTCGCCAGGCCGATGCCGGACGCGGCGCCAGTAATCAGTATGTGGCGGCCGGCGAGACGCGAAGATGACCGCTCAGTCATGCGCTGGCCCCCGGCTCAGTTCCAAGTCAGCTATGCAACATGTTCCGTACAAGCACGATTGATCATTCATTTCCATACCTCGCTGTTGTCCGCATGTTGATTTGGGGGATGCCTGGGATGAACAATCGCCCGGTTCCCGTTCCGGACCAGTCGAGCGGTATAACGCAACCGCTCTTTGCACGTCCTCGTCAGCTGTTCATTCGGATGCGTAGCGAGCATCCACCATGAAAAAGGCCATACGGCAATTGCGGCCTGAGCGGTTCGACCAGGCATGATTTGCACCACGCTGAACCACTACGTCGCCCTGCTTCAGAAGGACTTCGCCCTCATCGACAACGAGAACGATCTCGCCGTCCAACACAATGCCGTAATCCAGGCTCTCTGTCCTGTGCATCATGCCGCCTGAATCTTCATGTTCGGCTCCATGTGATGAGGCGTCCACCGCACCCATTTGCGCGAACAGCGCTTCCGCGGCCTCCGCCGACACCGGCCCTTCGGGATCGGGCGGGATGTCAGAGATGCGGAACAAATGACCGCCTTTTGGCGGAGGCAGCAGCAAAGGACCGGTTGCTGGTTCCTCATCAGCGCAGCGCAAGATGGAAGGTGTTAAAGTGGTCTTCCAGATTTCGACGAGAGCCACCTCTGGATCACCAAGGCGAAAAACAGTAGGGACAGGACCGTCGGAGGAAATAACGCCTTTGCCGTTACTGGACTGAGCCGTGACGACGCGGCGAACCACTCCTTTCTCTACCATGATGTCCTCTCCTTGCTTTCCGCTGACTCGCTCGGGCACCGGTCAGCCACCACGGACGCGGACAATAACTCTGCTGTTTCGCCTGTAAATCGGCTGAGCCGAGCGCATCGTAGATTTGGCGGAAAAGGATATCAGAACGATAACGGTGACAAGCTAATGTGTCACCCACATATCGTTATATTTCATTGTTTTACTGGAATTTTGTCGCATGTTGTGCGTCATATGAAAAACCGTAGCCGTTCCCTCTTGGCGTGTTATGTTATCATTTATGCGCAACGTGCGCTTGGCCGAGTGAAAGAGTGTGCCGCGTCAATCACGGCGCATCTTGGGAGCTGTGCTTTTAAGGCCAACGTGCGAAATTGGCGGTCGTACCTCCTCCACCTCTATACTCATTTTCAAAGAGCGTGATGGGTTCGTCGCGTCGTCCCATTATGGAAAGATTGCTCCCGGCGAGTAGCCCAGCATCGATGGGGCGGCCATGTTCGCCGGAATTCCTTTGGCCGGGAACCGTGGTCCCGGCACACCAAAGCGCATCACACCGCTTGATTGTCTGTCGCTGGACTTATAGCAACCGGGATCGCGCTCATTAGCGGAATCCCCGAATAGCGATCATAATCGCGATCAGTGAAACAAAGTCGGGACGTACTCGTGCCGTGGATTGCCGGCTGGTCCGGTTCGTCAGGAGCGCCACCCCAGGCATGGCTCATGGACACGCAACCGGGTCGCAATCCTTCATCGGCAGCGGCGATACCCAGAACAGTCGCACGCTCGGACCGGATCAGCACCTCTTCTCCCTCCAAAACTCCGATCGCAGCCATGTCGTCCGGGTGCATGAACGCGGGATTGTACGAATAATGCCGACGTTGGCGAGGGCTTTCGCGCCAGTTGGAGTTGTGGAAATCATTCATGCGACGTGCAATCAGCCTAAAGGGATAGCTATCCCCGCGCGGTTTTCGCGCTGCGATCGCTTCGAGATCCTGCATGATCGGTGCCGCCCCCAGGTCAAGGCGCGCCGTCCATCCCTCAGGTCGCGGCTCCACCACCGTTTCTCGTGGGAACAGCCGCCCTTCAGGGGATCGCGCCACGACGTCATAGTCAACCGGCGCACCCTTCAATACCGCGTGCCAAACCGTCGCGACATCGGGCTTTATCGTCATGTCGAGCCGGGTTTCCTCCGCCTCTGCACGTGCGGGATCAAGAATGGAGAGCGAGCGAATGGCCAGCGGCGCCCCTGCCGATTGAGCTATCCGGTAGAGGCTCTCCCATTCCTCCTCAACGTCTGCGCCCGGGGGGGGCGAAAGCACTGGAGGACAGACGACGCCGTAGGGCTCGTCATATCCCCAGCCACCCAGGCCTGCCGTACCGCAATGCTCGTAAAAGGCCGAATTGGTCTCGATTTCAAGCTGCAGCTTGGGCGGTATCACATAATCGGCGTTCCGGGCTGTCTGCGTCATCCGGGGATCAAGGCAGACGAGCAGGTCCAGGGCGCGCATCGCCTCCTGCGTCTTGATCTGATCGGGCCAGGCGGCAACCGGATTTCCCCCCAGCACGATCAGCGCGCGTATCCGTCCTTCGCCGGGCATCAATATTTCGTCGGCCAGGGCGGCTGTGGGCAGGTTCATGTTCGTGCCCGCCAGCCCGCGCACCCGCATGCGCTCCCCCATATCCCAGCAAGGGCTGGGACCCGATGCAGCAGCAAGCGCGGGAAGCGGCTCTATCAGCACGCCGGGATTGGGCCGCTTTTCGCCGGCGCGCAGTAGCCAGCCGCGAAGCGTTTGAATTACACGAAGGAGATATTCGGTTACGGCGCTTTCGCCCGACATGTTCGCGCCGGTGCCAGCCGATACTCCGCCGACGCGCGCGTTGCCCAGAATTGCCGCTGCCTCGATAATCTGCTGCGCGGGAATGCCGGCGCGTTCGGCCACCATGGCCGGGGTGAAAGGCGCTACCGATGCCTTCAGCGCATCCAGGCCTGTCGTTTCATCGCGAATGAAAGCATTATCCAGCCGGCCCGTCGCGATGAGTTCGCGAACGATCCCCGCCAATATTGCGCCATCCTCGCCCGGGCGACATTGGAGGTGAAGATCGGCGCGCCGCGCCGTTTCGGTGCGGCGCGGGTCAATGACCACAAGCTTCATCCCGCGCGCCTGGGCACGTTTGAGCGCGCGCGCGGGATTCGGCCCCAGGCCGCCGTTCATCGACACGATCGGGTTTGTGCCAACAAGGAGCAACGCTTCCCAGCTTTCGAGCGGCGGATTGCCTGCCAGCCATAGTCCATGCATGCCGATCGCAATCCCTTTGCCGGGTTGATCGATCGTCTGGGGGGAAAAGACCATCGGACTGCCGAGCGCCCGCATCAGAGCCAGGGCGAATGCCTGGGCGGGGAAATTGCAATAGCCGTATGTGCCGATAAAGAGCGCCACGGAACGCGGACCATGTTCGTCAATGATCGTTCGCAGTCTGCTCCCGATTTCGCGGCAAGCCTGGTCTACCGCAATGGGCTCGTGGCGGCCGTCGGGCAACTGCCGCATCGAATGCAGGAGACGAGAGGGAAAGCGGTGGACGGCTGCCATCTCCCGCCCCTTGATGCAGGAATATCCGTGATAGGCAGGGTCATCCTTGTCACCGTGGAGAGCCATGACTCGTCCATCTTCCAGCGTCGCCACAAGGGTGCAATGCGCCTGACAAGCCTGACAGACAGTGCGGGATTGGCTCTTTGGTATCATAATTGTCATCCTCGCCCGGATATTGCCTTGAAACTGCCTGGGCGTGACTGCTCAGATTAGACTGTCGGCGAAAAACGTCAAAAGACATATCCAAACAGTTACAAAAGCAGCAGCATTCAGCGTGAAGTTGCTCTGCGCGGTCTTAAAGCCGACCTCATAACCGTGATCTTTTCCGGTTTGACTTCGGGCGCGCCGCCGGGGATCACGCCCGACTTGAAGCCCTGGCTGAACGTTGCATAGACATTCGTGCGATCATCGAGGGCATATCACACCGACACGCGCGGCGTCCACTTCTTGGCAACAGACCGCCCTAGTCCTGGAAATATATGTCTGTGGAAATCATTCAGATTGCGATGATGTGTGGTGCGGATCTTGCTGCGCGAACTGTGCTGGATGCCACGCCTCGATAGCCTGAGGCTGCCCGCCGAGCCTCTGGGTGGGCAACCAGTTGGCGCGGTGGCAGCGCCGCATGCCAGCCGCGGTTCAACTATCGGCTGCGATAAGCTCCGCAGCCCGCCAAGCAAGCGCCATGGCCGGACCATTGGTGTTCCCGGAAACCTGCGTTGGCATTGCCGAAAGATCCACGACCCGCAACCCCTCCACGCCCCGGACACGTGCCCTTTCATCAAGGACCGCCTCCCCTGCCCGACCCATACGGCATGTGCCGACCGCATGTTGGCAGGTCAGGTCGCGTCTGGACGCATCGAGTATGTCCTCGTCGCTCTTCACATCCGGCCCCGGAAAGCTTTCGAACGCGACGAAGGGGGCGAGCGCCGGTTGCGCGAACAACCGCCGCATATAGTGGAAGATGCCGACCATGACGTCGCAGTCGTGATTGGTCGAAAGGAAATTGGTGCTGACGGACAAGGGCGCGTCCGGGCCCGGCCCGGTCAGCCGGACCGAGCCGGCGCTGCTGGTGCGCAGCGGATAGCCCATGGCGAGCAGACCAGGCTGCGCCTCCGGTCGGACGCCAGCCTGATAGTCACGATCAATGGTCATCGCCCAGAACAGGATCTGCGCATCCGGCTGCGCAAGCTCAGGCCGCGTCTTGATGAAGGCGTTGATATCATATGTCGCCGCCATCGGCCCGTCATGCCGAAGGAGGTAACGCAGCATAGAGAGGCCGGCCCGCCAGCCCCGCAGCTTCCCGTTGAGGCTGAAATCGCGCGAGAGGCGGATCTGCTGGGATATGGTCTTGTGCTCCAGCAGGTTGCGGCCAACCCACGGGCTGTCGACCAGTGGCGTGATGCCGCACGCCTTCAGATCTTCCGCCGGACCGATGCCCGACAGCATAAGCAGCTTGGGCGACTGCAGTGTTCCGCTGCTGACGATCACTTCTCCGCGCGCGCGATATTCGACCGGCGCACCCTTGGCGCGGCCAACCACGCCCACCACCCGCAGACCGTCGAACATCAGGCGGTCGATCAGCGTGTCGGTGACGACTGTCAGGTTGGGACGGTGCCGGACCGGTTTCAGGAACGCATCCGCAGCGCTCACGCGGCGGCCGTTGCGGATGGTCACCGGACAATAGCCGATGCCTTCCTGATCGGGCCGGTTGACATCTTCCCGGCGCCTGGTCCCCATGGCGTTCGCGGCGTCGATCAGCGCCTCGGTCAGCGGCGTCCGGTCTTTGCGGACCGATACATGGAGTGGCCCGCCAACGCCCCGCACCCCGTCATCGCCCAGTTCATGATCCTCCAGGGCCCGGAAGACGGGCGCCATGTCTGCCCAGCCCCAGCCCGTGCATCCAAGGTCACGCCAACCGTCATAATCCTCCGGCTGGCCGCGACAATAGACCATGCCATTGACGGAACTCGACCCACCCAGCACCCGGCCGCGCATGAACATGCGAGGTTCGCCGGCGTTGCCCGGTTCCGCTTCGGTGGGATAATACCAGCAAAGCGAAGGGTCATAGAGCGTCTTGCCGATGCCGATAGGGATCGGAATCATCGGATGACGGTCCTCGCCCCCGGCCTCGATCAGCAGCACGCGGCATCCCGGCTGCGCGGAGAGCTTGTTGGCCAATACGCAACCTGCAGAACCCGCCCCAACGATGATATAGTCGAAAGCATCCGCCATCATTGCACGCCCAGGGGACGCAACGGATCGCTGCCGTCCCAGCTTGCCGCAGCCAGCCTCATCCCTTCAAACAGCTCACGCGGTCCCGGCATGTCGGATTCGGAAATCTCGCAGGTGACGGCGCCGGGAAGGCTCTCTGTATCGAAATAGGCGAAGCGCGTGCCGCCGATCGATCCTTCATGCACGACCGAAAGGCCGCTCGCGATCGCTTCGGCATGGATGCGGTCGTAGCCCGGCCGATCGGTGAAGCCGGAGATATGTTGCAGCCCCTCTCGCCCGCTGTCCAGAAATTCCCGATATATGCTGGGCGCGTCATTCTGCTGATGAATGATCTCAATCTGCAGGTCGCCCGTGTAGCCGAAGGCGATCGACACGATCGGCGGCTCCGCCTGCTGTCCCCGGTAGCGGAAATCCTGCACCGGCATGTCACGGAAAAACCAGAAGGGGCCGACGTCCTGAACCTGCGTCCAGTGGCGCAGCGTCGCGTCAAAATCCCGGACAACCAGGCCCAGTTGCCGTGTCGGACCAAAGATCCGGCTCATTCACATCCTCCACCCGATTGCGCGTATGGGCTGACGCTAACCGCATGGTCATGGCTGTCAATCCGGGGAGAGCATCGGCGGGGTGGCCGCATCCCAGGCATTTTGGGAGAATCCCGAGATACATCAAAACTCGGCCATGGCGTGCTGATCTGCCGCAACCTAGCCTGCCAGCCAAATCGTGACTTGGAGAGGTGGAAGATGGCGACGGACGGACGCGCGATTGTGCAGCAGTTCCTGGACAAGCTGGGACACGAGAATGACGTCGACGGGCTGTTGGAACTGATCACGCCGGACGTGGCCGTATATACACCTTTCTCGCCCGAGGGGCTGCCCACGCGTTTCAACGGCCGGGATGAGGTTGACGCGCGTTTTGGCGATGCCCGGCGCCCTATGCCTTACTTCACCTTCCTGGATGTCGAAATACTCGCCACCGAGGACCCTGATCGCTGGGTGGCGACGTGCAGGTCGGAAGGCAGGCAGGCGGATGGGCGAAATTACGCCAACATCTATTGCTGGATCTTCCGGCTCCGGGACGGAAAGATCGCTGCGTGGACCGAATATTATGATCCGCAGAAGGTCATGCCTTTCCTGGACAGCATCACGACCGACTGATCGCGATGAACCGTGACGAGCATTCCGGTTTCAGCACCCCCCGTGGGGGGCGAGCTGCATCCGAAAGGACCAGGAGAGAAGATCGTGACGCACATATGCTCCGTGGATGAGGCTGTGACAAAGCCAGGTGCGGCAGGATGAGCGTCATCCCGCCGCAGGCGAAAGCTGCTCCCGCCCTGCCGCTGATCCAGTCGGCATGGGTGGTCGCCAATCTGGAGCAGGCGATCGAGGGCTGGCTGGCAATGGGCGTGGGGCCTTTCTTCACCTTCCTTGTCGACCTGCCTGACGCGCTCTACCGCGGAAAGACGACACCGCTACGCTTCAGGGTGGCGCTGGCGCAGGCGGGCGAGGTCCAGATCGAACTGATCCAGCAGCTCAGCGCCGGCCCATCCGCCTATCGCGACGTCATCCCCGAGGGGACATCCGGCTTCCATCATGTTTGTCGCGCTTTGGGCGCTTATGACGAAATGCTGGAGCAGCTTCGTGCCTTGGGCGTGGAAGTCGCAACTGAAGCCATGGTCGGCGATGCCCGCTTCTGCTATATCGACACGCGCGCATATACGGGCTGCATGCTCGAACTGGTCGACGAAAGTGCCGTCGGCACTGCGCTCAATGCTCTGGTGCGGGACGGGGCGACGAACTGGGATGGCAGCGATCCCGTTCGGGAAGTGGACTTCGCATCCCTGTTGGCAACGGCGGAGGCGGGATGAGCATGCGGATCGGCATCCAGACATTCTTCGACGGCCAGCAGCGTGAACCGCTCAACGATTATGTTGCAGGCGTGTCCCGTATCCTTGAAGAGCGCGGCTTCGGCGCCGTCTGGATGTCCGAACATGTCGTCACGTTCCGCGACTATGATCCCGCCTATCCTTACCCTTATGCCGACGACGGCAGGCCGCCAGCCTTTCTGTCGGAATTCGGGATGCTCGATCCCATGTCCGCGCTCACCGCAATAGCCTGTCACAGCAGCACGCTACGGCTATGCACGGGCATCGCCATCCTGCCGCAGCGGAATCCGGTTTATTTCGCGAAGATGGGCACGGCCATCGACCTTTTGTCTGGCGGCCGCTTCGTCGCCGGCATCGGCCTTGGCTGGAGCGCCCAGGAATTCGCGGCGACCAACACGCCGTTCGCCCATCGCGGTGCACGGGCCGACGAATATGTGGAAGTCCTGAAATCGCTTTGGCGCAATGAAGAAAAAGCGTTTGAAGGCGAACATTACACTATGCCGGCCTGTATCCAGCTGCCCCTGCCCGCCCAGCACCCCCATCCACCGCTTTATTTTGGCGGAGAAAGCCGCCCTGCCTTGCGCCGTGTGGCTCGGCATGGCCAGGGATGGGTCGGCTTCCGAACCCTGCCGGATGCGCTGGCGTCTCGGCTTGCGATCCTTCGCGAACTGCTGGATGAAGAGGGTCGCACGCTGAACGACATCGATATCGTCATCTCCCCCGGCGAACATGCCTGCGACGCCGACATGCTGGCGCGCTACGCGGAATTGGGCGCATCGGAAGTGGTTGTCATCTGCTTCGATCGCGATCTGGACGGTTTCACGCGTCAGGCCGACCATTTGGCGCGCACGCTGGTCGAACCGGCAGCGCGGTTATGATCGTCGCCCGCAACCATCGAGCTGCTCAACTGAGCATCGGCCGCTGCGGGACCTGCAGTGAACGGGGAAGAAGACAATGTCCGACGAAAAGGCAAGCGAACGCGCGATAGAAGCCGCATACCGGGACTACATCGTCCGTTACCCTGCGGCACTTTGGAAATGGCTGCAAGACGGCCAGCCGATCGACTATGATGCGCTTGGCTTCTGGACATTTCCCATGCTGTTCATCGCCGGGACGGAAGGTGCTGGCGGGGAAGCAACCTATGCCGGTATCCAGACGCTGGCCGAATATGACGCGGGTGTCCGCGGAATATATCGCCGCTTTTACGATATGGGATGGCGGGGTAGAATCGAACTCGATCGAGGGGACGCGAGTTTGATCGGGTCGGTCATGGGCATGATCGAGACGCGGGGCACTCGTTACCTTGATGACGGTTCGATTTTGAATCATTGGGATGCTGTCTACATGTACCGGCTGGTCGACGGCGCCTGGAAGCAGTTTGCAGTGGCTGATGTCGAAAAAGGCCGACCCTCCGCAGATCAATGGCGAGCCTGGCTTGGTTCCTTGGCCCCCGCAGCCGGATGACCGTGCTCGCCGGCGATGCACATGCCGGCCCAGTTAATATGGCGCTTTTGGCTACCGTCAAATGCCGGGCGACGTTAGATGGTTGAGGCAGAACTGCGCAGCCAGATCGTCAGGCGTCCAGCAGCGAGACAAGGGAGAAGGATATGACTTCGCGCGAAGTGCCGAGTTTTTGTCGTCTCTGCTCAGGAGGATGTGGCGTCAAAGTGACGATCGAGAATGATCGAGTCACCAGGGTGCGCGCCGATCCGGACCATCCCCTTTCGCACGGTTACGCCTGCTTCAAGGGCTTACAGGCCCCGGAGTCCCACTATGGCCCCGCCAGAGTGCTGCGGCCATTGGCACGGCAGGCAGATGGCCGCTTCAGCGAGATTGGCTCGGAAATCGCGCTTGACGAAATCGGTGCCCGATTGAAGGCCATTGAAGAGAAATATGGGGCCGAAGCAATCGGCATGTATTGCGGCAATGGTTCGATGAGTGGCTACATCACCTTTGCCATGCAGCGCGCCTTCATGTCCGCGATCGGCTCTCGCCAGCGCTTCACCACCTTCACCATCGATCAATCTGCCAAATTCGTTTCGTTTGAGCGCCTAGGCGGATGGGCTGGCGGAACGGAACAGCTGGAAACGTCCGACGTGGTCATGATGTTCGGCGGCAATCCGCTGATCTCCCACGCGGCACTCGGCGTCTTGTGTGTCGATCCCGTGAAACGCCTGAAGCAGGCGAAGGCGCGGGGCATGAAGCTGATCGTGGTCGATCCTCGCCGCACGGAAACCGCAGTACATGCGGAAGTCTTCCTTCAGCCATTCCCCGGCCAGGATGTGCCGATCGCTGCTGCTATGTTGCGGATGATCCTGGCGGAAGGCTGGCACGATGCCGATTTCTGCGCACGGTTCGTCGGCGCCGACCGGCTCGATGATCTGCGCCAGGCTGTGGAGCCGTACACGCCTGAGTTTGCAGAAAAGAGAGCGGGTCTGAACCCAGGCGACATCGCGCGGGCGACCAGATTGTTCGCGCTGGAAAGCGGACGCGGCGTGGCGATAGGGTCGACCGGTCCGAACTTCTCACCCTTTTCCAACCTCGCCCAACATCTGATCGATTGCCTGAACGTCGTGTGCGGGCGCTTTCCTCGTGCAGGCGACAAGGTGGTGGCCGTGGACGTGCTCGACCCACCCGCCGCCTATATCGAGGAGGTTGTACCCGCACCGCGCAGCTGGGAGGCATTTCCCCCAAGCAGGATCCGCGGCGTAGGCATGATATACGGCGAAAGGCTCACAGGAACCCTCGCCGATGAAATACTCACGCCCGGAGAGGGTCAGATACGCGCGCTGATTGTAAGTGGCGGCAACCCAGCCAACTCCGTTCCAGACCAGGAACGCATCATAGAAGCGCTGAAGTCTCTTGAACTGCTGGTGGTGATCGACCCTTATCCCACCGTTACCAGTGAGCTGGCCGACTATATCCTGCCCACCACACTTATGTTTGAGCATGCGGACATGCCGCTCAGCGTTCCGGGCATGTCCTTTTGGCCGGTTGCCTTTTCCCAATATACGCCCGCCCTCGTTCCTCCTCCGCCCGGGTCCGATGTGGTCGATGACTGGTACGCGCTTTGGGCGATTGCGCAGCGAATGGGCAAGCAGGTCCGTTTCGACGACGCCGTCGATCTTGACATGACGGTACGGCCGGATGCCGAAGATCTGATAGCCATTCGCGCGCGCCGGTCGGCAGTGCCGCTGGACGAAATCAAGGCACATCCTGGCGGCAAGATCTTCGATCTCGCCGATATCCATGTTCAGCCCGCACGCGCCGAAGCGACGGGACGATTCGATGTCATGCCCGCCGACGTAGCGGATGAACTTCGCGCCGCGACCGCCTATTGCCCCAATGGAGATTTCACCCACCTGATCGCCACGCGCCGGATGCGCGATCTTTACAACAGCAATGGGTATCATTTGCGGACCACACGCGCGCGCAATCCCTACAATCCCGTCGCGCTTCATCCAGACGACATGACGTCACTCGGCCTCGCCGAAGGAGACGAGGTCGAAATCCAATCCGAAGTAGCCACCGTGCGCGCGGTCGCGAAATCCGATCCGACGTTGAAGCCCGGTGTTATCACGATCAGCCATGGCTGGGGCGGCGTACCGGGCCGCCAAGGTGATCCTCGTGCCGGTGGCACCAGCATAAACCCGCTGATCAGCGATCATGAGCATGTCGAGATTGTCAATGCGATGCCGCGGATGAGCGCGATACCGGTCAATCTGAAAAGGGTGCAGAACGAAAACTCGAAAACCGAAGAACGATGGTTCGAGCCAGCTGCGCCGACTGTTGGTAGAATGGCTGACACAGGACCCTGACCGCGCGCGGCCAAGGCGCCCGGCCGATCGCGCCCAGCAGCGCATGGCTTGGATCGCCTAGCGGATGACGCAATTGGACGTCAGAAGCGCTCGCCCACCAGCTCCTCGCTCTTCGCCCACAGCGCCTTTGCACGTTCGGGATCGAGCGCATAGGATTGGACGCCGCCGGGATCCTGCTGCGGATGGACGGCACCGGCCACGTGACAATCCTCGCAATAGCGGCCAGCGACCTCCTCGGCCGGGGCGACGATACCCGCCCATACGGATGTTGCGGCGCCTTGTTCGACAGTCTTGAGCGACAGCGGCCGGGTTCCTTCGGGGAACGTCGCCAGCAGGGCGGCAATCAGCCGATCGCGCAGAACGTCGTCGGTGTAGCGGCCGAGTTCGGTTTGGATGCCACCGGGATGCAGCGAGGTTGCCCGCACGCCGCGGTCCCGGTGCCTGCGGTCAAATTCGACAGCGAAGAGCGCATTCGCTGTCTTCGACTGGCCATAGGCGATGATAGGGTCATAAGCTGTGCTCTCGAAATTCGGATCGTCGAGGTCGATGTCAGCCACGCGATGCGCGATGGAGGACAGGCTGACCACTCGCCCTCCCCGACGCAGCAATGGTGCGAGCCGGTTGACCAGCAGGAAATGGCCCAGATGATTGGTGCCGAACTGCGTTTCGAAGCCGTCTGTCGTCCGGCCCTCAGGGCACATCATCACCCCGGCATTGGCAATGATCAGATCGAAAGGCTTTCCCGCGGCAAGCTGCGCGTCGGCGCAGGCGCGAACGCTGGCCATTGAAGCAAGGTCGAGTTCGACCAATTCACACGACCCGGCTTTAGCCGCGGACTGCCGGACGATCTCGGTCGCGTGCCTGGCCTTTGCCAAATCGCGTGCGGCGCCCACGACCTCGGCGCCTCGCGCTACCAAAACCCGTGCAGTTTCGACCCCAAGACCGGAGGACACGCCAGTCACAAAAATTCTCATGCCGGACAGATCGCGTCCGTCTAAGACATCGTCCGTAGTTGAATGGGCCCCGTAAGTGGTAGCGCTCGCTGCGTCAGTCATCGTCTGCCTTCCATCGCTTTTGGTCGGCATGGGAAGGGAGAGGGCGGGCAAAGTCAAGCCAAACGCATCGAGAAGCGGAAAAGCCGCACTTTCTCTCCCTCCAAATGAAGGCAGGCATCGCAGAAATTTGCAGCGACGCAACAACCAAGTTGCGTTCCCGCGTAGCATGTTACTGGAAACGACAGTTTCCAAGACATGCTACTCGCGTGGAAGATTCCATTCAGTATTGACGAAGAATAAGCGCGCGGTCCGGTGGATGGATCTTGAGGCCGCGGAACCGAAAGGCGAGCCGCTCAATCGGCCGCACGCCGAAAAAGATACAGGTCAGCAAGTAGCAAGGGGATGATGAATCAGTGCATCGCAAAGAGGTGGTAGCATTCCTCTCTTAGATGTCTCTTGCGCAGGATTGCCCGATCAAAGACCGCGTATCATATAGAGCCTCACGACTTTCACCTCGGCGGGCTTCACTCGCCCAACGCTGCGCCCGTCGCGTTCAAATGGAGGCGTCCGCTCCCGGACAGGCGCGACCGCCTCGCCACGAGCCTATGCTCACTCCGACCTCGTCAGCCCCGATCGGCTGGCATGAAAGGGATGCGCCTTTTTCAGCACTTCCTGAATCTCGATGACATTTCCGTCGGGATCACGCCCATAAGTCGCCCCGATGCCCTGTTCATGATCGAACACAGGCGGACTGTTGAACCGAACTCCAAGCGCGGAAAGGCGCTGATACTCTGCCTCGACATCCTCGACATCGAGACAGAAATGCGTGTAGCCATGATCGCACACAGGCCGCTCCGGATCGCCGGGACGGGCCTCTGGCGTGAGATACTGGAACAATTCCAGATAGACATTCCCCGCGCGCAGCATCACCGAACGCGCGGAGGAATCGCGCAGGCCGACAATTTGGTCGATCACCGGGTTGCCGCGCTTCCAGCCGCCGTCCCAATCGACTTTCTCAAAGCCCAGCGCGTCGCCATAGAAGGCGACCATCCGATCAAGATCGGGCGTTGATACGGCGATATGATGAATGCCCTTGATCATGTCCTGACAGTCCTTCGAGGTCAGCGCTTTTCCGAGAAGCGCGTAGGCTATGAAAATGCAGTTTCAGATAAGCAACTGGCGATGAATCGATGAATCCAGCCAAATGAGGCCGGCGGTCGACCATTGCACATTTTGCAGCAGGGATAGGACGATGGAACAACGGGCCTCATTTTGCCGGTCAGACTATCCTGGTGGCCCGTCCTCCAAGCAGCAGGTCAAGCGACTGCCGGAACAGTATCCACCTCTTCGACGACCATCATACCGCAGCGATCCCGATCAAGGAACATCGCCTCGTCCGCCGCGACCGCTGCAGTGGCCGGCGTGCCCAGCCGCGCCAGCATCGCATCGAAGCCTGTCCTGTCAGCAAACCAGATGTCCGACACGGCGTCCCATTGCGGCATGCCGATCTGCGGCGGAAACATCATCCCTTCGGGCGCCACATAGTTGCGCTGGTGCCGAATGATTTCAGGGAAAGTCGCCAGTGCCAGCGGCACGTGTCGCTCCTCATAATGGGCACGAAAAGCGGCCGGACTCATGCCGGGTTTGCGCGTGAGGAAAGCCTTGATCTTGAACGCCATATTTCACTCTCCGATCGGCGTGTTGATTGCGCGGGGGTCGAAGGCATTCAGCCAGACCTCCATGTCGGCGGCATGCTGACCGGTGACCACCGGCATCAGCATCAATCCGATGCTGTTGACGAGTTCACGGCGCAGGTCGAATAGATCACCAAAACCAGTCAGCCCGTCCAGCACCGTGATACTTTGCAGACCTGCGATCCGAGAGGACAGCGCCTGATGATCGCATGGCCGCAGCTTGCCTTCGGCCGCCATGACGCGAAACCCCTCCCGCAGCAGCAGCGCGCCCCGCTTGTGGATATGCTCGAACAGCGGGCGGTCGGGCGGGAAGTAGGTGAGCGTCGCATTACGCGTATATTGCGGGTGCAACGCGGCGCCTTCCCAATAAAGATCGCAAAGGCCGATGATGGGATTGGGATACCCCTTTCTGGAAAAGGCCAGCTTGCCATGAGCGCCGATATGTTCGACCACAGCCTCGGCTAACAGCGTCGTGCGGTTTCCCACCAGATTATAGACGGTCTGAATCGACACGTTACTGCTTTGCGCCACCTCTTTCAGGGAAACGCCGGCATAGCCGTCCTGCGCAAGCAAGCGGCGCACGTTACAGAGTATTTCGGCTCGCCGCAGCCTCTGATTGGCACAGGCCATCTGCTTGCGCGCGAGCGGCACCGCGTGAAAAGGATCGGGAAAGTCTTCCCTGTGAAACGCGAGCGACTTTGGAACGATGGCCGTATAATATCCCATACATCCTCTCCAAATCCGATTCTTTATAATCGTATCGTACGCAGGCTAACTGTTGTAGGCTCATAGTCAAGCTGCGTTGCAAGCCGCGTGATCGGCACAATTGCACCTCATTGGTTTGCGGGCATTTTGAATGAATTGATGGCTTCTTCCAGACTTGACCGCGGCGGCCGGTATTCCCATTCGCAAGCTCTGTTACATCCACGCCCGCGAACGACCGCGATCGCACCGAATAATACCGAAATGATCCAAGGGAAAAGGGTGCGAAAGACGCCGGGACGGGTGATCCCGCCCCGGCTCCCTCGAGAGGGAGAAGTCATGAGACAGTCGACGATCGACGATTTTGAACAGGCCGTCCGCCGGCAAGGCGTCACTGCGACGCTGCCAATATCATAGCTGGACCTATGGCCTCGACGGACGATTGATCGGCGTTCCCGACGAGCGGGATTTTCAAGATCTCGACAAGTCGGAACGCGGGCTGATCGAAATCCGCTGTGAGGCGATATTGATGGTACAAGGCCAGCTCCTCAAGCCGGCCAGATCCGCCTGTTGCTGAAATCCTTGCCCCGCCGTCCGCCGCGTACATAGGCCGGTTCCATCGCGAAAAAATCATCGGCGGCCGGATCGACACGTGTCCAGTCGGCAATCTCCTTACGTCGAAAAATCCGCCATTCTCCGCCACGCCGCCGATATTCGTCGATGTACCGGCCGCCGAAGATCATGTCCTTTTCCGTCCCATCCAGCATCATGCGATGATAGGCGATGAAATAGACCTCTCCCTCCGCGCAATCACCAGCAATGGTGAGCTGCATCTGGCCAATCATGTGATGGGTGAAGGCGCAACCTTCGAGGCCTGCTTGGGCATAGGCGACAAATTCATCCACCGATCCCGCAAGCGGACCACAATCAACATAGGCGTCGGGATGAAAGGCCGACTTCTGCAAGTCCGGGTCCAGCCTGTCCTGTCCCCGCATGTAGCGACACACGCAATCCATGATGTCGCGACGGGCCTCCAGATCTTCGACCCGGGCGAGCAGTTTCTCGTCGGTCCCGCTCATCCCCTAGCGATATACTGGTCAATCATCTTTTCGAAGTGCCGCAGGCGGCTTTCCTGATATCGGCCCAGAACCAGATCCTCCTGCAGCAAGGTCTTCATGCCCTTTTGCTGCATTCCCAAATTGCTTGTGTCCTGATCATAGGTCGTACCGAAGAAATGGCCGAGGCCAGGCAACTCCGCATAGCTCATCTCGCCCATTTCAAAGACCATGGCGGGTTCCGGCCGGGGTTCGCCTTCCGGGACTTCCAGCAAGAGATAGAGGTCGAATATGCAGCTGTCAGGATCGTTGCCGTTGGGACGGAAGCGATAGACCGTAGGCACCATCAGCCCCTTGAACAGCACGAGGTTGGGGAACAGCGTATATTCGATGGAATCAATGCTTTCGGCGTCGGAATAATGCGAATAGTCGCGGCCCATTTCGGCAGAGCGCCTCTGCCGCGCCAGGGCCGCGGCGAAGGGTCTCGCTTTCTCGCCCGGCGCAAGCTCGGGTGCGGCTTCACCGTTCCAGAAGATCTTGAACAGTTCCTCCAGCACCTGCTGTTCGGTCAAGGTCCGGTCGACGTGCGGGCTCTGGACGCCAAAGGCGTGCATGAAGCGCGTGACGTGCGGCGAGTCCGGGAAAATGTCATATTGGGCGTTGGCGTCATTGGTGAAGCCCAGCGACCAGGCATGAGTTTCAACCGAGTGATAGGCTTCCAGGAAGGCTTCGATACAGGCCTTCCAGTTGGCGGGCAGCACCTTTCGGAAATAGCGCGCGATATATTTGCCGGCGAAATGCTCGCCCGACACATGGTCCGGCAATATCCCCATATAATCGGCCAGCGGGGACGCGTCCGGGTCCATGTTGATAAAGACAAAGCCGCCCCACCGGTCCACCTTCGCTTCCGGCAGGCGGAAGCGCGCTTCCTCCACCTGGGGGAAATCCCAGCGGCAGGGCACTTCGCTCAACTGGCCCTCCAGCGACCAGGTGAAGCCGTGGAACGGACAGCGGAACTGTCGCACGCTGGTGTCGCTGTCGCAGAGGCGCGTGCCACGATGCAGGCAGGCGTTGCGATAGGCTCGGATCTCATCGGGAGACACCCGGGTGATCAGGAAA
The DNA here is from genome assembly GCF_001563285.1 of Sphingobium sp. MI1205. Taxonomy (NCBI): domain Bacteria; kingdom Pseudomonadati; phylum Pseudomonadota; class Alphaproteobacteria; order Sphingomonadales; family Sphingobiaceae; genus Sphingobium; species Sphingobium sp. MI1205. Next base: position 297,338 of record NZ_CP005189.1, read on the forward strand.
CTATGTTCGGCGAGGTCATAGACGACCACGTCGCCGACTTCGGGAATTTCCTCCTCGCGGCAGGCCATCTGCCAGGTGCGCGTCCACAGCCTTTCCACCTCCAGCCGATGGAAGGCGGGATCATAATAGCGCCTCTTGTCGATGCCGCCGAGGCCGAGATCCTCGGGCAGGGTGGTCGCGATCGTCTCGGGTGCCTTATTCTCATCATTCGAGATCAGCCGTTGATAGACCTCATGCGGCGCTTCGCCTGGCATGATAGCCGTGCCGGGGCGCGTGCGCGTGTCCACCAACCAGTCTGCCATGACCCATCCTCTTCATTACTGTTGCCCGCTTCTTGTAAGCCATGTCGCCGCGGTCACCAAGAGAAGGCTCTGGAACAATGGGAGCGAACATCAATGTCCGCCCGCCCCGCCGTCCGGCCACCACCACTTGGGTATACTCTGGCCTGACGGCAGCAGCGGGCGACATCGCTCAACAATATGCTATACGCGCTGATGACCGGCCGACGGCCTCAAGGCAAAAAACCACGTTGCAAATGAGGCGTCACAAAGCCAAGGCTCGACCGCATTTTGAATCATCAGGGCCACAGGGCCTCATCGTTTAATCGTGAGAGAGAGACCGAAACATGCCTAACGAAGCTGAAACCGCAACAGATTACGACATCATCGTGGTGGGAGGCGGCGGCGCGGGCATGACGGCGGCGCTGTTCGCGCATGCGGCCGGCGCGTCGGTCATCATCCTGGAAGCGGACGACAAGCTGGGAGGCGCGACGCGCCTCTCGGGCGGGGTGGTCTACGCCGCCGGGACCAGTGTCCAGAAGTCCATGGGGATCGAGGATAGCCCGCAAGCCATGTACGACTATATCATGACGTTGAACGGCTGGCAGACGCGGCCCGACATCATCCGCCTGTTCGCGGAACGCAGCGCCGCCACGGTCGAATGGCTGGTCAGCCTGGGCGCGGAATATCAGTGGGTGGTGAAGTCCGGCGTCGACACGGTCCCGCGCGGCCACTGCACGGTGGGCGCCGGCGATACCATCGGACGTCTGCTGATCAACGAGGTGGGCGCCAAGGGGATCGAAACCGCGCTCAAGACGCGCGTGGAGCATTTGCTTGTAGAGGACGGCCGCGTCGTCGGCGTTCATGCGTCGGGCATGGACCTGCGGGCCAAGGCGGTCATCATCACGACCGGGGGCTTTGGCAACAGCCCCGGCATGCGCGCCAAATATTTCCCCTCTGCCGCGCAGCATGGCGACATCGTCTATTCCGTGCACAATGACGCGCCCTTCATCCTGGGCGACGGCATCAAGCTGGGTGAGGGCGTCGGCGCCCGGATCACCGGCATCGATACCGGCCTTGTCCTGCCGTCAGCGGGCCTGGTGCCCAATTCGGTGGAAGCGTTCCTGCCGCCCTGGTGCATGCTGGTGAATGACGATGGGCGCCGGTTCATGCCGGAAAATTCACCCTATGCCGTCTCCGGCTATCTCATCAACGAACAGCCCCGCGCCCATGCCTGGGCGATCTTCGATGAAAAGACGCTGATCGAAGGCAGCGCCGACAAGCGCTTCTCCGACCCGTATCATACCGGCGAAGTGTCACAGACATGGGACGAGGATCTGATCCGCAAGCACGTCAAGTCGGGCAAGATTCGCACCGCCGATACGCTGGAGGCGCTGGCGGACAAGATCGGCGTCAACCGCCTGGCTCTCAATGAGACGATGACCCGCTACAATGCGGATGCACATGAGGGCGTGGACAGCGAATGGGCCAAGCAGGCACCCAAATATTTCCCGATCGACCAGGCGCCCTTCTTCGCCGTGGAAGTCCGCGCGTCGGTGATCGGGCAAACGAGCGCGGGCCTCGACATCGACGTCCATGGGCGCGTGCGCGACCGCAACGGCGCGACCATCCCCGGCCTGTTCGCGGCGGGAGAAATCCTGGGCTGCGTGCAGGGCAATCGCTATTCCGGCGGTGGCATGGGCGTCGGCAACGCGCTGACCTTCGGGCGGCTTGCGGGCGAAGAGGCCTCAAAGGCCGTGTTCGCCAACGCATGATCGTGCGCCGGTGCGGTTTCGACCGCACCGGCTCCCTTTCCGGTCAACTGGTCTGATCGGCCAACCCAAGGGCGGCGAGTATCACCCAAGCCGCAATCGGCATCGACGATGATCATGTTGAGCGCCATCAGACATCCCAACCCTCATGATTCCCTGCGGCGGCATCCGCCATCGCGCGATAGGCATCTGTCCCCCGGCGACAACCAGGAAGTGGTCGGGATGGGGCGAAGCCCAGGCTGACAGGCCGATTAGCGAACGACGTCGGCACGCTGTAGCGGTTGCGCTCCAGATGAACCAGACAGGTCGGCGACACCCGCTTGCCATATCCCACGACGCCGTCGAAGGGCCTGGCCACCGGCATCAGGCATTCCACCTCATCGGCCCTGGCATCGGCGGCAGAGCCCGGCTCGGTCCCGTGCGGGATATCCTGCCACAGCGCCTTGCAGCGCTGTTCCGCGCCCGCCCATCTGTTGCTGGCGGCGATAATCATCGCGCCAGTCCCGCGCAAAGGCGGCGACACGGCCATAGGAGCCATCATGGCCCAGGCTCGCCAGATCGGCGGGCTGCTGCGTCCTTGTGTCTGACCGCAGATATTTACGGATCGTATTTC